>CACZXF010000040.1:0-28203 GCA_902785105.1 uncultured Eubacteriales bacterium | reverse complement strand
AGCATCGAGCGCCCGGAAAACAGTCCAGTGGACTGTTTTCAGTGAGATGGGGCCGGCAGGCCCTTGTCAAGTGCCCGTGAGGGCGGATGAGGTGGATTCAAACAAACATCCCGACAAATCCCCGTTTATCGACAGGACTGAATCGTTGCCGTTTCTGAAGAATTGTCGATAAAGTCGGACAAAACGCATGGCCGATCACCAAAACGAAGAAAAGCGAGCGTCCTTTCGGGCGCTCGCTGTGTTTGTCTCTTCGGATTAATCGCGGGTGAGGATGGTCTTCTCGGTGTCCACATCGAAGAAGTGGAGGCGGTTGACGTCGAAGCCCACCTTGATGTGATCGCCGGCACGGGAGGAGGTGCGGGGATCAACGCGGGCGACGAAGTTCTCGTCCTTGCCGGAGGTGTTGAGGTACAGATAGGTCTCGGAACCCATCAGCTCGATCAGCTCGACGTCGACGTCGATGCAGGCCTCGGGATAGGTGGAGGTGAACTTGGCGTCGTCGTTGATGTTCTCGGGACGGATGCCCAGATAGACTTCCTTGCCGATGTAGTCGCCGGTCATGCGCTGGACCTTGCCCTCGGGCACCTTGACGCTGTTGGAGCCGAACTTGGCGTAGACGGCGTTGCCCTGCTTCTCGAGCCTGGCGCGGAAGATGTTCATCTGAGGCATTCCGATGAAGCCCGCGACGAACAGGTTGGCCGGATAGTCGTACAGGTTCTGGGGGCTGTCCACCTGCTGGATGAAGCCGTCCTTCATGACGACGATGCGGGAGCCCATGGTCATGGCCTCGGTCTGGTCATGGGTGACGTAGATGAAGGTGGTCTGCAGGCGCTTGTGGAGCTTGGTGATCTCGGAGCGCATCTGCACGCGCAGCTTGGCGTCCAGGTTGGACAGAGGCTCGTCCATCAGGAAGACCTTCGGCTCACGCACGATGGCGCGGCCCAGGGCGACACGCTGACGCTGGCCGCCAGAGAGCGCCGCGGGCTTGCGGTTGAGGTACTGCTCAATGGAGAGGATGCGGGCGGCTTCCTTCACGCGGCGGTCGATCTCGTCCTTGGGCATCTTGCGCAGCTTCAGGCCGAAGGCCATGTTGTCATAAACCGTCATGTGGGGATACAGAGCGTAGCTCTGGAACACCATCGCGATATCGCGATCCTTCGGCGGCACGTGGTTGACCAAGCGGTCGTCGATGTACAGCTCGCCCTTGGAGATGTCCTCAAGGCCGGCGACCATGCGCAGGGTGGTGGACTTGCCGCAGCCGGAGGGGCCGACCAGGATGATAAACTCCTTGTCCTCGATTTCAAGGTTGAAATCGGTAACGGCGGTCACGTCGCCGGAATAGATCTTGTAGATATTGCGAAGAGACAAACTTGCCATGAAGAAAACCTCCCTGATTAAACTTGATGATAAAATTATATCACCTTTATGTGATTTTGTGAATTGTTCAAATCAACAAAAAGACATGTCTTTTTTCTACGTCATGACCGCTTGAACAAAAACCGAACGTTCAGCTTGCGACAAAATGTCAAAACGACAAAACAAATGGGAAATAGAGGCAGCGAGGTGCTGCTCCATTTCCCGTTCAAATTGATTAGTTTAGTCTGTGAGATAAATTGGAATTTTTCGGGGTAAGCAGGTAACCCACCTCATCCGGCGCTTCGGTGCCCGAGCGCCCGGAAAACAGTCCAGTGGACTGTTTTCAGTGAGATGGGGCCGGCAGGCCCTTGTCAAGTGCCCGTGAGGGCGGATGAGGTGGCCTCGAACATACCTCTCGACAAATCCCCGTTTATCCCTCCGCCGCTCTCCGCCTGCACCACAGCACGATAATCATCAGCGTCATGCCCACCAGCGCACCGAGGACCGCGCCGGCGCTGTCGATGCAGACATCCCGGAGGGCGGGGCCGCGGCTGTCCACGAACATCTGGTGCAGCTCGTCGGTGCAGGCGTAGAGCGTCGCAACCAACCAGGCGCACAGGGCCATGGCCGGCGGCCGCCAGCCCGATTTATAATAGCGCAGAAAGATGACCAGCGTCAGCGCCAGCAGCGCATATTCCGAAAAATGTGCCGTCTTGCGGACGATGAAACCTGCCCTTTCCATGATGGCCTGCTGTTCGCCCGGCGTCATGTCCTCAAAGCCGGGCACCACATGGGTCAGCACCCATTTCGTGATCCCGGCGCTAAGCTTGGAGGAATCCTCGCCGTCCTGCGCTGAAAAGAAGAATATCATGACCGCCACGGCGAGCACCGCCAGCAGCGAGAGCATGCGCTTGACCTTTAGTCTGGACATTCCATGCCTCCCGGATAAACGATCTCTTTCAAAGTATTCCCGATTGGAGGCATAATAACACAGCTTCGTAAAGCGTTTATTCCGGTCGAGTGAAAAAACTAAGTCAGCACAGTATGCGCGTCAGCTCGTCCAGCGCTTCCCCGAAGGCGTGTAGGGCGTCGTGGACGGGCTGGGGCGTGGTGAGATCGACGCCGGCCAGCTTCAGCTCCTCGATGGGATAGTCGCTGCCGCCGGTGGACAGGAAGCGCAGGTAGTCGGAGGCGTCGCCGGTCTTCAGGATATGGTCCGCGATGGCCACAGCGCTGGAGAAGCCGGTGGCGTACTGATAGACGTAAAACGCGGAGTAGAAATGGGGAATCCGCGCCCACTCCACATCGCAGAAAGCGTTGGTCTCGGCACCCGCGTAGTATTTGGCGTTCAGATCATGATACAGCTTATTCAGCGCCTCGGCAGTCAGCGGCGTGCCGGACTGGTAGAGGGCGTGGGCGTCCCGCTCGAACTCGGCAAACAGCGTCTGGCGGAAGATGGTGGTGCGGAAGCCCTCTAAGAAGTGGTTCAGTATCATGGCGCGGCGGGCGGGGTCCGTCTCCACCTTGAGCAGATGGCGGGTCAGCAGCACCTCGTTCACCGTGGAGGCCACCTCGGCCACGAAGATGGCGTAGTCGTGGTTGGCGTAGTCCTGGGCGCGGTCGGAGAAGAAGCTGTGCATGGAGTGGCCCAGCTCGTGGGCCAGGGTGAAGGCGTCGTCCAGCTTGCCCGCGAAGTTCAAAAGCACATAGGGGTGGACGCCATAGACGCCCATGGAATAGGCGCCGGTATGCTTGCCCTGGTTCTCGTAGACGTCGATCCACTTCTCGTCAAAGGCACGGTCCAGCAGCGTCTGGTACTCCTCTCCCAGCGGCTTCAGCGCATCCTTCACCAGCGCCTTGGCCTTTTCGAAGGGCATTTCGATCTCCACGTCCTCCACGATGGGCGCGTAGAGGTCGTACAGGTTCAGCGTGTCCAGGCCCAGCCGTTGCTTGCGCAGGGCGAGGTAGCGGCCCATGTCGGGGAGGGCATCGTGAACAGCTTCGATGAGGCCGTCGTAGAGACTGCCGGGCACGTTATTTGCGAACAGCGCGGCGGCGCAGGCACTCTCATGGCCCCTTGCGTCGGCGTTAAAGCAGTCCAGCTTGACGCTGCCGGCGTAGGCGGCGGCCAGGGTGTTGATATACTTGGTATACTCTCCAAAGTACGTCTCAAAGGCTTCCCTGCGGACCTGCTGGGAACGGCTCTCCCGGTAGACGCCGAAGCTGGCGTGGGTCAGGGGCAGCTCGTTGCCCTCTTCATCATGAATGGCGGGGAAGCGCATGTCCACCTCGCTGAGCATCTCAAAGACGTTCTCCGGGGTCTGGGCCGCGTCGCCCAGCATGGCCATCAGGCGCTCGCTGTTGTGGTCCAGCGTGTGGGCACGGGCGCGGGCGATGTCCTCAATGATGTGGCGATAGGGCTTCAGGGCTTCGCCTTTTAGCCAATTATTCAATGTGGCCTCTTTGATGGACAGTATCTCCGGGTTCACAAAGGCCGTGGCGGTTTGCAGCGCCACCAGCATGGAGATGGCGCGGGCTTCCATCTCCTGGGCCGCGGGGTCGCCGCCATCCTCGGATTTGCGGAGCATGGCGTAGGCGTAGACCCGCTCCGCCTGCTCGGAAATGGCGTAAATTTTATCCAGACCGGCCCGCAGGCTTTCCACGGAAACTTTCAAAGTCCCCGGCAGGGCGGACAGCTCCTTCACCGCCGACTCGGATTCTGATAATGCCACACGCCACGCTTCGTCGCTGGCATAGATGGGCGTCAGGTCCCACATGAAATCCCGGTTCATTTCCGAACGCTTTTTGTTTTCCATAATCTTCTTCCTCCGTCGATAATATTCCCCCTGCCCGTATATGACAGGGGGTACATGTTTACAGTCTCATCCAGTTTCCGATGGCCCATGCGGCGTCCTTCGCCTTTTTGATGGTGAAGCTGTCCCAGCCCTTGGTCATGCCGGTATAGAGGACCATGGCGATGATGCCCACGGCGATGACGGCGATCATGGTGTAGCGGAGCTTCATCACCTTGCGGCGGCCCCGGTCCTCCATCCAGTTGGGCACCAGCAGCGCCAGCACCACGGACACCAGGAAGCCCCAGCTCACGCCGGAATCCCGGCCGCCCAGAAAGAGCGACGCCACGGTGATGCCGCCGATGACCATGCCGGCTAAAATCTGGTAGAGGGTCCACGTGCTCTCGGGGATGGCCTTGATCTTCTTCTCAAAGCGGGTGGGCACCCATTCCGTGGGGGCCTCGTCCGGGTCGTCGGCCAGTATGTCGTCGATCTCCGCCTTGGAATAGCGCTGCTGGAGCGTCGGCTCCTCCCGCTTGTTGTTTTCCTCGCTCATTGTGATCTCTCCTGTCAGAATTGCTGAAATCATTCTATCATGTTTCCCCATAAGTTGCAAGCGGTTTGGCGGCATCAAAGCGCCATTCCCCGTTCATAGTGGATTAACATAGGCGTGAGATAATGGAAGATGCTAAGAAACCCTGTAGGGGCGGCGTTGCGCCGCCCGCCGGGCAAGCCGATGCGCTTCGTACAAGGCGGGCGCCGAAACGGCGCCCCTACAAGTTTGGTTCGTCTCCCCTACAAATTCCAATTTGCACTAACGTCGAAAAACATTCCTGGAGGCATAAATGTTTCACATACTGGTGGTAGAGGACAACGCGAACACCCGGCGGCTGATGGAGGCGGTGCTGACCCAGCACGGCTACCAGCCCATATTGGCCTGTGACGGCGTGGAGGCGCTGGACATACTGGACAAGAAGCACGTGGACCTGATACTGCTGGACATCATGATGCCGCGGATGGACGGCTATGAGTTCACCCAGACCCTCCGCGAATCCGGCTGCGACCTGCCGATACTGATGGTGACGGCCCGTGAAAAGCCCGCGGATAAGCACAAGGGCTTTCAGATCGGCACGGACGACTATATGGTGAAGCCCGTGGACGAGGAGGAGATGATACTGCGCATCGCCGCCCTGTTGCGCCGCAGCCGCATCGCCAACGAGCACAAGCTCACCGTGGGCAAGACCATGCTGGACTACGACCAGCTCTCCGTGGAGACCCCGGAGGGCCGCCGCGTGCTGCCGAAGAAGGAGTTCATGCTGCTGTTCAAGCTGCTCTCCTATCCCAACAAGATATTCACCCGCCGCCAGCTCATGGACGAGATCTGGGACATGGACTCCGACACCGACGAGCGCACCGTGGACGTCCACATCAACCGCCTCCGCGACCACTACCGCGACAACGACGACTTCGAGATCGTCACCGTCCGCGGGCTGGGATACAAGGCGGTGAAGAAGGAAGCGTAAACAGGGATTTGTCGAGATGTCGTACGTTGTCCACCTCATCCGCCCTCACGGCCACCTTCCCCTCAAGGGGAAGGCAAGGGGTTAAGAACGGTGGCCCCAAAAGCCTTCCCCTTGAGGGGAAGGTGGCGCGGGCCAGACTGCCACGGCTCAAATCGAAGATTTGAGGCGCGGCACCGAAGCGCCGGATGAGGTGGCCTACCCGCTCAGCTCAACAACTTCCAATTTATCGCCCATATCATCAACCACACAAGGCGGTGAAGCTCCTTGAACCTGCCCTCGAAGCTGCCGGAACCGCGGCCGCCGAAGGATCATCGGCGGCGGGATTCGGTATACATGACGCTGATGGTGTTTCTGATCGGCATCATCATCACATCGGGCCTTTTGACGGCGGCGGCCTACGCGCTGCTGCTGGTGGTGGGCCTGCTGGTGAACCCTTATGCGCGGCTTTTGACCATACCGGTGCTGATGGTATTCTTCATCACCACGCTGGCGGCCAGCATGGGGCGGGGCAAGCTGAAGCCCATCAACGATCTGGTGCAGGCCATGCGCCACGTCTCCCAGGGGGACTTCTCCGTCCGGGTGGACTGCGAGGACGTGGACGGCGACATGGGCCGCCTGGTGCGCAGCTTCAACGACATGGCCAGCGAGCTGGGCGGGCTGGAGCTGTTCCGCAAGGACTTCATCAACAACTTCAGCCACGAGTTCAAGACCCCCATCGTCTCCATACGCGGCTTCGCCAAGCAACTGGAACGGGAGGACCTGACCGAGGCGCAGCGCCGTGAATACCTGGACATCATCGTCTCCGAATCGGACCGGCTGGCCAACATGTCCGGCAACGTGCTGTTGCTGTCCAAGCTGGAAAACCAGACCATCGTCACCGACAAGACCCGCTATCAGCTGGACGAACAGCTCCGCAAATGTATCCTGTTATTGGAAAAGCAGTGGACCCAGAAGGACCTGGAGCTGGACATCGACCTCAACGAGGTGGAATACTTCGGCAATGAGGAGATGATGCAGCACGTCTGGGTCAACCTGCTGGGCAACGCCATCAAGTTTTCCCCCGAGGGCGGCGTGCTTGGGGTGACGCTCACACAGACTGAGGGACAGGCCGTGGTCAGCGTCCGGGACACCGGCCCCGGCATGGACGAGGCCACGCGGCACCGCGTATTCGAAAAGTTCTACCAGGGCGACACCGCCCACGCCGCCGAGGGCAACGGGTTGGGGCTTTCCCTGGTCAAGCGCATCGTGGACCTGTGCCAGGGCACTGTCGAGGTGGACAGTACGCCGGGGCAGGGCTCCACGTTTACGGTAAAACTGCCGTTATAAAAACAAAAGAAACAGAGGCTCAGAATATGGCTTTGACAATGGTTCACCTGCTGGTGGCGGATCTGTGGGCCCAGGGACACCCGGAATATAAGGACTGTCCGGAATACTACCTCGGCGCGGTTTCGCCGGATGCCATACACGTCCGGGACCACGACGACAAGTCCCGCAAGGATGAAATCCACCTCTACAACTGGCGGCAGCTCCACCGGGAGCCGGTGGAGGACTACTGGCGTGCGCGCCATGCCCCCTTCGACATCGGCTATGGCGTCCATGTACTGACGGACTGCCAGTGGGTGCAGCGCTATCTGGTCAAGCTGCCCGTGCTCATCAAACCCGACGGGAAGCTGGACGTGGATGTCTACTATAACGACACCTTCGTCACCGACTTCGCCCTCTACAGCCACCTCCCCCGGCTCCATGAGCTATTGGCGCTCATCGCCCGGGCCGACGTGTCTGCCGACCATCCCCTGCTGACCCAGTACGAGTTCACCGAATGGCGCAGGATCATACTGGACGCCTATCGCGGACCCTGCCCCAAGAGTGATCCCGTCCACTGCATCGACCGCCCCTACGTGGAATCCTTCGCCGCCGACGCGATCCCCTTGATCGATGAGATACATCGGGAAGTGTTCGGTCGTTGAAGATGGGATGGTTCGATAAACAGGGATTTATCGGGGGAGTTTGTTTGAGGCCACCTCATCCGCCCTCACGGGCACCTTCCCCTCAAGGGGAAGGCAGGGGCTGGGAAACGCGGGGCCCAAAAGCCTTCCCCTTGAGGGGAAGGTGCCCCGAAGGGGCGGATGAGGTGAACCCCCGTCTCCCCGACAACTTCCAATTCATCACCAACTCATCACCCCCCATATTCACCCGATTGCCACATTGTTATCCCCTGACCGCCGTATATATTGTCATACTTTTGTGATAGAATTGAAATATATAAGGTGAACAAAAGGGGGATGACCTATGAAATTCAAACGGTTGACGGCGCTCGTACTGGCGCTCATGCTGCTGTTGGCACTGCCCTCGACGGGCCTGGCTGCGAAGAAGAAAAAGGGGCCGGCCATCAAGCTGCCGGTGAGGATGGGGCTGATGTTTGTGGGCGACAATGCCCGGCTGACGCCGAAGCTCACGGGTGTGGCGAAGGCGGACGTGCGCTTTACCAGCTCGGATTCCACGGTTGCGACCATCTCCGAATTCGGCGTGGTACAGGCGGTGGCCGAGGGCAAGACGGTGCTGACCGTGGCCGGCGGCGGCGCGGAGGCCCAGTGCGGCCTGGTGGTGCTGCCGAAAAAGCTGATCATGACCGCCGGGGAATCCATGAGCCTGCCCAGCGGCGGGGTGGAGCTGTACCGCTCCAAGGACCCAGACATCGCCGAGGTGGCCGAGAACGGCGTCATCAGCGGCAGGAAGGCGGGCAGCACGGTGATCGGCGTGAAGTACGGCAAGCAGGTGCTGGCCGTGGAGGTCGTGATCATCGAAAAGGACGATGCGGCAACTGACAATGACGACGAGGATGATGACGAAGTGACCGTGACCCCCGCCCCCACCATGAGCAAGGCGGCCGCGCTGGACGCGGCGACGAGTGCCGACCAGATCGTGCTGGTGGAGTACACCGGCGGCAGCAATGCCACGCTGTCCGTCCATGAGAAGATCAACGGCATCTGGGTGGAGCGGCTGTCCACGTCGGCCTATGTGGGCCGCAACGGCATCGGCAAAACCAAGGAGGGCGACAAGAAGACCCCCGTCGGCACCTACAACCTGACCACGCCCTTCGGCATCAAAGATGACCCCGGCGCAAAGATGGCCTATACCAAGGTGACCAAGTACCATTACTGGTGCGGCGCGTCCAGCTCTGATTATTACAATCAGTTAGTGGATTCCCGGGATACGGGCCGGGATTACACCTCCTCGGATGAGCACCTGATCGACTACAAGGGCGTCTACAACTACTGCATGTTCATCGACTACAACGTCGAGGGCACGCCCCACAAGGGGAGCTGCATTTTCCTGCACTGCAAGGGCAAAAATGCCTACACCGCTGGCTGCGTCGCCATCGACGAGGGCAGCATGAAGCAGATCATACAGTGGGCCAGGCCCGGAATCAAGATCGTCATCAGAGACGCGCGGTAAACATTATTTATCAGGGATGCCGGTGGAATTCGGCATCCCTTTCTTTGTGCGCAATCCGCTTGCATTTGAGGTCAAAACCCTTTATAATGGAAAGCGATGATATTCAGATGGGAGCAGGAGACATGAACGACCTGATCGGCTTTTTTGATTCCGGGGTGGGCGGCATCAGCGTGCTGCACGAGGCCCGGCGGATCATGCCGAACGAAAACTATCTGTTTTATGGGGACAATAAGCACACGCCCTACGGACCGCGGCCGCTGGAGGAGATACGGGCATTGTCGGCGGCGGCCATCGGCATATTGCTTGAACGCGGTGTAAAAGCCATCGTCATCGCCTGCAACACAGCCACCTCGGCCTATGCGGAGATCGTGCGGGCCGAGCACCCGGAGCTGCCCATCATCGGCATGGAACCGGCGCTGAAGCCGGCCCACTTCGCGCGGCACGGCGGCAAGGTGATCGTGCTGGCGACGGAGACCACGCTGCGCCTTGAAAAGTTCAACCGCCTGATGGCCCGCTATGGTGACGACGCCATCCCCGTGGTGGGCGAAGGGCTGGTGGAGCTGGTGGAAGGCGGCAAGGCCCAGACCCCGGAGGCGGCGGCACAGGTGAGGGAGCTGCTTAAACCCTATGCCGGGGAGCAGATCGACGCCGTGGTGCTGGGGTGCACCCACTACCCCTACTTGCGCAACCACGTCCAGGCGGTGTTCCCCGAGGCGAAGCTGTTCGACGGCCGGGACGGCACCGCCCAGCGGCTGAGATCCCAACTGGAGGTCTACGGCCTGCGCTCCGACGACACCCCCGGCACCGTGGAATACCAGACCTCCGGTGAGCCCGGAGCCATCGTGCTGATGCAGAAGCTGATGGACTGGCTTGACGAAGAAAGGAAGATCGAACCATGAAGAAGCTGTTGATCGTGTTGATGTGCGTTCTGCTGACCCTCCCGGCGGCGCTGGCGGAGGGCGCGTTTCAGTATCGCTTTGTCGACGCCAACGAGGCGGCGGAGCTGCTGCTGTCCAACCGGAATTATCACGAAAACATGAACCAGGAGGACCTGAACTTCCGTATGCAAAAGCTGGACGCCACCCTCGAAGAGCTGGAGGCCATGGTCGCCGGGGAGACCCGGGACTATACCGACGCGGAGAAGGTCGCCGTGGACGAGGCCATGGCCGCCATCGATGCGACCTGCGGTGAGCGGGGCTACGCCCTCCCGGCCACGGAAGGCATCGTGTTCGCCAAGACCACCATGCGCGAGGAGTGTGACGCTGCCGCCTACACCCACGGCACGCAGATCTATCTGGGTGAACGACTCCTGGCGAAGGGATTGTCGGAGGACCCGAAAGATCAGGCCATCTTCCGTCAGATCGTCGCCCACGAGCTGTTCCACTGCCTGACCCGGAATCATCCCGATTTCCGCCGGGACATGTACGGCATACTGGGCTTCACGGTGGTGGACGAGGACTATGATTTCGCCCCCGCCATCCGTGAGCGCATCATCAGCAATCCGGACGTGGACCATCACAATTCCTACGCCGCCTTTGAGATCGACGGTGAAATGAAGAACTGCGCGGTCGTCTTCATCGCGGGCAAGCCCTTTGAAAAGCCGGGCGACAACTTCTTTTCCAGCATGGTGACCGGCCTCGTGC
The DNA here is from genome assembly GCA_902785105.1 of uncultured Eubacteriales bacterium. Lineage (GTDB taxonomy): Bacteria > Bacillota > Clostridia > Christensenellales > Aristaeellaceae > UBA2862. The sequence goes on along the minus strand of CACZXF010000040.1, from coordinate 17,433 downwards.
CCATCGACGACCTCACCACGATGTACACCTCCAAGGACGCCGCCAACTTCCGGGAGGTCTTTGGCCGCAACACCGATTACGTCATCGACCCGGAGGAGACCCTGGCGGACAACTTCGCCTACACCCTCGCCTATCCGCTGGATGGAAGGGACTATGCCTCCCCGGAGATCATCAATGCCATTGATGCCTATCTGAAATCACTGGCGGGAGAGAAAGCCGCATAGCGACAAGCCATGCCAGTAGGGGCGGCGTTTCGCCGCCCGCCCGAGTACGAAGCGACATCGCAGTACCCGGCGGGCAGCGCAACGCCGCCCCTACATTTTGGCATCATTCAGTTTTTTTGACAGACAGGGATTGATTGAGAAAGACAACGACTCCCTCAGTCAGCTTCGCTGACAGCTCCCTCTGAGAGGGAGCCTTTTGAAAGGTCGCCTAAAGGCTCCCTCCCTGAGGGAGCTGGCGCGAAGCGCCTGAGGGAGTCCTCCCCCATCTCATTCATAAAACAGCGTCGTGGAGAAATACCGTTCGGCGGTGTCCGGGAGGACGGTGACGACGGTCTTGCCGGGGCCCAGTTTTTTGGCCAGCTTGAGGGCGGCGGCCACGTTGGTGCCGCTGGAGATGCCGCACATCAGGCCCTCCTCACGGGCGAGGCGCTTGGCGGTGTCAATGGCCTCGGCGTCGGTGACCACATAGATGGAATCATAGATCTCCCGGTTCAGTATGGCGGGGATGATGCCGTCGCCGATACCCATCTGGATGTGGGTGCCGATGGTGCCCCCGGCGAGGATGGCGGCATTCTCCGGCTCCACGGCCCAGATCTCGATGCCGGGATTCTTCGCCTTCAGCACCTCGCCGATGCCGGTCAGCGTGCCGCCGGTGCCGATGCCGCTGCAAAAGCCGTCGATGGGGCCGTCCACCTGCTTCAGTATCTCCTCGGCGGTGAAATTGCGCTGGGCTTCGGTGTTGTGGGGATTCTCAAACTGCTGGGGCACGAACACCTTGGGGTTCTTCGCCTGCATCCTGAGCGCGGAATTGAGACATTCCTCGATGCACTTGCCGATGTCCCCGGCGTCGTGGATGAGCTGGACCTCGGCCCCGTAGTGGCGCACCAGCTTGCGGCGCTCCTCGCTGACGGAGTCCGGCATGATGATGATGGTGCGATAGCCCTTCACCGCGCCCACCAGCGCCAGGCCGATGCCCTGGTTGCCGGAGGTGGGCTCCACGATGATGCTGTCTTTATCAATGAGTCCCTCCCGCTCGGCGGCCTCGATCATGTTCAGCGCCGTCCGGGTCTTGATGGACCCGCCCACGTTCAAAGCCTCCATCTTCACCAGCACCTGGGCGCTCCCCGGCTCCGGCATACGGTTCAGCCGCACCAGCGGCGTCCCGCCCACGGCCTCGAGGATGTTGTTGCATATCATCTTGAATCCCCCATTTCAGAATATTTAAAGAGCAGACTTTTGAATCATCAATTGATTTCAATTCATCACGTAAAAGGTATATAGACCCCCTGCTTGTACATCTCCTTGATGGTGTTATACCGCTTGTGCTCGCGCCAGCCGCGGCCGGTGGAGGCGGAGCCCTTGGCGTTGACCTTGCAGTTGGGCAGGGCCTGTTTGATGGCGGCGATCTGGCTGCCGGGCAGGCCGCACTCGCCCAGCCACAGCCGCTCCAGGGCGGTATCAGTGGCCAGCGGGGAGAGATCGGTGACAGGGTTGTAATAGATATTCAGATCCAGAAGGTGCGGCTTGTTCGCCAGAGGCGTGAGGTCGCTGACCTTGTTCAGGAATATCTCCACAAACTCCAGCTCCTCCTTGTCCGCCAGGGGGGAGAGGTCCGTGATGTCGTTGTCCGCCAGGATCAACACCTTGAGGTGCTTCATGCCCGCGATGAAGGAGATATCCGTCACGTCACAGTGGCCGATGTCCAGCATCATCAGTTCGGTGCAGTATTTCAGCGGGGCAAAGGTCTCGGAGGTGTAGTGCTCCTTGTTGTTGGCATAGAGATTGGTGGTAAAGGCCGTTGCGTCGGTGCGGAGCTTGTACTTGCCGAATTCCACCACCCAGACGAAGTGGATCTGCGGGTGGGCGTCGCACAGCGCCATCATATCGGCGGTGGACAGGCCGCAGTTCACCATGGACACCGTCTGCAGGTTGGGCAGGGCGGCCAGCACCAGCTCGATCTCCTCCCGGCTCTGTATGGTGACGTTGTCCAGGTTCAGCTCGGTGGTCAGCAGGTTGACGCTCTGGCCGTACACGGTGAAGTTATACAGCAGCTTTGCGCTGTCCGGATTCTCCCGAAGCTCCTGGAGCTCGGCGGCGTTCATGACGATGCCCCTCGCGTCGATGTATTGCAGCTTCGGCATGTAGGGCATGAAGGCCATGGCGGTTTTCAAATCATCGTAGGTGCCGCCGGGGAGGGTCACCGTCTCGTCCTCGCTGGACATGGTGCCGCCGGGAATGGCGAAGGTGAGCAGGAAATCCAGATGGGGATAGCTGTTGACCAGCGCCTCCACCTCGTCCACGGTCAGCGCCGCGCCCCGCAGGTCCACGGTGGTCACGTTGGGCATCAGGCTCAGCGCCGCGGCCAGCTCGTCGGGGTCCACCTTCTCGGCGCCCTGCAAGTCCAGCGTCTGCGCCTCCGGGCTGACGGACTTGCCCATCAGCGGCACGTCGTAGGTGAACTGAATGTCGGGATATTCGGCTTCAACGGCGGCGATCTCCGCGGCGTCCAGGCCAGCGTCGGTCAGGTCGATGGCGGTGACGTCGCTGTCGTAGAGGCGGCCCGCGATATTGCGGCTGTACAGTATATTACAGCCGGGGATGGCGTTGGCGACGTTCTCATATTCCGCGTCCCCGAAGGCCGGATTTTCGCGGATGTCCAGCGAACGGAGGCGCTCCATGGAAAGCAGCGGCGTGAAGTCCGTGACGGTGGAGCCGTGCATGTCCAGCCGCTCGAGGCCCACATAGCGCTCGATGTTCTCCGGCCAGGCGTCGGACACCCGGAGCTCCGTCACCAGCGCCTCGGCGGGCAGTATGCCCCGATCGGTGGGCACATAGCCCCGCGCCGCCACGCCCAGCGCCATCAGCGCAATGCACAAAATGCCCAGCATGACGTACAGCGTGCCGGGGAAGGGCTTTTTCCGCGCCAGCAGTATCGCCTCAACGGCCATCGCCACCGCCGCCGCGATCCAGGCGTACATGCCCAGCCCCGGCGCGGCCCAGACCGCCAGCCCCAGCGCGATGATGACCAGAAAGGCCAGAAACGCCGCCACCCTGCGCCGCATCCGAAGCGCCCGCTTTTTGCGCTTCTTCCTCTTCGTGACTTCCTCCGCTTGCTTCATAGTATGCGCTCCAGTCGTTGGTGTTCTTGATTAACGTATACAGTAATTATTTTTCATTTCCTCACAAACATCAGCCCCAGCGTGGTATCCCCGCAATGGCTGGAGATGGTGCTGCCGGCGCGGGTCTCCATCAGCTCGCCGAAGTGGAAGGTGTTCTCGATGACCGTGCGGACGTTGGCGACGGCCTCGGGCTGTATGCCGGTGTGGACGAGTATGGCCCGCTTGGGATTCACGGTGTCGGCGTTATGGAGCCGGTCCTCGATGTACTGCTTCACGCAGCGCTCATAGCTCCCGCGATACTTGCGGCCCACCACCATCTTGCCGTTCTGCACCTCGATGCAGGGCTTCAGATGGAGCATGTTGGCCCCCAGCATGGCGACCATGGAGCAGCGCCCGCCCTTGTGGAGATAGTCCAGCCGGTTCAGCACGAAGGAGCAGTCCACCTTGTCCAGCATCCCCTGAATGTGCCCGACGATGGCCTCCGGGCTCTCACATCCCGCCTCCACCATGTCCACCGCCTCGGCCACGATGAGCCCCATGCCCGAGGACAGGTTGCGGGTATCCACGCAGTAAACCGGCAAGCCCTTGGCCGCGGCCACGGCGTTGACGTGGCAGGATGAGAACTCCGCGCCGATGGCAAAGTGGATGATGGCGTCGCAGCTCTTGAGTCCCTCCTTGAAGGTCTCGCGATAGCTGGCCGTGTTGACGGCGGAGGTTTTGGGCAGGTCGCTGCCGTTCCCCACGGCGCGGAAGATGTCCTCCGGGGTCAGGCTCACACCGTCGTCCACATAGTCCCTGCCATTCAGCGTCACGGTCAGCGGGATCACGGTCACGTCATGCTGTCGGAGGTATTCGGGGTTCAGGTCGCAGGTGCTGTCCGTCATGATGCGTATCTTCATAAAAATAACCTCCGTGCTATTCGAGCGCCAGCAGGCGGACGTGTTCGACGCCGTCGATGCCGTCCAGGGTGCTGATGAGCGCGTCCAGGGTTCCGGTGAGCTGGGATAAGTCGATGGAAAGCATGATGCTGGCCCGCCCGTGGATGGGCAGGCTCTGGGTGATGGTCAGTATGTTGGCCCGGCAGGCTGAAACGGCGTTCAGCACCTTGGAAAGCATCCCCGCCTGGTGGTTCAGCGTCAGCATCAGCGACGCCTTGCGCCCCACCGTCAATTGAGAAGGCTCCAGTATCTTGTCCTTGTATTTGTAATAGGTGCTCCGGGAGATCCCCACGGCCCGCGCCGCGTCGATCACCTGGGCGCATTCCCCCGATTCCAGCAGGTGCCGCGCCTCGACCACCTTCAGAAAATAGTCCGGCAGCGCCGACTTCTCCACGATCAGGTATTCGCTCAGCATGGCGCACCTCCGGTCACAATTGTTTTTCAGGTAAATCCATTAAACTCCCATGCGAGAACGCAGGGCTTCCTGAAGCACCTGAGAGAAATTGACGCCCCGTTCGAGCGCCTTGGCGTTGAGCCATGCGGGAAGGGTGACGGTGCGGCTCACGGTGCGATTGACCTGCGCCATGCGCACTGAGGGCATGTAGACATCCACCAGCACGGCCCGCTCGTCAGGTTCAAGCGCCACCTCCGGCAGGGGGGTAGGCTCGGGGATGGGCTCGCCGTCTTCCTCCAATCCAAACATGGCGATGCCCAGCAGCTCCCGGGCGGATTTCAGCGCGTCCGCGTCGTTCTGGCCGCTGGTGGCGACGTCCAAATCCGGGAATACCACGGCGATCTCCTGTTCCGGTTCATAGGTAAAGACCGCCGGATAGGTGTAACGTTCCGGTTTTTTCATAAACAGCTTTCCTTTCGGGGCGGCGATTACCTGAATCGCAGTCCGGATTGTCGTTCGATGCTGTCAAGTGTCTTTCGGGGAATGTCCTTGCAGGGATGCTTGATGGTGACGCGCCCCTTCTTGGTGGGATGCTTGTACTGGTGATGGCTGCCCTCGCACGCGACCTCATACCAGCCATCCGCCCGCAGCAGCGCGATGACCTCTCTCGACGACCATTGCTTCATATCTACTTTTTAATCCGCTTATCCAGCCTCGTTGCCAGCCGCGTGCCGATGGTCTGGAAGAGCTGGACGAGGAGGACGAGGACGATGACGGCCAGATACAGCACGGCGTATTTATAGCGGGAATAGCCGTAGTTGATGGCGATCTTGCCGAGGCCGCCGCCGCCCATGGCGCCGGACATGGCGGTATAGCCCAGGATGGTGGTGATGGCGAGGGTGAAGTTATTGACCAGGGAGGGGACGGATTCGGGGAGCATCACCTGGAAGATGATCTGCATGGTGGAGCTGCCCATGGACTGGGCCATTTCGATGATATTGGGGTCCAGCTCTCTAAGGGAGGACTCCACGAGGCGCGCCACGAAGGGAAAGGCGGCGACCACCAGCGGCACGATGGAGGCCACGGAGCCGATGGAGGTGCCGACGATGGCGCGGGTCAGGGGGATGACCATGACGATGAGTATCAGAAAGGGCACCGAGCGCAGGAAGTTGATGATGACGTTGATGGCCTTCATCAGGGGCTTCGGCATGGGGCGGATGCCCTTTTCGTCGCCGGTGACCAGCAGTATGCCCAGGGGCAGGCCCAGTATGATGGCGAAGAGCGTGGAGAGCACGGTGACGTAGACCGTCTCCCACAGGCCCAGGGGGAACTCCGTCAGAAAGACGTGCCAGGCTTCTTCCAATTTATCCTGGGTGAACGCCATTGCGAACTGATTCATACCGCCGCCTCCTTACCGTTGTATTGGGCCTCGACCTGCACGGACACGTTGGGCGCCCTGCCGATGTACTTTAGCGCCTTGGCCAGCTCGTCCGGGCCGCCGGGGATCTCGATGAGCATGTAGCCGTATTCCCGGTTGCCCACGGTGCGGGTGGACGCGCCGAGGATGTTGGCCGCGATGCCGCATTCCATGGCCAGGGAGGCGATGAGGGGCTTGTCGATGGTGACGGAGCCCTCGAAGATCAGGCGCACCCGCTGGCCGTAGCCGGTGGACATGATCTCGCCGTTCGCCATGTCCGGGAACACCAGCGCCTTTGTGGCCGACGCCTTGGGATGGGAAAAGACCTCGCTGACGTCGCCCTCCTCCACCACGCTGCCGTGCTCCAGTATGGCGACGCGGTTGCAGATCTCCTGCACCACGCTCATCTGGTGGGTGATGACGATGACGGTGATGCCCGTGTCCCGGTTGATCTGCCGTATCAGCTCCAGTATGGACTGTGTAGTCTTGGGGTCCAGCGCGCTGGTGGCCTCGTCGCAGAGCAGGACGCGGGGGTTGGTCGCCAGTGCGCGGGCGATGGCGATGCGCTGCTGCTGGCCGCCGGAGAGCTGGGCCGGGTAGACGTTGGCCTTGTCCGGCAGGCCCACAGTTTTCAGCAGTTCCTTGGCCTTGGCCTCGGCCTCCGCCTTGGGCGTGTGGATCAGCTTCAGCGGGAACATGATGTTTTGCAGGCAGGTGCGCTGCATCAGCAGGTTGAAGGACTGGAAGATCATCGTCACCTGGCGGCGGACGGCCTGCATTTCTTTCTTATTGAGCGCGCCCAAATCCTGGCCATCCAGCAGCACGCTGCCCTCGGTGGGACGCTCCAGCATGTTGATGCAGCGCACCAGCGTGCTCTTGCCCGCGCCGCTCATGCCGATGATGCCGTAGATGTCGCCGTCGTTGACGGTGAGGTTGACGTTGTTCAACGCCTCCACCGGCCCGTCCGCGGTGACAAAGCGCTTCGACAGGTTCCTAAGCTCGATCATGTCCCCATCCTCCAAAGAAAAGGGACGCGACCGGAAAACCGGCGCGTCCCGAAATTCCACTATCATATATTATAAGTGGAAATGTGTTAACTTGCAAGGCTTTTTTATCGCTTGCAGCTATGTTCCTCTTACTTGCCCAGCGCGGCCAGATCCGCCTGCTTGCCGCCGTAGAGGCCCATGGGCTCGGTGTGGATGAGGGCCACGGACTCGACCTTATAGCCGTTCTGGCCGACTTCCTCGTCCAGGTAGGGCTTGTGCTGGAAGTAATTGGCGTAGGCGTCGCCGGCGTCCACGGCGCGGTTCTCCTCGGTATAGCCGGTGAAGACCTCGATCTCCAGGGTGATGTCCTTCTCGGCCAGCACCTGCTTGGCGATCTCGAGGATCTGGGCGTGGGGCGCGGGGGTGGCGGCGATGATGATCTTCTGGCCCTTCAGCGCGTCGTAATCCACGGAGGCGTCATAGCCGTCGGTGGGCTCGTCCACCACGGAGAGCACGGCGCCGGCATAGGTGGCCTCGATGTAGTCCTTGACCTGCTGGCTCTTCATGGCGGCCACCAGCGCCTTGGTCAGGTCGGCGTCCACGTTGTCGGAATGGACGGCGATGATATTGGCGCGGGGCATGTACTTGTCCTCGGCCTCGGTCAGCAGAGCCTTGTTGATCTCAAAGCCGGCATCCAGGGCGTCCAGCACGAAGTTGGAGTTGATGACGGCGTAGTCCAGGTCGGGGAGCTGGTTCACCAGCAGGTCGGCCTGCACCTCGACGATCTCAATGCCGTCGGCGATGACGTCTGCCTTGGTCGCGGTCTCGCCCGCGCCTTCCTTGAGCTCGATGATGCCGTTGTCCTGAAGGAGCTGGAGGGCGCGGGCCTCATTCGTGGTGTCGTTCGGCACGCCGATGGTGATCTCCGCCAGCGCGGACACAGAGGAAACGATCAGCAGCGCGGCCACGATGACCGCCAGAAGCTTGCGAATATTCATGGTTAGACCTCCCGATTATGCTTTTGCCGGGAATCCCGCTCCCGACCGTGATATATGTTATCACTTTCAAAGGTATTTGTCAAATAGTTGAAAAACATATCGGGCTATAGGGGCGGGCTATATGTAGTGGGAGTAAACAGGGATTTGTCGGGGAGCTACCCACTCTCCTGTAGGGGCGGCGTTGCGCCGCCCGCCCGATGGAACGCGACGTCTCACAGGGAGGGAGGGCGCCGAAACGGCGCCCCTACAGGGTTGGTTTGACTCCCTGACAAACTTCAATTTACCTCCCTGTCCCCTCAATCCCCCTTTTACGCGGCTTCGGAGGTCTCCTCCAGCTTGGGGCGGGACATCTTCGGCTCTGCGTCGCTGGCCTGCCCGGCTTCGATGGGCAGGGACTGAAGCATCGGCTGGAGGGTGTCGAGGCCGTCGGCGGGGAGCTCGTTCTCAACGCCGCCCTGCACGTGGAAGAAGAGCAGGTCCAGCACGTCGTTCAGACTGTGGACATTTTCGATATTGTCGATGATCCTGTCGACGATGGGCTTGATGTTCTCATCCATGAAGGCGTCCCTGGTTTCGCTCTGCTCCGAGTTGATCGCTTCCATCAGGGCAAAGACATCAATCCAGCGGTCCCCGATCCGGATGAGGTAGCCGAAATCCTCAAAGAGGCCCTCGGTTTCGTTGACCCTGCCGTGCTGCAGGACCGGCAGCGCGTAGCCCGGCACACCCATCATGCGCATGGTGTTGCCGTCCTGGCCCGCGTTGGTGTTGGAGGAGTAGAACACGTCCTCCAGATGCTCCTGCACCCAGGTGAGCAGCTCCGTCTTCATGGCGTCCAGCTCTTCGGGTGCCTCCGTCTCCACAGGCGCGGGGGTCTCGACCGGCTCCGCCTTATCCTTGTTCAGCAGCGCGTCCCGGAGGGTGGCGAACAGACCCTTCTTCTCCTTTTTGGGCTTCTCGGCCGGCTTCTCTGCCTCCTTCAGCAGGTCCTGAACGAAGGGGGGCAGGTCGCTGTAGTCATTGTTCATGATATTGCCGATGATCTTTGTGGCTTTCTCCACCAGCTTGTCGACGTCGACGGTGTGGACCGTCAACACCCACTGCTCGTCGGCAAATATGCCGTCCTCCGGCAGATGGAGGGTCAGCAGAGCCCGGTCCGCGTCAAAGGTCTCGGGGAGCGCTTCCACGCCCAGCCGAGTGGCGTCCAGCGCGCGCCGGAGGGCTTCGTCGTACTTCTCCAGACCCGCGGCCCGCAGCCCCAGGGGCAGCAGCTCGGCAAGCTGGGCGTAGTCCGTGCCGGGCACCATGGCGCAGTCCACGGTGAACCAGAAGGCCCGGCCCTCCTCCAGCGTCATGCCGCCGTCCTCATAGAGCAGGTAGGCCAGATGGTTCAGCAGGGAGGAATTGGTGTGCACGCCGCCCTGATCGTTGAACGTCGAGGGGGTCCTGACATGGGGCTTGTAGTAGAGGTCCCAAGTAAAATCGGGCTGAGCAAAGCTGTGGGGCTCGGCCATGTTGCGCACCGGCGTGCCCGCGTCGCCCAGCACCCAGCTCGCGTTCTCCCGGCCATCCGTCAGCATCTGGCAGGTCTTGCCCTGGATGTCGCTCATGGCCTCGTTGATGGCGCCGTAGTCGTTGCTATAGGCGTTATGGGTCATGACGGTGCCGGTCACGCAGTGGGTGAACTCGTGGGCCAGCACATCCAGGCACTGGGAGAACACGTTGCCCTGGCTGGCCAGGAAGATCTGCCAGCCCAGGAAGCCGCCGGCATAGGCCGCGTTGTCGATGGGCGTGTGGTTGATGTCGCAGTAGCCGTTCAGCACCAGAATGGGCGTGCCCAGGCCGTCGCCACCGATCCAGCCGATGGCTTTATAATAGTCATAGGCGCGGCAGTAGTTGTAGAGTGTGATGAGGCCCGTCTGGTCCCATTGCAGGTTGTCCGGGCTGGCATTCAGCACCACACGGTTGTCATTGTACAGGAACTCCCAGCAGTCCGCCACCACGATGCGGCGCTCCAGGTTTCCCAGATAGTACATGCCGGTGCGCTTGTCCCGCATGACGGTGACGGTGAGCTCCTTCTCCTCGCCGTTGGCGAGGTCCACATAGCCGGTGTAATCCACGGGCTCCATGAACTCAAAGACATAGCTGGTGTCGAAGCCCCGTGCGCCGGCCTCGTCGCCGGGCATGATGGTGGGCAGGCTGTACAGGTATTCGCCGGTCAGCGTCACATAGTGGGCCAGATAGGGCAGGTCGGAGGAGCGGGACAGGCTGCTGTCCGGGTTGTCGGTGTAGACCACCCAGACATAGCGGCTGCCACCCACCGCCTCTTCCTCGATGTCCAAACCAAGGATGAGGGGCAGTATCATGCGTTCGGTCAGGCCCTCCACCACGGTCAGCGCCTGCTGCCGAGTCTCCATGACGCGGTCCAGCACGATCTGCTCGGCCTTGGGCCCGTCGATGCCCTCGGACGCCTCGGCCGCTTCGGGATTGGCCTCGATGGAGGCTGTCAGCCCCAGCATCTCGCCCTCCGCGTTGGTGATGACCTTCACCGCGCCGCCCAGCACGGTGGTGTTGTCGTACATCTGCTGGAACACATAGATCTGATTGCCGTAGCCGTCCGTCAGCACGCGCCAGGGCGCCAGCGTCGTATCCGCGGCGCCGCCGAGCTGGTCCAGCACGCCGTCCACCACGCGGGCGGCATCATCGAAACTGGTCACAGGTCCGTCGGCACAATTTCCGTCGATGAGCGTGACCCGATCGCCGTGGGAATAGGTCGTAAAAGGCGCGGCCTGCGCGCTGTCCGCAGCGGCCTCGGCCAGCGACACCGAAGCGGTGCCCAGCAGCATCGCCACGGCGATGACCGCGCAAAGGATTCTTCTGATCTGCTTCATAGCTGGTTTCATACTCCTTTTCCTAATTATGATATGCAGTAATTTGTGGGGGGAAGATACACGCTCTCCTGTAGGGGCGGCGTTGCGCCGCCCGCCGGGTAGGACGATGCGTTTCGTGAGGGGCGGGTGCCGAAACAGCGCCCCTACAGGGATAGTCTGTATCCCTGATAAACTTCAATTTACCGTAAACTCCAGCCTTTACTCCCCTTCCGCCGGCTTATCCACCGCGTTGAAGCAGCCCGCGAAGCGGACACCTTCTTCATCGCAGACGGCGTCGATCTGCTCACCACTGATTCCCCCGTCGTCATCGACCTCGATGATATAGTGATAGCTGCCGAGCCGGCTGCCCTCCGGACGGTCGTGGAGCGTGACCATCTCCAGTCCGGCGTCGTGAAGCTCGAGGATGATGTCGTCGATCCGGTTGGCCTCGCAGGTGACCACCAGCACGGCGCGTGTCAATGCCTCCCCCTCCAGCGCCTTCCGGGCGAGGACATAGAAGCGGGTCTTATTGGCGTCGGTAATCTGCACGTTCTTCGCCAGCACCTCCAGCCCGTAGAGCGGGGCCGCACCGGGGGCCGCCACGGCGGCGATGGTCTTATCCCCCGTCTCTGCCACATAGCTGGCTGCGGCGGCGGTGCTGGACATCTCCTGCGTCGCCGCGTCGGGCAGATTTTCCGCACGCCACTGGGCGCTCTGGGTCAGCCCCTGGGCATGGGAGCAGACGGTCTGTATGTCGTCGAGCGTCGCGCCGGGCACGCCCATGAGCGTCTGGCTGATGGGCAGCACCACCTCACCCACCACGAAGGCGTCCGTCGCCTTGATGAGCGCGTCCACATAGTTCACCACCGCGCCGCCCACGGTATTCTCCTGGGGAATCACGGCGTAGTCCGCCTCACCTGAAAGCAGCGCCGCGATGGCGTCGTTCACCGTCTCCTCCGGCTCCAGGTCCTCCCCGTTCTGAAAGAAGAACTGGGCAGCCTCCTCGGTATAGGTCCCCGCGGGACCCAGGAAGCTGACCCGGACCTCGCTCTCCGCCAGCGCGGACAGGTTGCACAGCAGGCCAAGCACCAGCAGCAGCGCAAGGCAGTTCCTCCATTTCTTCATCAAAAACACCTCCTGCAGAGCCTCATCGCTCCATGATATGATCGGCTAATTATACCACAGGATGTGTACAACGCTGTAACAATACAGTCACAACTCTACAACAAAAATGTGACGAAAAACCTTTCGATGTTACCGCGAAGTGTATGTCATAAACAGGGATTTATCGAGCTAATGGAAAATGAAAAGTGCCTTCCTCTCTATTTTATCTTCCGTCATTGACAAACCCGGCGAAACGTGGGAAAATAGAAAGCGGAAATGATATGCTGCCGTGTGATAAGGCTGATAAGCGGGGATTTATCGAGCTAATGGAAAGTGCCCGTGTTTGCGGGCTGACCAATCATTCTCCATTTTCAAATAAATTCCAATTTATCAGCCTGTCAGCGTTCAGCAGCACCGCTATAATATGGAGGTCGGGCATGAATTACGAAAAGCTGGACAAGATCGTGGAATCCTATCGGGACGAGCTGATTGCGAACATACAGAAATGGGTATCTGTGCCCTCGGTACAGGGGGAAGCGGCAGGAGAGAACGCCCCCTTCGGCGCGGAGGTGCGGCGGATGCTGGACATGGCGCTTCAGGACGCGAAGGCCTTCGGCTTTGAGGCCCGGGACATCGACGGCTACGCGGGCGACATCAGCTACGGCGAAGGTCCGGAGACCATGGGGATGCTGTGCCACTTGGACGTGGTGCCCGCCGGGGACGGCTGGACCCACGACCCCTGGGGCGGCGAGATCGAAAACGGCCGCCTCTACGCCCGCGGCGCGACGGACGACAAAGGCCCCGCGCTGTGCGCCCTCTATGCCCTGCGGGCGGTGAAGGAGTCGGGCATTCCCCTGCGTGACGGCGTGCGGCTGCTCCTGGGCTGCGACGAGGAGACAGGCATGTCCGACATGCGTTACTACGCCTCAAAGCTGGAAATGCCCAACTACGGCTTCTCCCCGGACGCGGAGTTCCCGGTCATCAATATTGAGAAGGGCGGCATGAACGTGCTGCTGAGCAAGGTCACCGGCGGCGAGGAAGGCGCGGACATTCCAGTCTATTCGCTCTACGCGGGCGAGCGGCCCAACGTGGTGCCCTCCGAGGCCCGCGCGGTCATCGGCCTGGGCGGGCGGCGGCTTCAGGACCTGGCGGACCGTCTGGCGGACATCGAAGCCACCCACGAGGACTTCCACCTGTCCTGCGATGAATTGAACGACAACCGGGCTGAGATCGTCGCCACCGGCGTCAACGCCCACGGCGCCATGCCCCACCTGGGCGTTAACGCGGCGGGGATGCTGCTGATCGCCTTAAAAGAGCTGAACGCGGGCGGCGGCAGCCGGGAGGCCATCGCCATGCTGGCCGACGTGCTGGGCATGGAGACCACCGGCGAAAAGCTGGGCATCGCCTGCGCCGACGAGCTGTCCGGCGCGCTGACCTGCAACCTGGGCATACTCCGCTACGACGGCAACGAAATTTCCGCCCATCTGGACTGCCGCTATCCCCTCTGCGCCGACGAGGTGACCATGCTGGGCCATGCCGTCAAGGCCGTGGCCCCGGCGGGCATGTCGGTGAAGCTCATCGGGAGCCACACGCCCCTCCACGTCCCCGCCGACCACAAGGTTGTCAAGGGCCTTCTGAAGGTCTACCACGAGGTCACCGGCCTGGAGGCCTACACCATCGCCATCGGCGGCGGCACCTATTCACGCATGATGCCCAACACCGTGGCCTTCGGCGTCTGCTTCCCCGGCGACATGGACGTCTGCCACATCGCCGATGAATACATCGACCTGACCAACCTGATGCTGGGGGTGAAGATTTTCGCCCACGCCATCGTGGAGCTGGCGGGAGAGCAATAAACAGGGATTTGTCGAGAGGTATTGGGGTACCGGTAACCCAGCCCCTGCCTTCCCCTTGAGGGGAAGGTGCCCGTGAGGGCGGATGAGGTGGCCTGCCCGCTCCGCCGTCAAATTCCAATTTATCAAGGACCGCAAAAGAAGGGAGTTGACCCCATGCTTCGGACAGAATTTGAAAAACTGGCGGCAGGAAGGGTGCTGCTACTGGACGGCGCGACGGGCTCGGAGCTGCGGAAGCGGGGGATGCCGGTGGGCGTCTCCACGGAGCTGTGGGCGCTGGAGCATCCCGAGGCGGTGCTGGAATTGCAGCGAGCCTATGTGGACGCGGGCAGCGACATCATCTACGCGCCCACCTTCTCGGCCAACCGCATGAGCCTTGAAATGCACGGCATAGCGGACCGACTTAAAGAGATCAACGCGGGGCTGGTGAAGCTGTCGAAGGAAGCCGCGGGCGGCAGGGCTTTCGTGGCCGGGGACATCACCACCACCGGCAAGCCGCTGGAGCCCATCGGCACGCTGAGCTATCAGGCACTGCTGGACGTCTACCGGGAGCAGATCGAGATACTGGCCGAAGCCGGGGCCGACCTGCTGGTGGCGGAGACCATGCTGGGGCTGGACGAGACAGTCTGCGCGGTGGAGGCGGCGAAGTCTGTCTGCGATCTGCCGATCATGTGCACCCTCACCATGGAGGCCGACGGCCATCTGCTCTTTGGCGGCACGGCGGTGGAAGCCGTGGAGACCCTCCAGGCCATGGGGGCCAGCGCCGTGGGTCTGAACTGCTCCGTGGGCCCGGACCAGTTGGAGTCTGTGGTGGCGTCCATCAAACAGGTGGCCCAGGTGCCCGTCATCGCAAAGCCCAACGCCGGCCTGCCCGTCATGGACGACAAGGGCATGGCCCACTATAACATGTCCCCCGTCGCCTTCGCCGCCGCCATGAGCCGCCTCATCGCCGCCGGAGCCGCCATCGTCGGCGGCTGCTGCGGCACCAGTCCGGAGTATATTCGCGCGCTGCGTAAAGTGGTTGATGCACTTTAACAAACAGGGATTTGTCGAGCTAATGGAAAATGGAGAATGGAAAATGAAAAGTGCCTTTGTTTGTGGGCTAACCATTCATTCTCCATTTTCCATTCTCAAACAAGTTTCACTTTTATCGAGGAAACTGAACTGTATCCCCTTTCCCGAAAGTCCCATTGTACAATCTGCCCTACAATATTCCCCAAAACCCATAAAAACCTTTACACGCCCTTGCGTCAATCCATCCACATAACATGGTATAATACCATACAAATAGGAATATAAAGGAGCGGAACGACATGGGCGGATTTTTCGGCGTGGCTTTGAAGCACGACTGCGTATTTGACCTGTTTTTCGGCACGGACTACCATTCCCACCTGGGCACCCGCCGCGGCGGCATGGTGGTATACGGCGAGGGCGGCTTCGAGCGCGCCATCCACAACATCGAAAACGCCCCCTTCCGCACCAAATTCGAGCGGGACTTCAACGACATGAAGGGCAACCTGGGCATCGGCTGCATATCGGATTACGAGCCCCAGCCCCTGATCGTGCGCTCCCATCTGGGCAACTTCGCCATCACCACCGTGGGCCGCATCAACAACGCCGAGGCCCTGGTGAAGGAGGCCTTCGACCACGGCACCACCCACTTCCTGGAAATGAGCGGCGGCAACATCAACGCCACCGAGCTGGTGGCCGCCCTCATCAACGCCAAGCAGTCCATCCCCGAGGGCATCCGCTACGCCCAGTCCCGCATCGACGGCTCCATGTCCATGCTGGTGCTGACGCCGGAGGGCCTCTACGCCGCCCGCGACCGCCTGGGCCGCACCCCCGTGGTCATCGGCAAAAAGGACGAGGGCTACTGCGCCGTGTTTGAATCCTCCGCCTATCTCAACTTAGGCTACACCGATCACCGCGAGCTGGGCCCCGGCGAGGTGGACTTCATCACCCCCGAAAAGGTCGAGATCGTCTGTCCTCCCCATGAGGAGATGAAGATCTGCACCTTCCTCTGGGTCTATTACGGCTACCCCACCTCCGCCTACGAGGGCATGAACGTGGAGGCCATGCGATGCGCCTGCGGCGGTATGTTGGCGAAGCGCGACCACGTGGAGGCTGACACCGTGGCTGGCGTGCCCGATTCCGGCATCGCCCACGCCATCGGCTACGCCAACGCCTCCGGCATCCCCTTCTCCCGCCCCTTCATCAAGTACACCCCCACCTGGCCCCGCTCCTTCATGCCCACCATGCAGTCCCGCCGCAACCTCATCGCCCGCATGAAGCTGATCCCCGTGGACGCCCTCATCCGCGATAAGCGCCTCATCATGATCGATGATTCCATCGTCCGCGGCACCCAGATGCGGGAGACCACCGAATACCTCTATAACAGCGGCGCGAAGGAGGTCCACATCCGCTCCGCCTGTCCCCCGATCCTCTACGGCTGTAAGTACCTCAACTTCTCCCGCTCCGCCTCCGAAATGGACCTCATCGCCCGCCGCGTCATCGCCCGCCGCGAGGGCGAAAACGCCCAGGCCAAACTCCCCCTCTACGCCGACCCCGATACCCCCGAATACGAGGCCATGGTCGAGGAGATCCGCAAGGAACTCAACTTCACCACCCTCCGCTACCACCGCCTCGACGACATGCTCGCCGCCACCGGCCTGAACCCCTGCAAGCTCTGCACCTACTGCTGGAACGGCAAAGAATAATAGAAACCGCGTTGTGAAGTTCTTCACGACGCGGTTTTCCTTTTAGAATACAGAACACATAGGGACGGTCCTTTTGTGTTCAATACTTTCGCACACTTCCAAATGATAAGCCTTCTGGTTTCCATCTGAAACACTTGTGGACAGTTCCCGGCGTTCCCTCTATCTGTATACAAAAAAGAGCCGAACTATTGAGTTCGACTCTCTGGTGGTCGCAACAGGACTCGAACCTGTGACCCCATCGATGTGAACGATGTGCTCTGCCAAACTGGCCTGTTTACATAGACAGATTGGTGAACTATTGTCCACATGATCGGCCCCCCGGTTGCCGATCCTGCAGCGAGCCATCCTTTGACAGTCCCATTATACTACAGCAACCTGACCTAATGCAATAGGGAATCCAAACACACCATGCCATAAACCTTCAACACAGAGAACCGTCCCCATGTGTTCTGACTCATCAATAAGCCCGTCTATTTTTCAGTAACCTAAAAGGGCCTTTTAGAAGAAGTGTGTAGTTTAATATGATTGATCATTATTTTTATTAAATCGTCATCACATCTTGCCCAAAAAATATCCTTATTATCTCCGCCCCATTCGTTGAGCGTATAAAACTCAAAGTAGTTTATATTATTATACTTATGGTATTCTACGCGACGAGCGGTAGAATCAGTTATAAGGTGTTGAGAAAAAATGTAAATAGAAACAGAATTTCCTCTCTCACAGTAAGCCCCATGCCCCAGGGGGCACCGCGATGAATGAAACATACGAGGGCCTGAAGGTAGTATACACGGAAGACGAATCGGTGTATACTAAAAG
>CACZXF010000039.1 GCA_902785105.1 uncultured Eubacteriales bacterium | reverse complement strand
AGGGGAAGGCTTTTGGTTACCCGGTAGCCCAGCCCCTGCCTTCCCCTTGAGGGGAAGGTGCCCGTGAGGGCGGATGAGGTGGACTTCCGCTCACCTCGATAAACTTCAATTTGTCGAAGCGACCGAACCGTTGCTACAATTCTACAGGAGGGAGCATTCATGGAGGAGCTGACGACAAAGGCCACCATCGAAAATATCACTGCTGTGACGGAATTTGTCCGGGGGAAGCTGGACGCGCTGAACTGTCCCAGGCGGATAAAGGTGCAGATCGACATCGCTATAGACGAGCTGTTCGGCAACATCGCCCGCTACGCCTACGCCTCAGGCGAGGGACCGGCCACGGTGCGGGTGGAGGTGAAACAGCATCCGACGAGTGTCGTCATCACCTTCATCGACCACGGTGTGCCCTTTGACCCGCTGGCCTCCGCCGATCCGGACATCACGCTGTCCGCTCAGGCGCGCAGGATCGGCGGGCTGGGCATCTTCATGGTGAAAAAGTCCATGGACGACATCACCTATGAATACAAAGATGGCATGAACATTCTGAGCATTCACAAGCATCTGCCCTCTGACGATTGAAAATGGAGAAAACGCGCATGAAAAAGCGGCATATGTCGCTGTCCTTCAAGGTCAATATATTGATCGTCGTCATCATACTGGCCATCTCCATCGGTGTGCTGGCGACGAGCTACCGGGTATACTGCAAAAAAATAGACAGCTTTTATTTTGACCGGACGTCGCAGGCCTCCAGGTCGGCGGCAGAAAACAGCTTCGGAGACTTGGTGGCGTTTTTCTGGAACGCCATCAATACCGAAGAGTTTCGGCAAGTTCGTGCCCGGGCGGTGGAGGCGGGCGATGAAAGTATCATCCAGCAGTGGATGGAGGCACAGCCGTCCTTTTATTCTCAGTTGATGAGTGAGGAAGAGGATGCGGACCCGGAATACTGGACCTCGCTGATGGACGATTACAGCAGCATGCTGTATACGATGAGCGAAACCATTGAATTGTTTGACGTCAAGAACGCCGCGATACAGGTCGATGATAACGGCGTCACCTACAATCTGATCGATCCTTTACAGGGTCTGATGTATATCGGGACCATCGAGGACTCCATCGAAGTCTTTCAGGCCTATGGCGACAACGAGGAAGTTCCGCCGACGGTCTATCGCTCCCAATACGGCTGGCTGTGCACCGCCTGCACGCCCATCATCGGCTGGACGGAGGGTGGCGCAAAAGCATACAATGTCGCGCTGACCTGCGTCGATATCGACATGAACGACGTCATGCACGACCGGTACGCTTTCCTGCTGAACTGCGTGGTGTTCGTATTGATACAGCTCGCCATCGCCATCGCGGCAGGCATGGCGCTGATGCGGCGGATGGTCACGCGGCCCCTCGTCAGCCTGGCTCAGGGGGCCACGGGCTTTGTCAGGGCGGAGGATGGCTACAGCCGTGCGGACATCATCGACCTGCCCATACGCTCCAATGACGAGATCGGCGAGCTCTATCGGGAGATCCGGTCGATGCAGGGCCGCATCGTGGATTACACCGACCACCTTGCCGTCGTCACCGCCGAGCGGGAGCGCGTCAACACGGAGCTCTCCATCGCCACGGGGATCCAGGCAAACATGCTGCCCAACATCTTCCCGCCCTTCCCGGACCGCCCGGAATTTGAGCTCTACGCCAGCATGGACCCGGCCAAGGAGGTGGGCGGCGACTTCTACGATTTCGTGCTGGTGGACGACGATCATCTGATCTTCCTCATCGCGGACGTATCCGACAAGGGCGTGCCCGCCGCGCTGTTCATGATGTCCGCCAAGATCATCATCAACTACTGCGCCCGCCAGGGTGGCACACCGGGCGAGATTCTCACGGCGGCCAACGCCCAGCTCTGCCGCAACAACACCACGAAAATGTTCGTCACCGTCTGGCTGGGCCTGCTGGAGCTCTCCACCGGCAGGCTGACCTGCACCAACGCGGGCCACGAATACCCCATCCTGCGGGAGCAGGACGGCGTGTTTCGGGTGTACAAGGACAAGCACGGCCTCGTGGTCGGCGCAATGTCTCGCATGAAATACCGGGATTACGAGCTTCAGCTCCAGCCGGGGGACGCCATATTCGTCTATACCGACGGTGTTCCGGAGGCGAACAACGCCGCGGGCGAGCTGTTCGGCATGGAGCGCATGACGGCTTCGCTGAACCGCGTGGCCGATAGGAACCCCGAGGGCATCCTCGAAGGCGTGCGGCAGGATGTGGATACCTTCGTGGCCGGCGCGAAGCAGTTCGACGACCTGACCATGCTCTGTCTGGAATACAAGGGGCCGGTATCTTAACGAACAGGGGGACAGCATTGAAGCTGTCCCCCCTGTACTATTATGTGTATTGGCAACTGTTCTGTCCATACGACAGATTGGAAGTTTATCGAGGAGTCAAACCAACCCTGTAGGGGCGCCGTTTCGGCGCCCGCCCCCTCCGCGAGACGGCATATTCTACTGGGCGGGCGGCGCAACGCCGCCCCTACAGGGAAGTGGGGAACTCCCCCGACAAATCCCCATTTATCGACAAGACAGAATACTTGCCATGTATTATCCACTCACTGTTCACCGCGCGGTTCTCCGGTCAAGTCCGCTTTTGCGGTAGTAGGCGTCCTTTGCCACGTACATGGCCTGATCCGCCACCTGCACGAGCTTTTCAACCGTCAAATCCTTATGCTCATGTGTCAGCGCATAACCGGACGATAAGCTCAGTTTGCTGACCGACTCCCCGGTCCACGCCACGGTCTCCTGTTCCAGGAGCAGGAGCGTTTCGTCCGCCTTCACCTTTCCCATGTGTGCCAGCACGACGAACTCGTCACCGCCGGTCCTGTAGCAGGGGTTGTCGTCGCCGAAGGTCTTTTCGATGCAGCGGGCCGCGCCGATGATCAACTCGTCGCCCGCCTCATGGCCGATGGTATCGTTGACCTTCTTTAAGCCGTTGATGTCGATGGTAAAGGCGGCGAGGTCCTCCGGCAGCTTATCCATGCGCCGGTACTTCTCCAGTGCCTTCATGTAGGCATGGCGGCTGAACACGCCGGTGAGCGGGTCCTTCATGAGCTGGCTGCGCTGCTGGCTCATACGCTCGTCCATGGTCATCTGAGCGAACTCGGCATAATGTATGAACAACAGCGCCGCGCCCAGCGTCAGGGCGATATACGCCGTTCTGTATTCCCCGCCCAGCACCTCCTGCACGCCAATGCCAACGATCACCAGCAGCAGCACAGCATAGAGCGAGGCCCGATTCTGCTGGCGGTAGGACTGCCCGTACACCA
Organism: uncultured Eubacteriales bacterium; assembly: GCA_902785105.1. Taxonomy (GTDB): domain Bacteria; phylum Bacillota; class Clostridia; order Christensenellales; family Aristaeellaceae; genus UBA2862. Next base: position 15,841 of record CACZXF010000039.1, on the reverse strand, counting down.
GAAATTCGGCGCCGATCAGGACGATGACCAGTATGTAAACGGCGATATAGACCGGATAGAGCGGCCCGTGGGTATAGTGATTATGGGTGTCAATGACCACCATCCAGCCGGTGAAGAGGCTCAGTACCTGGAAAACCGCGTTGGCCGCGAGGACGATCATCAGGGCTTTGCTCCACCGGTTGCGCAGCTTCATCTGCGCGACGACCGCGCCGCCGGCCATGGGGGTGAGCATATAGTCGGCGCACTTCACCAGCGACAGCAGCCATCGCGAGGTATTCATATTGCCGCTCAGCTGGATTCCCGTCCATTCCATGAGGGCGGAGGCCGCGATGATCCCATAGGTCAGATAAAAGTGCCGCTTGTCCTCCCCTGAGATCCAGTTGTTCTCCCAGACCAGTATACAGAGCACGCCCAGCGCCATCCAGGAGAGCGCGATCTGCGCCGTATAGTAACTCATCAAACCGCTCCACCTCCTCTCAAATGCTTCACCATTTCGGTTTCCTTTCTATTCTGGGCAAAAGAAAACACACCTCACGGACAATCCGCGTATTCATCAGATTGCCTGAAAGATGTGATCATATAGAAATATGCCTGCCTGCCTGCCTGCCTGCCTGCCTGCCTGAGCATATGGTCTTTGAGGCACATCTGTCAACCCCTTATGATGTTAAATTTCATTACCCATCCATGATTTCTGCTTTCATTATAAGGCTGTTACGCCGCCGCTTTCAAGTGGGGGTTCCAGATTGTCACATCACTTTTGTTTATGTCCACTTGCATTTAACCCCGCGCAGGATTATCATTATTGTAAGCATCTGTTTGACTGAATATCTATAATGAAACAATATCGGAGTATACAGCATGAACAATTATTTTGCGGAGACCCTACGGAAACAGAGGACGGGAAAGGGGCTTTCGCAGCAGCAACTGAGCGAGCGCATGTATGTCAACCGCTCCACCATTGCCCGATGGGAGAGCGGCACCCGTCTGCCGGACGCCGCGATGCTCTCCCGGCTCTCGCAGTGCCTGGGCGTGGATGCCAACATACTGTTGAATGCCGCGGCGGAGAGCGAGGAATCGCCCAACGTCATCATGGTGGACGACCGGAAAATCATCCTTACGGGAGGTTTGCCGATCCTGGAGCAGGTCATGCCGAGCGCCACCATCACCGGCTTCACGCGGCCGACGGAGGCCATTGAATACGCGAAGGCCAACCGTGTTTCGCTGGCCTTTTTGGATATCGAGCTGGGCAAAACCAGCGGGCTGGACCTGTGTCGCACGCTGCTGGACATCAATCCCCGCACCAATGTTGTATTTCTGACCGCCTACATCGAGTATTCCCTGGACGCCTGGAGCACCGGAGCCAGCGGCTTCATGCTGAAGCCCTTCACAGTGGAAGGCGTCCGGGAGCAGCTCAAAAAGCTGAGATATCCCTTTATGACAGGAGGCGCGGACGAATGAGCGGCTGGCAGGAGTTTCCCAATCTCAATCTGAGTGCCGCGGCGCTGCTGATGATGCTCCAGGGGCTCTTCGTGGTCATCATCATTCCCGGCGTGGACCGATGGAGCAAGCGCTTCTTCATCGCCTTCTTTGCGTTCCTCGCGCTGTGCGCCGGGGCCTATCTGACCGACGTGCTGGTCTCCAGGGACCCGGGTCTGGCGCTGGCGGAGCGGGTGGCCGTCTATCTCGAATCGCTGCTGTCCTCGATTCTGATGCCCATGCTGACGGTTTACCTGCTGCACTGCTGCCACGAGGACTGGCGGACCAGTGCGCTGTTTCGGATCGTGATGGCCCTTTGGATCGTCTATTTCACACTGCTGAATATCACCCAGTTCACGACCTTCATCTACTATATCACGCCGGACAATAAGTATTTCAGGGGGCCCTGGTACCCGCTGCTGCTGGTTCCGCCGGTGGCGATCATGCTCGTCAACCTGGTTGGCGTGGTCCACAGGCGAAGCAAGTTGTCCCAGAAATACTTCCGCGCCTTCCTCATCTACCTGCTCGTTCCGATGGCCGCCATGCTCATTCAGATGCTGGTGTACGGCCTGCTGTTTATCGGCATCGGCATGGCCATATCTGCCCTGCTGATGTTCGGCATCATATTGTCGGACCAGATGGAGCAGTACCTGTGCCAGCAGCGGGAGATCGCCCACCAGCGGGCCAGCATCATGGTGCTGCAAATGCGGCCCCACTTCATTCACAACACCATGACCAGCATCTACTTTCTCTGCGAACAGGACCCCAAAAAGGCTCAGCGGGTCACCATGGATTTCAACACCTACCTGCGCAAGAACTTCACCGCCATCGTCAGCGAGGAGCCCATCCCCTTCTCCGAGGAGCTGGAGCACACCAAGGCCTACCTCGCCGTGGAGCAGGCGCAGTTTGAGGACCGGCTTTTCGTTGAATACGACACGCCCCATACCACGTTCCGCCTGCCGCCGCTGACCCTGCAGCCCATCGTGGAGAACGCCGTCAAGCACGGCATGGACCCGGATTCCGAGCCGCTGCGCATCGCCATACGGACCCGCTCGACGGATTCCGGCAGTATAATTCTCGTGGAGGACAACGGCCCCGGCTTTGAACCCGCAGACGACCACGCCCCCCACATCGCCCTGGTCAACATACAGGAGCGCCTGGAGATGATGTGCGGCGGAAGGCTAACGATCCTCCCCCGCGAGGGCGGCGGAACCGTGGTGAAGGTGACGATACCCTGAACTGCGCATTTATAATCCCTTCCGCAAATTGGAATTCGTCGGGGAACGCAACTCCTCAATAAATCCCTGTTTACATCCAAGCCCCAATCAATTAAAATAGAGATGATGATTATCCGTACAGTCTCTGTGCAAAACGTCAAGCAAATATTGAGGAGTGTTACCGCATGAAAGTGCTCAACTTCGGCTCATTGAATCTGGATTACGTCTATCAGGTGGATCACTTTGTCGGCCCCGGCGAAACGCTGAGCTCGACCTCACGGGCGATCAAGCTCGGGGGCAAGGGGCTGAACCAGTCCGTGGCGCTGGCGCGGGCGGGGGCGAAGGTCAGCCACGCCGGCTGCATCGGCTCGGAGGGCACGACCCTTAAGGCACTGCTCGATCGGGAGGGCGTGGACACCTCAAACCTGCTGACCGTGGACGCGCCGCAGGGCCACACCGTCATACAGGTGACCCCCGAGGGCGAAAACTGCATACTGCTGTACGGCGGCTCCAACCAGTGCGTGACAGATGCGCAGATCGAAAGGACCTTCTCAGACTGTGCCGCCGGGGACTGGCTGGTGCTGCAAAACGAGATCAACCGTCTGCCCGCCATTGTGGAGGCCGCCCATGAGAAGGGCATGGTCATCGCGCTGAACCCCTCTCCCTTTGACCACCGGCTGGACGCCGTGGACTTTGGCAAACTGAGCTGGCTGCTGGTGAACGAGGTGGAGGCCCGGCAGATCACCGGAAGCGACGACCCCGAAAACGCCTGGCGCTGGCTGCATCAGCGCTACCCTTCGCTCAACGTGCTGGTCACGCTGGGCAGTGAGGGCAGCGCCGCCTGGCGGGTGTCCGGTGGACAGACTGAAAACGCGCGGCAGGCGGCATTCAAGGTCAAAGCCGTGGACACCACCGCCGCCGGCGATACCTTCACCGGCTATTTCATCACCGGGCTCATGGCGGGCAGACCCCTTTCGGATTGTCTGCGTCTCGCCGCCAAAGCCGCCGCCATCAGCGTGACCCGCCCCGGTGCGGCGGATTCCATTCCCCGGCTGGAGGAGGTTCAATAGCTCTAAAAACGATCATGGCAGGATACTCAATGGGCGAGTATCCTGCCATTTCTATCTATGTTTAAAAAGGGATTCCCGTTATGCCTCCTGCTCTTCCGTCACTTCGGGTTCCTCCTCCGGAACCGTCTCTTCCTCGGGAACCGACTCTTCCTCAGGAATCGGGGCTTCCTCCTGCTCCTCCTCGCCGGACTTCAGATACTCCTGCATCCGCGTGCCAAAGCGATCGCTCAGGTCAGCGTTCTCCCCGGCAAACAGCGTCTCGCCGGTCTGGGCGGCCACATCGCTCAATGCGTCCATCATCGTCTTGATCTGGCTCAGATAATAGTTGTAGCTCTGGCCGAAGGTGCGCACCGTCTTGGCCACATAGTCCTGGTTGGCCTGACGATTGTCCCGGATCTCGTTTTCCAGATTGTGCCGCTGGAGGGCCTGATCCCGGGCGAAATCCTGCTCCTTCTCCTCCTTGGTGTCGTCAAACTCCTGGTTCTTCTGCCGGTACAGCTCGCGCAGGCCCTCGTATTCCGCCTTGGCAGCAAGAGCTTCCTCCTTAGCCTTCTCGAGGTCGAAGTCCTGGAGCTGGGCTTCGAGCTCGGAAATGCGCCGGTTCGCGGCGTCGAGCTGATCCGTCAGGGAATTCTTCTCCTGGGCCGCCTTGGCCAACTGGGTCTGCAGCGACTGAACCTGATCCTCCAGCGCATGGATTTGCTTTTTTCCGAACATGTGCAATGTTTCTCCTTTCTGTAGATCAAATACGATGCGTAGACAGCACGCGACGCAGGCGGCGCATACACAGCGGCATTGCGCGGACTTCTTTTCCTCTACTATAATAACATAAATAAGAAGGTAAAGCAATAGTAAAGATAACCGGCAATTCATGATTTCACGGATTGCCGGGGTCTTTTTTTAGCAGGAATGACGGGGCCAACAGCTCGATAAATTGGAATTTGTCGGGGAAACACACCAACCCTGTAGGGGCGCCGTTTCGGCGCCCGCCCCCTGCGAGACGGCACATCCTACCCGGCGGGCGGCGCAACGCCGCCCCTACAGGAGAGCGTGAATCACCCCGATAAATCCCTGTTTATCCGCAGGACTGAACATTCACAATGCCGCGATCTCAGCCCCGCCCGTGGAAGCGGTTCTTGTCCTCCAGCATTCTGAGGTCGGACAGGCGCAGGCCCTCGTCGAAATTGAATTCGCCCTCCCGCTGGGTGCAAAGGCCGTAGCCGAAGGTGACGGGGATGCCGTTGACGAATTCAGCGGTGGGACCGCTCCCAACGGCGCCCTCCGCGGCCATGCGGTCCATGAGCAGGCGGACCTGTTCGCCGTCCACACCACGGGCCAGCACCAGGAACTCGTCGCCGCCGATCCTGAACACGGTGTACTGTTTCCCGGCGAAGTGCCTTTTCAGCAGGTTGGCCATGGCACAGAGGAGCTGATCGCCCTCCTTGTGGCCGAAGTTATCGTTGATCTTCTTCAGATCGTTCATGTCGATGGACACGAAGGTCACCGGGTACTCGCCCGCCAGGAGTCCCTTTGAATTCCACACATCCAGATAGTTGCGGTTGTACAGCCCGGTGAGATAGTCCTGATAGGCGATCCTTTGAAGGTGCATCCGCTCCTTCTTTTCGTATTCCTGCTTCAGCGCCCGTGCGATGCGACGGGAGCGGATGCGGATGATGAGCAGCGTGATCAGCGCCAGCAACAGCAGACCTGCCAGCAGCGCGGCGACGCGAATGCGGGAATCCTCATACCAGGCGTACTTCTTGACGATGGGCAGCGTGATCTCCTGGACCACCTCGTCGGTGCGGTAGTCCAGTATGCCGAAGTGGAAGGTGTAGCTCCCGCCGTTCAGGTTGGTGTAGCTGATGTCGCCCAGAGCACTGAGCTGGCTGACGGTCCGGGCCTTGTCGAAGCCCTCCAGATAGTAGAACACGAAGGGGTTGCCGGTCTGGTAGGTCAGCACATAGGCGTTGATGTCCACGCGCTTCACGTCGTCGTCGATCTCGACGGGCGCGTTGGGGTGGATGTAGACCGACTGGCCGTCGGCCCGCAGGCTGTCGATGTCGAGCCTGTAGGCCACGGTGTCCGACTGGACGTCGTCCATTTGCAGCGTGAACACGCCGCCGGAGCCGCAGACGTAGAGCAGCCCGTCGGTGAAGCACTGATAGGAATTGGGCGTGACCTCGTAGGGCAGGCCGTCCACATGGCGGTAGGGCAGGTATTTGGGTTCTTTATCGTTCAGCAGCGCGTTTTCAGTGGTCCGATAGATGCCGCAGCCGGTGAAAAGCCAGGTTTCACCGTCCGGCAGTATCTTCAGATCGAGGTTGTTGGTGGAAGGGAAGTCGATGGAATCCACCGTGCCGTCGCTGTGGAGGAAATCGAGATTGTTGCCGGTCACCAGCCACGCGCCGTCCATGGCGTCGCTCCAGTATTCCTTCATGATGACGTCCGAGCTCATGCCGTCCTCCGTGGTCACGCGGCGGACGATCTCGCCATCCTTTACAAGGAAGAGGCCGTTGCCGTCGGAGCCCAGATAGAAGGTATCCCCAAACTTGCCCGCGCACAGTACGCGGAAGGCCAGCAGCGAGGGGTCGTTGAGCACATTCCGAACACCATTGTCATCCACCAGGAAAGCACCCTTGTCAGTGCCGATGAGTATGCCCTCGTCGGTCTCCACGATGGAGCGCACGTTGTCGGACAGCAGCTCCGGGAAGGCTTCGGAGGTATAGTTGACCATCTCACCTGACGGCGCATAGCGGAAAAGGCCTTTTTTCATGGTGCCGATCCATAGATTTCCCTTTGAATCCGTCAGCAGCGCGCGCACGCGCACGCCCTCCATCGCTTCGCAGGCGGGGTCCGAGAGCTGTTTGAAATCGTTAGCGCTGATGGCGGCCATGCCGGCATCGTGGCCGATGTACAGCGTATCGCCGACACGCTGGACGGCATTGACCACCATGGAATCCAGCCCCGCGCTGTTGCTGACGTCGCCGAACTTGCTGCGGGAGACCTCCAGCACGCCCTGACGGGAGGAAACAAACCAGTAGTTGCCCTCGCAGTCCACCAACATGCGGTCCACGGAGTTGTCCATCAGCAGGTTTTGCATGCGGACGCTGTGGTCCACATAGATGGCGATGCCGTTGTCCGCGCAGAGCCAAAGCGCGCCGCTATCGTCCCGGTGCAGATCGTTGATGCAGGAGAGGCCCTCCATGACGAGCGTGTCCGTCTGCTTCACGGCCCCGTCGAACACCAGCACCTCGTTCCCGGAGGTGCCCGCCAGACAGCCGCCGTCGGATTCATTGTAGCAGACGGAGCGAATCACATGTTCTCCGTCCATGGCGACCTGCCGCGCCGAGGCGCCGTCACAGAGGAACAGACAGCCCGCATGGGTGACGCAGAACAGCTTGTCCGGGCTCGGACAGATCATCCGGTCGATCAGTTCGCCGTTTAGTTCGGGAATGTCCAGCCGGTGAATCCTGTCATCCACCACGACACACAGGCCCGATCCGCTGCCGAGGTACAGCGTGCCGTCAGGGGCCGTCGCCAGGCATTCGATGTTCAGCAGGGCTTCCCCATCCTCGGCGGGAATGGCGGTGAAGTCGTTGTCTGCATATTTGAACAGGCCCTTGTCCGAGGTGGCGACCCAGAGGACGCCGTCCTCTCCCGCCGCCAGGTCGGAAATGCGGGTGATCCTTTTATAGGCGAAGGTCTCAAAGGCCTTGCCGTCATAGCGGACCAGACCGCCGTAGCCGCCGATCCAGATAAAGCCCTCGCTGGTCTGGGCCACCGCCTGGGTGGAGGTGGACAGCAAGCCGTCCTCGGAGGTGAATATGCTTTGTACGTTTCGATCGATGTAGAGGTCCTTCTCGTCTGCCAGCGCAAAGAGGGTAAACATCAGGGCCATAATCAGGATCGCGATGCAAGGGATTTTTTCCATGATACTCTCCTGAACATGTTATTATTTGACGTGACAGAAGCCCGCCTCGATGTGCTTCTCATCGTGCGGCGGGAACAGTGATTTCCGCAGGCAAATTGGCAGACCCCGGTAACGATGTCCGCCAGCCTTTCCGCGATCATATCCGCACCGCATATCCTGTGATACCTTATGCGTATGCTCATATTCACAGCGTTCCCAAATCACCCTTCACGCCCTGCCGGGTGGTTATAAATCAATGTTATATAACCGCACAGACTTATTTTAGCAATGTCGTATTAAAAAATCTATCGTATTTGATAAAACCGGGGCAGAATTGTTCACTTTTTTGTCGGAACGTGGGCAGGGACGTTAACCTGACAGAATCTGCCGGGTTGTCGGACTCCCTCTCCGTCAGACGTGAGTCCTCGGGTTAAGTTATCACAAAATCAAAACAACCATTATGCAATCCGCTTGAATTATGTATAGATTTCCATTATAATAATAATGGCAATTTAAAAAGCACCTGCGACGCACATGAGAAAAGGAGAATTCACATGAAGAAGCTTGCTGTTCTGGTTCTCGCTCTGATTCTGGCCTTCAGCGCCGTGTCCGCGCTGGCCGACAACATCAAGATGGACAAGCTGACCTTCCAGTTCGTGCCCTCCAAGGACGCGGACGTCATCATCACCGGCACCGCCAATCTGCCCGAGCTGGTGAAGGCCGAGATGGCGAACCTGGGCTACGACATCGGTGAAGTGGACATCTCCGTCGGCACCAGCTATGAGGCCACCGGCGAGGCCATGTCCGCGGGCACCATCGATGTGGGCTGGTTGCCCGGCGGCACCTACGCCATCTACAGCCAGAACAAAGAGGTGGACGTCATTCTGACCGCCACCCGCGCCGGCCTGTCCAACGACAGCGAGAATCCCGCCGACTGGAACGGCGACGCCAACAAGACCCTCCCCACCGAAGAGCAGGTGACCTTCTATCGCGCCCTGATCTACGCCGCGCCCACCGAGAAGGGCAAGGCTCTGGCCGCCAAGGTCAACGCGGGCGAAACCCTGACCTGGGACGAGCTGAACGACTGCGTGTGGGCCGTGGCCAACACCTCCTCCTCCGCGGGCTACATCTATCCCACCATGTGGCTGATGGACCACTATGACGGCAAGAAGATCTCCGACCTGTCCAGCGTCATCACCCTGGGCTACGCGGACGCCTTCGCCCAGGCCGCTTCCGAGCAGGTGGACATCATCTGCTGCTACGCCGACGGCCGCCGCGACTATGAGACCGCCTGGAACCTGCCCGTGGATCAGCAGGACGAGACCGGCAAGCAGGGCATGGGCCGCGAGGACACCATCTGGAACGAGCTGAACGTCATCGGCGTCACCCCCGGCATCTACAACGACACCGTGGCCATCACCACCGCCAACCCCGACGTCTACAACCCCGAGTTCATCGCCGCGCTGCAGCAGGCCCTGATCAACATCATCAGCACCGAGGAAGGCGCTGAGATCTTCTCCGTCTACAGCCACACCGGTTACGCCATCGCCTCCGACAGCGATTACGACGGCGCACGCCAGGCTCTGACCGTGGTGAAGTAATCCCCCTATTTGTACGGGACACGAATCCCGGCAGTTGTCATGCTGCCGGGATTCCTTTTAAGAATTGAAAATGGAAAATTGAGCCGCCAGTGCGCAAATCTTTAGCTCAGGAGCTCATAAACAGGGATTTATCGGGGAGTTACCTGCTTTCCTGTAGGGGCGGCGTTGCGCCGCCCGCCGGGCAGGACGATGCGTTTCGTTGGGAGCGGACGCCGAAACGGCGCCCCTACAGGGTTGGTTTGACTACCTGATAAACTTCAAGTTATCGGCAACACCGAATGGTTTTTTCAATTTTCAATTCATTCCATAACAGTTAATACTTCACCACGGCACAAAGGAGCGAGAAAATTGATTGAGTTCAAGCATGTGGACAAGGTCTATCCCAATGGCGTCAAGGGCTTAAAGGACGTCAACCTGACCATCGACCAGGGCGAGTTTGTGGCGATCATCGGCCTGTCCGGCGCGGGCAAGAGCACGCTGATCCGCACCATCAACCGCATGATCGACATCACCAATGGCGAATTGATCGTGGACGGCACCAACGTCATGTCGCTGTCCGGCCGGTCCATGCGCCGGTATCGCCGCAAAATCGGCATGATCTTCCAGTCCTACAACCTGGTCACCCGCTCGACGGCCATCAAGAACGTGCTGACCAGCATGGTGCCGGACATGAGCTTCATTCGCGTCCTGCTGGGCATATTCTCGAAGGAGCAGAAGCTGAAGGCCCTTGAGGCGTTGGACAAGGTGGGCATACTGGACAAGGCCTACACCCGCTGCGATCAGCTCTCCGGCGGCCAGCAGCAGCGCGTCTCCCTGGCCCGGACGCTGAACCAGAGTCCCACCATCATACTGGCCGACGAGCCCGTGGCGGCGCTGGATCCCGTGACCGCCAACCAGGTCATGAGCGACTTCAAGCGCATCAACGAGGACATGAACATCACTGTGCTCATCAACATCCACCACGTGGACCTGGCGCTGAAGTATTGCAGCCGCGTCATCGGCATCCGCGCCGGCGAGGTGGTCTACGACGGACCCACCACCGCCGTGACCCAAGAAATACTGGACGAGATCTACAATGGCGCGGCCATCCCCACGTCGGAAAAGTGAGGGCCGGGCGATGAAGAACAATCAGACGAACGAAGTCGTGGTCAGGCCGCCGCTTTTTGACCGGATATTCAAGCCAAAGACCATCACCCTTTCCAACGGCCACACAGTGGAGAAGCCCATGTCCCGCGCGCCCTTCATCTGGGCGGCGGTGATCGCGGTGGTGCTGATCTCCGCCCGCATGACCGGCTTCGACTTCCGGGTCATCATCGAGCGCGGCGGACAGTTGACCTACATATTGAGCCGCATCTTTCACCCGGACTGGAGCTACTTCCGGGGCATCTTCGTGGAGGCCGACCGGGCCAATGCCGTGAAGCTGTTCAACGCGCTGCTGGACACCATCAAGATGTCCATCATGGGCTCCATGATCGGCGCGACGCTGGCACTGCCCATCGCGGTGCTGTCCTCCACCAACATCAATAAAAACAAGGCCGTCGTGTGGTTTTTCCGCATCATACTGATGATCATCCGCACGCTGCCGACCCTCATCATCGCCAAGTTCGCCTCGCTGATCTTCGGCCTTGGCACCTACGCGGGCACCGTCGCCATCGTGGTGTTCACCTTCGGCATCGTGGCGAAGATGATGTATGAGTCCATAGAGACCATCGACATGGGCGCGTTTGAAGCGACCGAGAGCTTCGGCGCGAACAAGTTCCAGGCCTTCTGGTCCGCCTGTATGCCCCAGATACTGCCCACCTATCTCTCCTACTGCCTGTACAGCCTGGAGATGAACATCCGCGCGGCGGCGATACTGGGCTACGTCGGCGCGGGCGGCCTGGGCATACTGATCAACGAGGTCATCGGCTGGCGCGATTACGAGAGCCTGGGCGCGATACTGCTGGGCTTGTTCGTTGTGGTATTCATCATCGAAAACACCAGCCAGTACCTGCGCAGGAAATTGAGCTGAGGAGGGGACGCACATGGCAAAGACAAAATCGCTTTTGAATACGGATCGTCCCCTCACCATCGAGGAGGTCTACGAGGCCCGGCCCCGGCTGTGGCTGCTGTACACCGTGGTGGTGCTGATCATCGCGGCCCTGCTGGGCTGGAGCGGCAGTGCCATCTCCTATAACGGCCTCGCCAACAAGGGCATGGAGATCGCCAAGGGCATCGCCAACGGCCTGACCCACCCGGACACCCACCTGCTGTTCAATCTGACGGACGAGGGCGTGCCCTATCAGCTTTTGCAGACCGTCGCCATCGCCGTTTTAGGTACCCTCATCGGCGGCGTGCTGGCGATACCCTTCAGCTTCCTGGCCTGCGACCGCATCGTGCCCAAGTGGGTGGCGGTCATCTTCCAGGCGGTAATACTGGGCATCCGCACCATCCCCAGCCTGGTCTGGGCACTGGTCTGGATTCGCGTCACCGGGCCCAACGCCTTCTGCGGCGTGGTCACGGAATCCGTCTGCTCCATCGGCATGATCTGCAAGATGTACATCACCGCCATTGAGGACGTGGACACCAAGATACTGGAGAGCCTGGATGCGGCGGGCTGCACCGGCTTCCAAAAGGTGCGCTACGGCATGCTGCCCCAGATCATCCCCAACTTCATCTCCACCGTCATCTACCGCTTTGACATCAACGTCAAGGACGCCACCACCCTGGGCATCGTCGGCGCGGGCGGCATCGGCGCGGCGCTGATACAGTGCATGAACTCCTCCCGGTGGAGCATGGTAGGCGCGTACCTGTTCGGCCTGGTGGCGCTGATGATCGTCATCGAGATATTCTCCACCAGGGTCAGAAATCGTCTTGCAAGAGGTTGATAATACAATGGATCGCATGACCATATGGTACACCAGTGACACCCACGGCTATCTCTTCGACACGGACTTTATCACGCGGGAGCCCAAAGACATCGGCCTGCTGGGCTTCCGCTTCCCAAAGGATGAAAATACGCTGGTCATCGACGGCGGGGACACCATACAGGGGTCCCCGCTGACCTGCTATTGCCAGCAGAGCGGCGAATCGCTGCCCATCGCCGACGCCATGAACGACCTGGGCTACGATTACGTGACCCTCGGCAACCACGATTTCAACAACGGGCCGGAATATCTGAGGGAGCATCTCCAAACCCTCCGGGCGAAGTGCCTCTGCGCCAATGTGACCGACAGCGAAGGCAAACTCCCCATAATGCCCTGGACCGTTCACACGCTGGGCAACGGCCTGCGGGTGGGTCTGGTGGGCATCGTCACCGACTGGGTGAACCTGTGGGAGAAGCCGGAAAATCTGACGCGACTCAGCATCACCGACCCCTTGCCCGCCGCCCGGGAGGCGGTGGAGGCGCTGAAACGGGAGGGTGTTGACCTGCTGGTGGGCATCTATCACGGCGGCGTCGAGAAGGATCTGGAGACGGGAAGGCTGCTTTCCAGGACAAGTGAAAACATCGCCTGCCGCCTTTGCGAGGAGTTGCCCTTCGATCTGCTGCTCAGCGGGCATCAGCACATTGCCATCGTCGAAAGGAACTGGCACGGGACTCATCTCGTACAGCCGCCCTTCAACGCTACCCACGCCGTGAAGGTCACGTTGGATGAAAATGGCGTATTCCACTCCGAACTGGTCTCGGCGCACAAGGGGACGCCCATGAGCCCTGCGCAGGCGGCACTCAGAGAACGCTTGGAGGCGTGGCTGGACCATCCCATCGGCACGCTGAGCCGTCCCCTTTGGCCCGGTGACCGACTGGACATGGCGATGAACGGCTCCGCCATCGCGGACTTTTTCAACGCGGTCCAGCTCTGGGCCAGCGGCGCGGAAATCTCCTGCGCGGCTCTTGCCAACAATGTGCGCGGCTTCGACAGCTCCGTCACCGTGCGGGACGTGGTTTCCAGCTATCCCTACGCCAACACGCTGGTGGTGCTGGAGGTGACGGGCAGAGTGCTTCGCACCGCGCTGGAGCAGTGCGCCAGCTATTTTGAGGTGGACGCGGCGGGCAATACCACCATCGCTCGCGCCTTTCTGGAGCCGAAGGAAGCCCATTACAACTACGACTACTTCAGCGGTATTGATTACGCCTTCGACCTTTCGAAGCCCGTTGGTCGGCGCGTCTGCGCTATAAAGCGCAACGGCCGGCCGGTCGGGGACGATGAAAAGCTCCGCCTGGTGATGTGCGATTATCGCGCCACCGGGGCCGGGGATTTCGACATGTATACAACCTGCCCCCGCGTCCGCGAAATCCAGAAGGATGTCAGCGAGCTGATCATCCATTATATCCAGGAGAAGCGCCATGTGGAGATTCCGGAGTGCCGTCCGATCGTTCAAAAAGCTATAAAATAAGGGGATCATTATGCAGTACAGGAGATTGGGTAAGACAAACCTCATGGTCAGCGAGGTGGGCTTCGGCGGGGAGTGGCTGGAGCGGCATGACGAGGCGCATTCCGTCGAGCTGTTGCGCTACGCCCATTCCAAAGGCATCAACATCATCGACTGCTGGATGGCGGACCCGAAATCGCGGGACATCATTGGCCAGGCCATCGTGGACTGTCGGGAGGAATGGTATGTACAGGGCCACATCGGCTCCACCTGGCAGGACGGCCAGTATGTGCGCACAAGAGATGTGGCGCAGGTCCGCCCGGCCTTCGAGGACCTGCTGCGGCGCATCGACGGCGGATATATCGATCTGGGGATGATCCACTATGTGGATGAGGAGCGGGACTGGGAGGTCGTCTCCACCCCCGGCCCCTATCTGGATTATGTGATGGAATTAAAGGCGAAGGGCATCATCCGCCATATCGGCCTCTCCACCCACAATCCCGTCATCGTGAAAAAGGCCGCCAAGACGGGGTACATCGAGATGATACTGTTCAGCGTCAACCCCGCCTTCGACCTGATGCCGCCGACGGACAACATCGACAACTACTTTGCCGAGACCTACGACGAAGCCCTGGCCGGCGTGGACCCGGCCCGCGTGGAGATGTACAGGCTCTGCGAGGAGAACGACGTGGGCATCACCTGCATGAAGCCCTTCGCGGGCGGCCGGCTGTTCGACGAGAAGCGCTCACCCTTCGGCGTGGCGCTGACGCCGGTGCAGTGCCTGCACTACTGTCTGACCAAGCCCGCCGTCGCCTCCGCGCTGTGCGGCTATGATACGAAGGAACAGATCGACGACGCGCTGGCCTACGAGACCGCGGAGGATGCGGCGAAGGACTACGCCAGCGTGCTGGACAATGCGCCGAAGCACACCTTCGCCGGCGGCGAGTGCACCTATTGCGGCCACTGCAAGCCCTGTCCCGCGGACATCGACATCGCCATGGTCAACAAGCTGTACGACCTGGCCGTCATGCAGCCGGAGGTCCCGGCGTCGGTCCGGGAGCACTACAACAATCTCTCCCATCACGCCGACGAATGTATCAGCTGTCAGGGCTGCGAGAGCCGCTGTCCCTTCGGCGTAAAGGTCGCAAGCAGAATGGAAAAGACGGCTGAGCTGTTCGGGAAAGCATGACATCAATAAGGAGGACAAACATATGACATTTGAAAAACTGCACGGCGACATGGTCGCGGCCATGAAGGCCCGGGACAAGGAGCGGAAGAACGTCATCTCCACGCTGATCGCAGATGTGAAGAAAGCTGCCATCGACGCCGGGACGCGGGAGGACATCAGTGAGGCGCTGGTGGACGCCGTGATTCTGAAGTCATTGAAGACAGCGAAGGAGCAGCTCGATTCCTGTCCGGACGAGCGGGTGGAGCTGAAGGCTGAGTATCAGTATAATTACAATGTTATCAGTGAATACGCGCCGAAGCTGATGAGCGCCGACGAGATACGGGAATATCTCAAGGCTGATTTTGCTGACGTCATCGCCACGAAGAACAAGGGGCAGATCATGAAGGCAGTCATGTCTGCGCTGAAGGGCAAGGCGGACGGCAAGGTGATCAATCAGATCGTTGCCGAGCTGTGTAAGTAATACTAAACTTCTTCTAAATGTGGATAAGCCTGCGAGTGGTTTTTTCGTCATGACAAGGCGAAGTCCCTTGGCTTGCTGGCGACAAGCCAAGGGACTTCAACGCAGCGGCGCTTTTGCTCAATCAAAGATTGGGCAAAAGCGGTCGGCGAAGCTGACTGAGAATCCCAAAGGGATTCTCACCTACTGGCAGAAAAGACGCCTCAGCTTTGTCTATATTTAGAAGAAGTTTAGGATAAAGCAATAAAAAAACGACGGGGCTACTACAAAAGTATCAGGGAAAATTCGGGGCATTCCAAGCTGCGGAAGGCAGTAGCAGAATGCCCTGAAATGCTGTATACTAAACATGAGATGAAAAACATACAACAGTGGGAATATACAACAATGCAACAAGGATGTCAACTATCCTGAGCATATATTCGACCAGGAAGATTGAACAGGAAATTTGCTATATTTATGCAATAAGTGATTCTAGGTCAATTGCCAAAGTAAACGCAACACTGACAGAGTAAATGCAACGTTGCGTTTACTCTGTTTAGGGAGCTGACAGAGTAAACGCAACGGAAGCTGG
>CACZXF010000038.1 GCA_902785105.1 uncultured Eubacteriales bacterium | reverse complement strand
CGTTCGAAGTCCACCTCATCCGCCCCTTCGGGGCACTTGACAAGGGCCTGCCGGCCCCATCTCACTGAAAACAGTCCACTGGACTGTTTTCCGGGCGCTTGATGCTCCTCAAGGGGAAGGCTTTTGGGTTACGCGGTAGCCCAGCCCCTGCCTTCCCCTTGAGGGAAAGGTGCCCGTGAGGGCGGATGAGGTGGTTTACCCGATCTCCCCGACAAATTCCAATTTGCCCACCGCCCCCAAATTATGATATTGTTGTGGAGAATTATAGTCATGTTGCATATGCAACAGAACAGAAAACGATTTCGGTATTATAATGGAAAGTGGATAAGAAGGCGGAGAGGGCTTGCCATGAGAGAAGAGCTTTATTACTATCTGCCGATGCTTTCCCGCTGCGAGATCTTCCGGGGCATCGACGGGGACCGTCTGGCCGACATTCTGGGGGACATGGACGCGCGGCTGATGGAATACGACCGGGGCGAGACGATCTATCGCTGCGGCGACGTCGTGCGCCTCGGGGCCATCGTGCTGGAGGGAGCCGTGACGGTGGGGGACGAGGACATGGACGGGGGCAGCGTCAACATCACGCTGCTGGAGCCGGGGGACGCGCTGGGCGCTTACATGATCGTCTCCGGTGTGCACCGCCTGCCCATGCGCGTTTATGCCGCGGCGCGGTGCAAGCTGATGCTGTTCGATCTGGAAAAGCTGCTGAGCCGGGACGACAGGAGCGACGAGCAGTGGAAAATCACCAGAAACCTGCTCCACGAATTCGCCGGCAGGTGCGTCGATCTCTATCAGAAGGCCAGCATTTATAGCAAGAAGCGTATACGCTCCCGCATTCGGCTTTACCTGATGTCGCTGGAGGCGGTGAACGGCGAGGTGCTGCTGCCCATGAACCGCACGGAGCTGGCGGCCTGGCTGGGCGTGGACCGCGCCGCACTGGCCCGAGAGCTGGGACGGATGCAGGACGAGGGACTCATCGCGCTGGACCGGCGGCGGGTCAGACTGCTCGACAGAGACTTCTTTCAGCTTGAAGCGGAAACTTAAATTATCGCAGTCAAATGCGCCTAATAATTTAGAGAAAACGTTTGAGTAACCGACCGCGTAACTGTAAAATGATATAATTCACGGTAAGGTGGATTAGAATAGCTGCATAATAGATAAACTGTGCCAAACAGCAGACGATAGAGAGAAAATCGTCTGCCTGTAGTGCTGAAAATGACTGAATTTTGAAATGATACGCGCCTGAGCGCGCAGAGGTATATATCAAATGATGACGGATAAAGAATTGCGGAGGCTGCACCGCGAAGACCTGCTGCAAATACTGATCGCGCAGCAGAAACAGATCGAGGATCTGACCGCCGCGCTGGAGGACAGCGAAAAGGCGCTGAACGACAAGAAGATCGCCATAGAGGAATCGGGCTCCCTGGCCGAAGCGGCGCTGAAGCTCAACGACGTCTTCACCTCCGCCCAGCAGGCCGCGGACATGTATGTCAATGAGACCCGTGAGCGCATCGACGCCCTGCGCGCCGAAGCGGACAGCACGGTTTCCAAGGCACGCGCCGAGGCCGCTGAGATCGTGCGCCAGGCCCGCCGCGAGGCCGCCGACCTGGTGGACGACGCCCGCCGCGAGGCCGACCGCCTGAAATACGAGGTCAACGGGGAAAAGCATCCCGACGTGCCCACGGCGGATGATTCCAAAAACGGTCCCTTCAAGAGGAAATAAATAAATGAAAAACAAAGAAATACAGATCCCTACCCTTGACCAGCTCGAAAAGGAGCTGCGCCGGGAGCGCCATCGCCGCACCTATCGCTCGACGCTGCGCTCCACGGTCAGTGCGCTGGTCATCGTGGCCGCCGTCGCGGTGCTGATCTCCATGCTGTGGCTGCCGGTCCTGCAGGTCGTCGGCGAGTCCATGACCCCCTCCCTCTTCGAGG
Source organism: uncultured Eubacteriales bacterium (assembly GCA_902785105.1). Lineage (GTDB taxonomy): Bacteria > Bacillota > Clostridia > Christensenellales > Aristaeellaceae > UBA2862. Next base: position 17,678 of record CACZXF010000038.1, on the reverse strand, counting down.
GCGAGATCATCATCGCCCCCAAGGGCGCGCGGTTTTCCAAGGGCGAGGTCATCGCCTTCTACTATAACAACAAGATACTGATCAAGCGGGTCATCGCCAACGCGGGCGAGTGGGTCAACATCGACCAGGACGGCAATGTGTTCATCAACGACACGCCGCTGGACGAGCCCTACGTCAGCGAAAAGGCCTTTGGCGATTGCAACATCACCCTGCCTTACCAGGTGCCAGACGGCAAGATCTTCGTCATGGGTGATCACCGGGCCACCAGCAGCGACAGCCGCAACACCGCCGTCGGCTGCGTCTCCGAGGAGCAGATCGTCGGCCGGGTCATGCTGAGGGTGTGGCCGCTGAACAAGATCGGCATGGTGGAATAAACGGAATTCGACGCGTCTGCGCGTTAATAGGTTTAGAGATTCAATTGGGCTGTGAATTGACTGCGTGAATTTAAGAAGGACGTGTAGCTTATATGAAGATGGAGCAATTCAACAGGGAAAATAATACTGCGGAGCAGTCTGTTCGGACGGTGTCCCAGAAATACGCCAATAAGGGGAAACTCAGGCGCGTCATAGCGCTCCTGAGCGCTGTTGTCGTATTTTTCACGATGAACACGCTCAAATTTGAGGCGGATACCCTCGAGCACTATGCGATGTGCGGCTTTGAGGCCCATGTCCATGACGAGACCTGCCTGGACGAAAACGGCCAGGTGGTCTGTGGCATGGATGAGCACATCCACACTGACGCCTGCTTCCAGCAGCGCCCGGTGAAGCCCGAGCCCACGGTGCTGGATGAATATGTACCGCTGAACACCCAGGTCGTGCTCTCCAGCCCCATGGACGCGCTGGACGCGCCCGTGGAGGAGGTCAGCGTATCGCTGGGTGACGACGAAGGGGAAGCCTACGATGACGGTGCCCTTGATGTCACCTACGACGAGCCCGCGATTCCTGAAATCCATGAATACCGCATGGATGGCGAGGTGGCTTTCCTGAGCGATGTACTGAATGGCGTCGGCATGAGCGTCTCCAATATCACGTCCGTTGGAGAGATCATCGACGACTCCATCCTCGTGGAAGGCGACGATTTCACCGTGGAGTCCGCCGAGGACATCCCGGGCGAATATATCATCCGCGCCGTCCGCGACTTCGACCGCGCCGAACTGGGCATTGTGGACGATGCCGGCGTCGAGAGCATCTGGCTGCTCAATGGCATCGGCGTGGCGCCCACCCAGCCTGTCGAGGCGGCTGCCACCGAAGAAGATATTATATATGAAGAAACTGCTGCGGAAGCCTCTGAAACGGCTGCCGCTGATGATGGAATTGAAACGGAAGAACAGCAGCCTGTCGAAGAAGCTGTGACGGAGACCCAGGAGCCCGCCATCGAGGAGGCACTCCAGGAGACCGAGGCGGAACTGGAGGAATCCCCCGCTGATGATGTAACTGAGGCGGAAAATGAAACGGTTGAAAATGTCTCCGAAGAAAATGTGACCGAGAACACGGAAGAGCCTGAAATTGAGGAAACAGCGGACGAAGCCGTGACCGACGGGGAACCCGCTGACGAAGCTGAGACCGGGCTCGATGAAGCCGAGACGGAAAATACCGAAGCAACTGAAGCAGAAAACACTGAAGTAACCGGAGCGGAAAACACCGAAGTAACTGAGACTGAAAACAATGAAGTAACCGAGGTGGAAAACACCGAAGCAACTGAAGAAGAGAACACCGAAGCAACTGAGACTGAAAACACCGAAGTAACCGAGGCAGAAAATACCGAAGCAATCGAGACGGAAAGCGTCGAAACTGACGAAACCGAAGTGGAGGATGCCGCGCAGGAGGCGGAGATCGCTGAAACCGAGACTGAAATCGAGGATCAGGCGGTCCGGTCGGTTGCGCTGGACTTCACCAATTACATAGCGACGGACGACCATGCGGTCTATCTGTACGATGCCGCGAACGCCTTTGTGCTGGTGAACGCCGCGGAGATCACCTCCGCCGATGGCGTCGAGACAGTGACGGAGGAAGAGATTGCGGCGTCCGAGGATGCCACGCTGGTCATCACCGGCGACGGCGAATACGAGCTGGACGGCGTGATCTATACCGTCAGCGGCCTGGTGTTGCCTGAGAAGGTCGTCACCAATGCAGAACAGAATGTGACCATCGCCACCGCCAATGATGAATCCACGCTGCTGAACGTCGAGCCCGTGTTCGAGGAGAGCGCTGAGGGCTACGCCGACATCTTCAGCCTGTTCCAGGCGGCGGAGGCCGACCCGACTCTGCTCTCCCGCCTGTCCGACGCGCTCTTTGGCGTGGCCTATGCCGAGGAGGTCCGCGAGCTTCAGATGAAGCTGTTCAACATCGGCCTGCAGAGCACCGAGGACGGCTCCGAGGTGGAGCCCGGCACCGCCGTGCGCGTCACCACCTTCTTTGACGCCATCGAGGGCGTGGACTTCGCGCTGTACCATATCGTGGACAACCAGCCCGTCCTGGTGGAGAACGCCGTGGTGGTGGAGGACGGCCGTGCCATCGGCTTCGATTTCGAGATCGACAGCCTCAGCCCCTTCGCCCTGGTGTACTACACCGTCACCACCCGCGAGGGCGAGACCTTCACCGGCTACAGCCTCAAGACCGACGAAAAAGCGCTGAACGCCCAGCAGCTTCTGGAAACCCTGGGCGTCCAGGCCATCGCCACCGGCGTGACCTGCAATGACGAGAGCGTCGCTATCGACGGCCTCGATATTGCCCTGCCCGAAAGCTTTGAGAAGATCGCCCTGACCATCGAGGCGGGCGTGGATAAGTATGAGATCACGCTGCTGACCGGCGATGAGCTGACCGCCGCCGTCGGGGACTATGCCGTCTCCCTCGATCTGAGCAATGCCGGCCTGGATGACAGCGCCAGCTATAAGGTAGAGATCACTCAGCAGCCCGCCACCGATGAGGAAGTCGCCGCCGTGGAGGCCGCCTTGTCCGAGACCCTGGAGGACGGCACCCGGAAGATCGCCCATGTCAGCGATCTGGAAATGGTGGATATCTCCATCATCAATACCGAAACCGGCCTTGCGGTCGAACCGCAGGGCAGCGTTGCCGTGTCCCTGACCAGGGGCGGCGAAGCCATCCCCACCGTGGTCCACTTCCGGAATGACGGTGAAGTGGAGACCCTGCCCGTCGAAAACGGCACCTTCACCACCGATTCCTTCTCCGCCTTCACAGGCTCCTACACCGTTGATTTTGAATACAACGGCTATGAGTTCAACATGCCCGGCGGCGGTCTGCTGCTGCTGAGCGAGCTGTTTGAACAGCTGCATATCGATGAAAGCGCGGCGGACGTTGCGAACGTGGCGTTTACGAACGATGCCCTGCTGAATATCAAAAAGCTGAATCAGGGCGATTCCTACAGGCTCTATATCGATATCTTCCAGGGCTTCACCGAGGAAGAGCTGGATGCCATGGAGCCCAACACGGTCATGAGCGTGGACAAGACCGCCATCGACCGCGTGGTGAATGAGGATAACTGGCTGATCACCAGCCTGCGGCCCTTCGATACGGCCGAGGCGCTGACCATCGACATGGCCGACGGCACCCGGTATGTCATCGATGTCACCGACGCCATGGAGACCAATTCGGATGGCTCCGTGAAGATGCAGAGCATCGCCACCATCCGCACCTCCGTTTCCAAGAAGATCACCCAGACCGAGCAGGAGCGCGACGCCCGCTTCGATATCAACATGGGCGTACTGCTGACCAAGGAGGGCCTCCATGAATTGCAGGAGGCGGTGAAGGCTTCCACCACTGACCCCATGACCATACCACCCATCGTCTATGATTTCTCGTCCATCGTCGCGGGCAGCCCCATCGAGGGCCAGATCAGCGGGACGACCATCGATCTGAAGGACGACGGTGATGTCGTCGGCACCGTGACCATCGATCCCTCCGGCAAGGCCATCATTCAGTATAACGACCCCGCCTGGGTGACGCGCAAGACCGCCATCGCCGCGAACATTGTGGTGTCCGTGGGCACCAATGAGACCAATATCCCCACCAACAACGAGTATACCTGGTCATTCCCGGACAGCAACAGCGTAACGGTCAAGTATAAGAAGAACTACAGCACCGAGGCCAAGAAGTATGAGCTGACGGGCAGCCCCGAAACCGGCTACACGGCCACCTATACCGCCAAGTTCAAGAGCACCTCTGCCATGCAGAGCCTGACCTTCACCGATACCTTGGGCGCTGATGACTTGCAGAAGCTGAACCAGAGCTCCATCACCGTGACCAGGGACGGCCAGAACGTGACCAGCCAGTGGACAAAGAAATCCGCGGATGACCACGGCTTTGTGATCGAGGCCAGCAACCAGCCCGCCGGCGAGTACACGGTGAGCTATACCACCTCCATCACCCAGGCCCAGTACGAGGCCATGCAGGTGGGAACCGAGTCCTATGAGAATAACAGCGCAAAGTGGAACCTGAACGGAAATAACGAGATCCCCGGCGGCGATACCAGCTTCAAGATCGATAAGCCCAAGCCCCCGGAGCCTCCCGTCACCGTGACCAAGGACAGCGACAAGGAGAACCAGGAGGTCAGCCGCGGCGGCGATATCAACTATACCGTCAGGTTTGAATCCACCAAGCTCAACGGCCTGCGCATCAACGATAAGATGACCGATGTGCAGATCCTGGACCCCAGCTCCGTGGTCGTGAAGATCAACGGGCAGACCATCACCACCCCCGCCGGCTTTGTCAATTACAACAATGACAACAGCTTCAGCACCTGGAACATGACGGATGTGTTCAACTACACATTCCCGGAGGATGGCCCCTATACCGAAAAGACCGATGGCAGCAAATATACCATCGAAGTCACCTACAAGACGACCCTGATCGATCAGGAGACCGCCAAGGCCAACAATATCTTCGACGGCGTGTCCGTCGAAAACGTGGCGGAGGAAGGCCGCTACTACGAAAAGGACAAGACCACCAGCACCGTGACCTTCGATAAGGAGGTCATCCATACCGTCGATAAGACCGCCGAAGCGCTGAATGTGGACGCGGACGGCAAGTGGGTCCCCGGCACGCAGGTGAACTATGTCATCAAGGTGGGCGACGGCACCACCGACCTGTCGGATGTGCGCGTGGTCGATAAGATGACGGGCCTGCAGAAGCTCAACAGCGGCTCCGTCCAGATCAGCTATGGCGACGACCAGCATTACAGCCCCCTGACCACCGGCATCGTCTATGACAGTACTCAGGAGTACACCACCAATCAGGTGGACGTGCTCGACTTTGTGCTACCCCAGAGCGCCGGCTACGGCCCGGTGTTCATCAAGTACAGCACCACCGTCATGAGCCAGGAGGACGCCACCCGCCTGGGCATCTATGATCCCAGGGCGGTCAACAACGATGTCAACGTGGGCGATAAGGGCCACGACGGCACCAGCGGCAATGTGCCCTATCTCCCCGAGCCGAAGTTCCCGCTGACCAAGACTGTGGAAATCGACGATAACCAGAAGGAAACCAGCGGCGCGACCAAGCTGGGCGGCAGGGTGAACTATCACCTGTCCTTCGGCGACGCTGATATCGAGGATATGTCCAACGTCGTGATCCGCGACGAAATGACCGACGTGCAGAAGCTCGTGGGTGATGTTGTCGTGCGCCTGAGCGAGCATCTGGCGGCGGACATCATGCTCCAGGATGGCACGGTCGTGCCCGCAGGCGAGACCAGTTTCGTCATGCCCACCTCCTCCTCCGAGGGCGCCAATGATGGCGTGGTCTGGGCGGCCTGGCTGGACGACGGCAAGTACAGCCTCGACAGAAATGTCCGCGTGTTCTACTATAAGCTCCCCGAGGGCGTGGGCAAGGGCCCGATCTACGTCGATTACGCCGTGAATGTGATCGATGAGGAGGAGGCCAAGAAGGCCGGCATCAACGATACCCACAATGTCTATAACACCGCCCTCAGCGGCAACAACAGCCAGACCACGGAATACCCCGTGGACTTCCCGAAGAACCTGTCTCATAATCCAACTGCTGATAAGCGTTGGGTTGCTTGGGATTTCAACAAAAAGGCAGTTAAATGGGACATTTTAGTTGATAAAACGGGTAATTCTGCTTACCCCATTGAAAATGTCAAGGTAACAGAAAAGCTTACCAACATGAGTTATGTCACCTCGCAAGAAAACAATAACGGTACCAGAGGCCTCTACTCTTGGGAGATTGATATGACTGGTGCTGTTCTTGAAACTGCGTCTGGAAAAATACTCGTAATGGGTGAGGATTATGAGATCTATAAAGGTGGTTTAGTTAATAATGTGGATACTGAACCATATTTTCTGATCTATAATTTGACAGAGCCTGTCACGATTCATATAACCTATGTGACTGATTTGTCCATTATAGACGGCTACAAAGCGCATAACACGGTTACACTGAACGATGGAACGACATTATACGAAGCTGAGAATACGTATAATGCACCACAATTTACGATTGCTAAAAATGGAGAAATTGTTTCTGTAAGTGAAGGGCAGGAAGGGTTGAAGAATAGGGTTATCAAATGGACAGTGTATATCAACCCCACCAAAAAGGAAGTCAATCCTGATCCTGAACATGTGAAGTTTAGTGATGCGCTTCCCGAAGGGATGACCTTGATAGATGCTGACAAATGGGAGAATAACAGCACGATTGACAGCGGAAATCCCAGCATACGCGTACACTATGCACAATGGCAAAGTTCGTATGTTAAAGTTGAACCAGATGAAAACAACAATATTCCTGAGACAAACATAGAGCCCTCTTATCATTACGAAAATGGGGTACTTAACAAACAGAGATATGAAGTATATTACTATACTTATATCGATGACGCTGAATGGGAGCGCATAACTAGTTCGGCGAGTGGCGCAAAGACATACGACAATATCGTTTCGATTGAAGCAAATGGACACACCGAGAACGGCGAGACCGAAGTCACCATTAAGTCGGAGGAGTATATCACCAAGACCGACGAGACCAAGACGGGAAGCTATACGGGCGTTGACAACAAGGAACATGTGGACGTCGTTATTGGCGATGACGGAAAGGGCAGTGACTATGTCTCCTACAAGATCGAGATCAACCCCAACGCCGCGGCGCTGAACAGGGTCGATCCGGTCAACCCCGGCGACACGGTCACCTACGACCCCATCACCCTGACCGACCACATCTCCACCAACATGGACTTTGACCCCTCCACGCTGGTGATCAAGAAGTATGGTACGCCGAAGGACGAGTCTACCCTCACCGAGGTGTCCGCGGCCGACGAGGGTCTGGTCGTCTCCTACAACGACGATACCCGTCTGCTGGCCATTGCGGGTCTGCACGACAAGACGGCCTATCGCATCGAGTACAAGAACAAGGTGCGCACACAGGGCGAGGACACCTTCGTCAACACCGCCACCCTGACCGGCGGCGGCAGCCACAGCAGCACCACCAGCGAAAAGCACAAGTTTGAGAACGTTACCGTCGAATCCATCTCCTACGTTATGGAGCTTGATCTGCGCAAGATCAAGGAGACCGACATCACCCAGTACCTGCCCGGCGTCACCTTCGAGCTGTGGGAGGTCGAACTGGCCATCGATCCCAGCACCCTCACGGACGCCCAGTGGGAGCAGCTCTATATCGATACCAACAACGATGAGTATTCCCCCTGGATGCTGAACAGCTTCAAGATGGTCGGCAAGAAGAAGCTGGACACTGTGACCACCACGGCGGAAAACAGGGGCGTCGTCCGCCTGCCCCACAAGGCAACGGGTGAGCCGGGTGATGAGACGGGCATCCAGATCAACCCTCTGACCGTCTACTACTGGATCGAGACGGAAAACACGAATCCTGACTTCAAGGCTGAGAACGTCCCGCACTATTTCGTGCTATATCCGGATAAGAAAATGGCCTATGTGGATGAGGATGGCAATATCGTTGATAAAGACGATGATAACGCCAAAAAGGTAGTCAAGGTAGTGCTGTCTGATGAGGAGAAGGCTAAGCACCAGCGCTATGCCTGGGCACTGGACAACCTCTTCTCAGAGGCCAACAACGCCATCGTGGCTTCCATGTCCAGTGGCGTGACCTGGTCCGTCAACAACCTGGAGACCAAGTATACCACCATCTCCGCCACCAAGACCTGGAAGGGCGACGCGGACAACCTGTTCGAGACCCGTCCGAACAACGGCATCAAGCTGACGCTGTATCAGAAGCTGGGCGACGGCGACTGGGTGATCTACGACCCGAAAACCGAGACCCCCCGGGTAAACCAGAACCCGGTGATCATCCGCGGCAGCACCTACACCACCACCGAAAATGGCAAGACCGTCACCAAGGAGGACTGGCCGAAGGCCAACTGGCTGCGTCTGCCCGCGTACAAGATCGAAAAGGTTTTGAACCAGCAGAGCGGTGAGTGGGATGACGTGATCGTCGGCTACTACACCTATAAGGTCGTCGAGGACCCGGTGGAGAACTATACCACCGAATATGTCTCCGAGCGGAAGGGCGAAAACGGCGAGGACATCGATCTGGAAAACGACGGCGTTTCCGGCGGCATCATCGATGTCACCAACACCTACATCCCGCCGACCACCAAGATCGGCGTCCATAAGAACTTCAAGGTCCCGGAGGGCACGGCGCTGCCGGAGCAGATCATCGTGCATCTGATGCAGATCAAGACGGACAAGGACGGCAACGTCTACGATCCCGTGGATTACGGCATGGTCCGCATGCTGACCGAGCAGAACGATTGGAGCGAGCTGTTCACCGGTCTGCCCACCCGCGATGGCAACGGCAATACCTACACCTATACCGTGGTGGAGGACACCGACGCACTGGAGGATGAAGGCTTCACCTATACCCAGACCGAGTATGTGCTGGACGGCGTGAAGGATTCCACCTCCGGCGGGCTGATCTCCGGTACTGTGGAGATCAACAACCACGGTCCGGGCAGCCTGAAGATCGAGAAGAACGTCACCATCAACGGCGTCCCCGTTGAGGTGGGCGATTCCGGCGCGGACGGCACCTATACCTTCCACGTGATGCGCAAGGTGAACGACGAGCTGGTGGAGATCACCGATAAGTACGAAGACGAGACTCCCAAGAGCCCCGTGACCATCACCATCGAAAACGGCGCTTCCAACTTCGCCATGGTGAGCGGCCTCGATGCGGGCGAGTACTACATCCATGAGGACGCACCCGCCAACGGCACATCCCTGACCAGCGGCAACGACGTTAAGGTCGTGGTCGTGGGCGGCGTGGACGATCCCGACGCGGTGAACGTCGGCAGCTTCACCAACAATATCGACAAGACCCGCGTGAAGGTCCGCAAGACCTGGGTCAACGCCAACCGCGACGCGGAGGGCAACATCATCAACGGCACCAATAACGACTGGCCCCGCGGCATGACCGTGCAGATGGAGCTGCGCAAGGTGCAGGATGGCTCGGCGGAGCATGTCAAGGTGGACACGCCCTCATGGTATACCCAGAACAACAAGACCTGGAGCGATACCATCGTCCTGAACGCCGTGCGCCAGTTTGGCGTGTTCGACAATCTGGACACCCTCGAAAATGGCTGGACCTATGTCGTGGATGAGACCATCATCGGCGATAATCCCGAGCGTTACGAGGCCTTTGTCGGCGCCATCGACGCGGATGGCAACATCGAAATCGTCAACGCCGAAAAGACCCAGGCGCTGTTCACCAAGAAGTGGGAGAATACCTCCAACGAGAGCGGTGAGGGCAATTACAAGCGCCCGAACCTCAAGATCTCCTTCCGCCTGAAGCAGTTCTATGTTAACGCTGCGGGCGAAAAGGTCGAGACCGCTGCTTCCGCAGCTCAGACCGGCATCTTCGCGCCCAAAACCATCGCGGAGAACACCGTGCTGAATGAGGAAGCAGGGGCTGTGACCATCACCAAGGAAGCCACCACTGGCGCGGAATGGAACGTGCTGTGGAACAACCTGCCCGCCGAAGGCGAGGAGGCTGGCACTGCCGTGACCTATTTCTACGAGGTGGAGGAGCTGGGTGTCACCGCCAGTGATGTCGATGCGAAGGCCGACTACGAGACCACCTATTCCGAGGACAAGCTGACGGTGACCAACCGCTACAACAAGGCCACCTCCGCCGCCGTGGAAAAGACCTGGTCCGACGGCAAGCTGCACAACGATGTGAACGTCACCATGACGCTCTATAAGTCCTACATCGCCTATGATGGCACGGGCTCCCTGTACAGCGCCAACGTCCAGGTCGATAACTGGAAGGACACCAACGGCAACGCCGGCACGGCTCCCGATGGTGCGGATGACAAGATCACCGTGACCATCAAGAAGAAGTCCACGGATACCGCAGTAGCAACCTTCGACCTGAACGCTACCAATAGCTGGACCCATGATACCGGCAATGTGCTGCGCAAGGGCACGGAGTATGTGGTCTCTTGGGAAGCCGCCAACGGCGTCAAGGGCGCGGAGCTGCTCAGTGCGATCGATGACCAAATCAATCTGACGGGCATTGTCGCAGCAAGGGCGAATACGATAACGGTTACCGATACCGGCAATAGTCAGAGAGCGACGCTTAGCACTGCTTCTCCCAGCGTTACACTTACTCTGAAATATTACACTTACGGTTCTCCTGTGAATGTAACCGTAGATGCTGATGGAGGGGCAAAGGTAAGTACACCTGTAGTGACATCAGAAAAGAAGAACGGCAACGATTATAATACCAGGATTTATACTGTTACTGGAATCAGCCGAGATACGACAATCCATTATGAGGCTACCAACAGTCACTATTTAGAGACCGTTGAACTTGCAGAAGCGGCTTCTGGCGGCTCTACTGTTTCTCCTACCGGCTCGGAGGATTACATTGTTTATTCTGATGCCCAGGAGCAGATGCCGGCGAATGGTGATCTGACCGAGGTGGGCAGCGTTGTGCTGAACAAGGACGCTCTGGCGGGCATTTGGGCCTACGAGTGGGGCAACCTGCCGCTGAGCGACGCCACCAGCGAGCTTTACTACTACGTCAAGGAGACCGCGATATCCAATCCGGCCCTCGTCGAAGGCGATCCCGAGGTGGAATATGAGTTCCGCGACGCGGAGCCCAGGACCATCGCAAGGGTGAAGATCAAGAACATCGTCAAGGGCGGCAGGCTTGAGGTCACCAAGAACGCGACCTTCAATCCCACGGACAACGGCGCGAACGCCAACAAGTTCTACAGCTTCTATGTCCAGAATGAGGACGGGAAGTATGTGCAGAACCTGAAGGGCGATCTCGGCGATACCATCAAGTGGTTCACTCTGAAACACGGCGAAACCGTGGTCTTCCCGAATCTGCCGGAGGGCAACTATACCGTCAAGGAGGATGAGAATGCCGCGAAGATCACCGGCTACACTCTGAAGGTTTCCGGCGATGGCGATGTGAGCGTGAGTATCGAGAATACCTCCACTGTGACGCTGAACAACAAATACGAACCGCCCTTTGGCAGCCTGACGATCATAAAGAGCTTCACGGGAGCAACACTGACCGAGGATGAGAAGAAGCAGATCACCTTTAAGGTCACAGGTGTGGGTCTCCCCTCTGAAGGCATCACGAAGACCTATGCGGAATTCACGGAAGGCAAGTGGACGCTGGCCCAGAACGATGGCATCACAGCGGGTGAGACCTATACCGTGGTCGAGACCAATGCCGATATCGGCAAGTACACCAGGACGACGACCATTAAGGTGAATGATGGCGAGGCGTCTGCGGCAGGTAATGAGATTAAGGCGGATGTGCTCGTAGCGGCAGCGTCCATGAGCGGAACCGTCGTCGTAACAAACGACTACACCAAGGAGAAGATTAATATTTCCGGCACAAAGACCTGGGTCGATAACAGGCAGCATGATAACGCAACTGAAATCGGACTGACTTTGAAGCGGAAGATTGAGGGTGAAGACAACAGTAAATATGTTGCGGTAACAGAAGGATATACCTTCGCCTGGGACGGCAACACCTATACCTTCTCCGATTTGGATAAGTATGTCAGCAATGACGACGATCCTGCAACGGTGGATGACGAGAAGCCGTATGTTTACAAGGTGGAAGAGACAGCGGTGAATGTGACTGAAACCGTTAATGCGGGCACTGAGAATGAGAGTACTGTCAAAATCAACTATAAGTCTGAGGTTGACGGCAACAACTTCACCAACACCGAGCTGACGTCCATCACCAGGACCAAGGCATGGGCTGGCGGAACCTGGCCCGAAAGTGTCAAAACCGTAACCTTTACGCTGAGTGCGACAGTGACAGGTATGGCAAATTATACCATCGTTGGGACTGAACTGAAAAAAGACGCAACGAAGGAACAGCCTACGGTATCCTGGACCGACCTGCCGAAGTATACGTTGGTTTCAGGTGCACCGGTGGAGATTGTCTACAACGTCACTGAGACGAGTGTAACAGTAACTACTAACAGTAGCGAAGCAATTTATAGTAATCCTGAGACTATCGCTGACCACTGGACCAGTAGGTTGGAAGGCGAAACCCTTACCAACATACCGAGGACTATTGATGTAGAGGGGACCAAGACCTGGATCACCAACGGTATACCGGTTGGACATCCTACAGTGAAGCTCTATAAGATAGGGATCAGAGAAGATGATCCACCGACCCGTCAGGTAGTTAAAGCTGGGACAGCGACGTCAAACGACTCTGATGACGAGGAGAGTACGGACCCAGATATGGAACCGACCTGGGTTGACGATGAGCATTACAGATTTACTGGGTTGAGGAAGTACGATGACAACAACCAGGAAATTGTGTATAAGGCCGTCGAGACCGAATTCAGAGTTAAAGTAGATGGCAATACTTACACCTATACTGTGACTTGGAATCAGGAAGATGATACTTACACAGTGACTCCGAGCGATAGTAATGCGCCGGCGTTTGTCGTCTTGCAGAGTGACAACAACCTGACGAACAAGGAAGTGAAAACAGCAACCGTAACAAAGAAATGGGGAGTCGAAGACGCGGACGAGTCCAAGATTGAGTCCATCACCTACCACCTGACCAGGAAGATCGATGAGGTTGAGGATACGACCTTTAACAACGATAAAGCCAATACAGTAACGGTGACAAAGGCTGAATCCGGCACGACTGATTGGGGCAAGACCTGGAACAACCTTGATGCTCATGGAACGATTACCTACACTCCGGACGGAGGCGATGCAACTACAGTCACCGGTGAGTTTGTTTACACTGTGGATGAGACGCAATTCGTTGTGAAGTGGGGCGAGGATGACAGCACCGAGGTGACCTACACCGTAACAAAGGATGGAAATAACTATACGGTTGAGAATCCGCAGGATGACTACCACTTCTGGAAAGCAACGAAGAGCGGCGACAAATTCACCAATACCCTTGACGAAACCTACCTGGATGTCGTCAAGCTGTGGAGCATGAATGGTAATATTCCGACGTCTGATACGGAAGACAGCATTGACAGCATCTCCTTCTATCTCTACAGAAAGGCTGGAACAAGTACAGGTGAATTGGTCGACAGTGTGACGAAGAAGGGTGCGGCGGCAAAGTTCGACGAAAAGGAAAATCCGACGGGCGCACATCCGTTTACGATTTCAAAAACTCAGATCATGGAGAATGGTCAGGGAACGGGTCGCTATGAATGGAAGCGTCACATCGACGGATTGGAGAAGACTGACGGTACCAACGCGTATACCTACTGGATTGAGGAGGTTGTCGTTCCCGGATATGTGACGACGCCGCAGATTACACTTAATTCTTCGGACGGCGCAACGGTTAACAGTACTGCAAATGCTCCAGCTGAGAGTAAGATATTCATTACGAACAGCAAGTACAATGTCAGCCTGCCGAGCACCGGCGGACCCGGTACCACGATTTTCTACGTCCTCGGGTCCATACTGACACTCCTCGCCATGGTCCTGCTCATCACCAAAAAAAGGACTGAAGGCCAAGGAATTGATTAAGGCCCCACCGCTCCTCCACTTCTTCACGATTCCTCGATCAGAGGGAGAGTGAAGAAGCGGAGCGGAGAGGGGCAGCAAGAGCAATCTCGCTGAGGCTTTCCTGCATGAACATTCACAACGGTTTTCCCTGAGCCTGAGTAAATGTTCACGACGGTCAGCCTGAATGAGAGAGAATTATCACCCCATTTGTTACCGAAACCCGGTCAACAAGTGGGGTGATGGTCTATTTATACATGGCGTCCCTATGGGGAGGCTGGAAGGACGCGGGATGTCCGGATGGATGCGCGCGAAGGAGAGTGATGGCGATGAGAAAGACGATCGCTGTGGCGTTGGGCGGCGGGATGCTTGTCATGCTGATCCTTGTGCTGGGGACGGTTTGGATGGGGCAGACCGCGCGGCGGGACACGGAGGACGCGGTTCGCTCTGTTTCGCTGCTCTACCTGGACGAGCTTGCGGGACGCAGGGAACAGGTGGTGGCCGAGAATCTTCAGGACAGGGTGGCCGACATGCGAACGGCGCTGGAGCTGATGACGGCGGAGGACCTGAAGGACGAGGCGCACCGCCAGGCGTACCAGGTGAAGATGAAGGCGCTGTTTGGTCTTGAGAAGTTCGCCTTCGTGGACAGCGACGGATTGATCTACACATCCACTGGGGTGCAGAATGACATCGAGTCGTACCACTTCGACCACCTGACGCTCTCGGGGCCGGAGATCTCCATCAAGAACCTGGACAGCGCGGACAAGAAGGTCATCATCGCGCTGCCGGTGGAGCTGGTGTCCGAGGGACACCGGCTGATCGTCTGCTTTATGGAGATCGACATGGATGAGATGCTCTCCGGAGTGTCCATGCAGGCGCAGACAGGGGGCGCGACCTTCTGCAATATCTACACCGACGGCGGCGTGGCGCTGAGCAATACGGTGCTTGGCGGGTTGGCTATGGAGGACAACCTGCTGGATGCGCTGAAAAAGGCGGGATTCGAGGACGGCTACGCTTACGGAGACTTCGTGAAGGCGTTCCAGTCCGGGGAAAAGGGCGTTGCTTCCTTTACCTATGACGGCGTGCGGGAGACGCTGGCTTTCGCGCCCGTTCAGGGAACGAACTGGAGGCTGACCTATCTGATCCGGGAAAGCGTCATCAGCGAACAGATCAGCGCCATTTCGGACGGCACCATCCGGCGCAGCATACTGCAATCCGCGCTGACCATCGTCATACTGCTGGCGGTGTTCGCGTTCCTTGCCAGCCAGATACGCAGGAACGCCCAGCTTCGGATGGAGCGGGAGGCAGCCAGCCTCGAGCTGGAGCACCAGAGGGCGCTGCTGGAGGAGGAAAAGCAGCGGACGCAGCAGGACGAGATGATCACCGCCATGGCCTCCGACTACCGAAGCGTGTATTACGTGGATATTGATGCTGATGAAGCGGTGTGCTATCGAACGGATACGGGCGAGACCCCGGTGGGTGAGCATTTTCCTTTTCATACAAGGTTTGCCGAATATTGCGAGCAGCATGTGGATGAGGAATATAAAGAAGGATTCCTGCGGTTCCTGGAGCCGGATACCATCCGTCAGGGACTGGAGAAGGACCGTATCATCGCCTACCGCTATCTGGCGCGTCGCGATGGTGCGGAGTATTACGAGATGCTGCGCATGGCGGGGGTCCGGCACCCGGAGGACCGGGATGACCACAACGTCCACGCGGTGGGCGTAGGGTTCACGGTGATCGACACCGAAATGCGGGAGACCCTGGCCCACAACCGTGCCTTGGCCGAGGCTCTGGCCGCCGCGGAGGCAGCCAACAGCGCCAAGACCGCCTTCCTTTCCAGCATGAGCCATGAGATTCGCACGCCCATGAACGCCATCATTGGGATGGACAGCATCGCCCTTCAGTCACCGAACCTGGACCCCCAGGTGCGGGATTACCTCGAGAAGATCGGCGGCAGCGCCCGGCATCTGCTGGGGCTGATCAACGACATACTGGACATGAGCCGGATCGAGTCGGGGCGGCTGGTCATCCGCAGGAAGGAATTTTCGTTCAGCGGTATGCTGGAACAGATCAACACGATGGTCATGAGCCAGTGCGCCGAGAAGGGACTTCGGTACGAATGCCGCGTGGTCGGAGGTGTCAGCGACTACTACATCGGCGACGACATGAAACTGAAGCAGGTGCTGATCAACATCCTCTCCAATGCCATCAAATTCACGGACGCGCCGGGCGACGTGACGCTGACAGTGGAACGGACGGGCACCTTCAACGATCTGTCAACGCTGAAATTCGTGATTCGGGACACCGGCATTGGAATGGATGAGGAGTTCCTGCCTCGCATATTTGACCCCTTTACCCAGGAGGATTCCAGCCGCAACAACAGGTATGGCAGCACAGGGCTGGGCATGGCCATCACGAAGAACATCGTGGAGCTGATGAACGGCACGATCTCGGTGGAATCCCGGAAGGGCGTGGGTTCGGAGTTCACCGTGGTGGTGACGCTGAGCAACTGCGTCCGTCAGGGAAAGGCCGCCCGGTATATCGATCCCAAGGATATGCGCGTTCTGGTGGTTGATGATGAGCAGATCGCCGCGGAGCACGCCCGGATCGTGCTGGACGAGGTGGGCATCAAGGCAGACACCTGTCTGAGCGGTCCGGAGGCGCTGGATATGCTGGAGGTGGCCCACGCCAAGCACGAGCCCTACAATCTGGTGCTGCTGGATTGGAAGATGCCGGAGATGGACGGACTGGAGGTCGCCGGGGAGATCCGGCGGCGGTATGACAGGGAGACGACGGTCATCATACTGACCGCGTTCAACTGGGACGACATCTCTCAATACGACAGCGTGGACAGCTTCCTGAATAAGCCGCTGTTCGCCTCGAATGTGATCGACGAATTTGAGCGCGTGGCGCGCAGGAACAATGTGTCCTTCCGCCGGGAGAAGAAGCGCGCCGAGCTTTCGGGCCGGCGCATACTGATGGCGGAGGACGTGCTGATCAATGCCGAGATCACGAAGCAGATCCTCATGATGCGCCAGATGGAGGTCGATCACGCGGAGAACGGAAGGCTGGCCGTGGAGATGTTTGAAAAGAGTCCCGTGGGCTATTACGACGCCATACTGATGGATGTGAGGATGCCGGAGATGGACGGGCTGGAGGCCACAGTGGCCATCCGGGCGTTAGACCGGGCGGACGCCAGGACCATCCCCATCATCGCCATGACGGCCAACGCATTCGATGAGGACGTGCAGCGCTCGCTGCAGGCGGGTATGAACGCGCACCTGAACAAACCCGTGGAGCCGGAGCAACTCTACCAGACCCTTGAGGAGCTGATCTGGGAGGCCGGCGCGCCTGAAGAAGGAGAAGATTCAAGAATATGAAGAAGACCATGAGTTTGTTATGCGGTGCCCTTGCACTCCTGTGCCTCGTCTCCTTGTTTATTCCCTTGATTGCACCGAAGTACCCGGCTTCAGAGTATCACCCAGGAAATGGTGACTATACGAAGGACTATTTTCTGGTCGGCGACTATTACATGGCGCGGGAATATTGGTCGTTGGCGAAATTCGCCCTGTCATGTGGCTATCGTATTCATCTCTCCGCTGCCGCCGCTCTATTATTATGGCTCTACTCCCGTTTTAATGGAAAAGCCCTTTAGAACGGGGCAGGCAGATCCAATTCAAGCTTGCCGCCAATGAGAAAGATCATGGCTTTGAAGCCT
>CACZXF010000037.1 GCA_902785105.1 uncultured Eubacteriales bacterium | reverse complement strand
AATTCTTGCCTAACACACTATCATCTCCTGTCGGTTATGATAGCACAAGCAAGGTAGAATTACAAGATGTAATGTATCTTTAAATTATGCACAACTGCTAAGCAGGCGTCTTTTGGATGCCTGCCTTTTACTCTTATCCAGATAGCTTTGCACAAGCATAGAAAAACTGTAAACTGTGATTGAATCTACCTGTGAATTATTGTATAATACCATTTGAAATGTAAGATATGTGAAGTTTACGTTGTATCTGAGGAACAGTTCTTTCATCCTGACAGGATCACGTCCTGTGTCTTTTGTCATGATAAGGATACGCATTCCGCCATTGATCGCGTTAAGGAAAAGCCTTATGGCGACAACGAAATACAAGGGCACTCTCATCCCCAGAATGGTTCCATTGTCGATCAGATCCCCCATGTTCTGATCCATGGAAGCCTGAATCCAGCGCAGCTTTCCATATTCATGAAGGACGCCTTTCGGTTTTCCTGTACTCCCGGATGTATAGATGGCGAAGCAAAGATCATGGTCATCTGCCTTGACGACGCCAGGCAGGGGAGGGGTCCTGAGGATCTCATGCCAGGTTTTCGAATTAATCTCCAGACGGCATTCACATTCCCGCCGGATCGCATCAACTCTCTCCGGAGGATAATCGTCCTCAAGCACAATAAAAGCCGCACCCGCCTTCCAGACACCCAGCATCGCAATAAATGGCCTGGCATCTCGCGGCAGCCGGATCAGCACAAAATCCTCTTTTCCGATCCCTTTCCCGGCAAGATAACCGTATACGCAGCCCGACAGCTCATCCACCTGTTGCCGGGTATAATCATTGCCCGATATCTCCTCTGTTAAGAAAACCGCTACAGGATCCTTACTGACAAGCATCTTCCATTGATCACAGATATGGGGTATCTCAGAAATCTTTCCGGACATGGTGTCAGTTTCTCCCTGATACTGTTTTTTAAATAATTAAATTCTCCTAATTATACCGAATATCCTTCGTGTAATCAAGCGAAATGCATGAACCAAATGATGTTTTTTGAAAGACTGAAGTGAAAAGGTAAGTTCCAGATCAAGGAGGTCGGAATGGAAGTTAGTCATACAGTATAATGGCCCCCATGTCAAGACCAGTATCGTCGTTTGTATTGTGCAATACTGACTTTGCTTGGAATGAATTATGCGGCGGCAGCCACCTGGCCTGTGTTCCTGCCTGTCCACAGCACGATGGTGATGCAGAAGCCGGACTGGTGGACATCGCCCTCGAAGTTGCCGACTGCGTCACCAGCAGCGTAGAGGCCGGGGATGATGTTGCCATCCGTGTCGAGCACATGTGTTTCAGCATCGATGGTCAGCCCGCCGAAGGTCAGGTGATAGGCACTCCGGAGCTTCACGATATACACCGAACCGTCCTCCACTTTGCCGTTGAATTCCGTCCTGCCAAACCCTGCGTCGTTGCCAGAGTCCGCGTAGCCATTGAAGGCTTCAACGGTGGCGCTGAGGGTCTCGGGATCGAGGCCTGCGGCTTCAGCGGCCTCCGCGACGCTATCCGCCTTCCAGACAATGCCGCGCTCGATCAGCTTGTCGGACAGGTCTTCAGTGTTGGCCCCGATGGCGTCGATCATCTTCTGGTCGCCGATGGCGTACATGATCGCCTGCGGCTGATCGTTCAGGGCGTATCGCACTATTGCGGCGGGGCTGCTGGTGGGTTTGTCGTCGATGAAGCGCACGCCATCTCACGGCCAGCTGGGCGGCGTTGTACACGGTGGTCTCCTCGCCGCTGGTGGCTTGGTTGTTGTAGGATCCATCCTCCATAAATTATGACCGCTTCTCAACCGCGCTGACCGGACACTCGGCCAGGCAATTCCCACAGTGCAAACAGTGCTCTTGCACAATCACAAAGGGAGTGCTGTCCTGCTTTATACAGTTCTGAGGACAGACGGCGACGCAGGATCCGCAGCCGATACAGGCATCGGTGATAAAGAAGCCCTCACGCGACTGCTTCGCGCCGCCGAATACAAAGGACGCACGCTCAATGGGCTTCCTGGACAGATCGAACCATTCACCCGTGCCCTCATAGATCTGAAAGGCTGTCAGGGCGCGCTGTGCCTGCTCCGTGGGATAAATGGCGTACATGTAGGGGTTCTTTTCCAGCAACTCCGGGATCCTTCCATAGCCCAACTCCCGCACCTTGCCCCGGATGGAGACAGCCACGCTGGACAAGGTATCCTCTCCCTTCATCGCGGTCAACGCGAGGAAGCCTCTCTTGACCAGGCGATCGTAGAAGCCCTTGCCCTTCGCCGTCAGAAAGTACAGACTGTCTTCGTCGCTGTCCATCATGTCGATGGCCGCTGTGACAGGGAGCCCGTCATCGTCCACGGTGGCGACGATTGTCGTGTGAATCTGTCTTACCACATAAGCCAGATAGTCTTTCGTGTCCATGAATTGCTCCTTTCAAAAGAACCCCGATGTCAGACGCACCGGAGTTCCCTTGGTTTATTCTTCCTTTGCCAGAAGATCCTGCATCCCCGTCCGAAGGTCCGCGAGGGTGTATTTCCGCATCTCGTCCTCCATCGCGCCCTGGATGGCCTTCAGCTTGTCGTCCAGAAGCGCGTGGATGTTGCGGCCGACGGGACAGGCGGGATTCGGCGCTTCGTGGAAGCGGAACAGGTCGCCGCCCTCCACTGGCTCGATGGCCTGATAGACGTCAAAGAATGTGATCTCATTCAGCGGCTTGTTCACGGTAATGCCTCCCGTACCCCTGGCGACCGTGATCAGTCCGGCGTTTCTCAGTTGGGACAGTATGTTTCGGATGATGACGGGATTGGTATTGATGCTGCCTGCAAGGAACTCGCTGGTCACCTTGTATTCGTCCTTAAAGACATCCACACAGGCAAAGATATGCAGCGCCACTGTAAACCTGCTTGAAATCCGCATCCACTCATCTCCAGATCACTTTAATATGTGATTCTATTATACCATTATTTGATGGGAGAGGCAACCGCTTCGCCCTCGGCGGTGACGAAATCACCGGTCTCGACATCCATGGTCAGCGGGTCGGCGTGGCCGGTAATGGCGGCGGCGTTCTCGGCGTCATACCAGTAGATGGTCTCGGTGTCGGCGACGGTCATGCCGATCAGGGCATCAGCAGGCGCGTCGAAGCGGTAGCCCTCGGCATCCTCAACAGCGCCTTCCACGATGGTGGCGATCTCTTCCTCGGTATAGGGGGCATACTCGGGATTTGCGGGATTCACGATGCCCTCCAGCTGGTAGTAGGCAGCGGTATAGTAGATGGTACCCACATTGCCGTTGTTCAGCGGCAGCGCGCCGTAGGCCCAAGTGGTGGTCGCTTCCTCGGCGATGGCGGTCATGGCAGTCAGGATCATCAGGGCGATCAGGGCAACGGTCAACAGCTTCTTCATGGTTTTATCCTCCAATGATATTTTGATGTAACCTGTCAGGTTTCATCTTGAGATAAAGGATAGCATGGCATTGATGTAATGTCAATCATTACATTTATGGTTTTACAAAAGATTAATAATCAGACGTAACCAAATGATTGACAACTATGTTGTAATGTGATATATTACATCCATCGGCTGATCAGCACAGACGGCCAGCCCAACAACATCAAATTGAGAGGAGCAATATAACATGAAGAAGATCCTGATCGTCAACGGCAGCAAGAGGAGAAAGGGCAATTCCTACGCGCTGGAGGCCCGCATCGTGGAGCAGCTCCAGGGCAAGGCTGAGGTTTCCACGTTTAACATCGGCGAAAAGGACGTTCGCGTCTGTCTCGCCTGCGATGGCTGCAAGCGCCAGCACACCCCCAACTGCATCCAGAAGGACGACTTCACTGCCCTGATCCCCCAGATCGACGCCTGCGATGCGATGTTGATCCTCGCGCCTGTGCACTGGGATCAGTTCCCGGCCCAGCTCAAGGCCTTCCTTGACCGCACCTACTCCTTTATGGACTTCTCCCAGCCCGACTTCTCCATGGCAGGCCGCAAGGACAAGAAGCTGGGCGGTTACTTCTTCGCCGGCTTCGGTCCGGTGGATGTGTACACCCAGATGGTGGAAACCAACCTGAAGAGCTTTGCCACCGCTGGATTCCGGGACTACAGGGCGCATGTGACCGGCGACGCGAATGTTCCGGGCAGCATCATGGAGAAACCCGACGACCTGAAGGCTGCCGACGAGATGGTGGCATGGCTGCTTGCCTGATTGATGCAAAACTGATTATAAGACAACATTAGCTCAATGCCCAAGCGAACAGCAGAACCGCAAATTACTCCTTGCGGTTCTGCTGCTCTGTCCGGTCTCATTCCTTTACGGCCCTCTTCTTGAATACGCCCTCCAGATCTCCTGAATCAGGAGAGAGTAGTATCCGCATTAAACACCGCTCTCTTCAGCAACAAACATGGGCCTGTGTTCTTGATCCATATGCCAATACAGTCTGTCATCAGAAATAGCGAATGCGGTAAATCTCGGTGCGTTTTCCTTTGTGATTCCGTACTCATCTGCAACAGTCATAAAGCTGCTCCGTATTAAGTTAACGCATGTTGGTATATCTTCTCGTTTTACTTCCCGTATCATATTTTCCTCCATAAATCCTGCGTTTGCCAACCTTATTTCATATGTCTCAGATAGTCCGCATTCTTCGGTTCATATGGCACTGAAATGAAATCCTTCTTTTGGTGGTACAAGCAGCATACAGTCTCGTCATCCCTTAATTGCTGCTATATGGGGGCTTTTAGCATGCTGTGACAGCATGACAACAATGACATCATTTCACACGTTCCTGGTGATTGTAATGTGAACTGAACGAAAAATCAAGTACAAAACTCTGACAATTAACAGAAGCCTAACCTTTACTCTATAACCCCCACCGTTCCGTATCAGAGGGTTCTGCCCAAATCCAGCATACCAATACAAGCCTGAGCCTATGCTCGGGCTTTTTCAAGACATGTGTCTGTTTAGTGGGTTCCGTTCAGTACATGCCATTCATATCGAAGAGATAATCCGGCTCGTGATATTTCCGCCAGTGCTTCGGCTCTTTCAGGTCGTTTAGCACTTCCTGGCTTGCTTTTCGTATGAATTCCTCAGCTAATTTCAGCTTTTCCAGGATGGCGTTCAATTCTGTTATTCACAGCTCATCCCGTGTTTTGATGCGCATCGCTACCAGCTGGGCCACCGAGAAGCAAAGATGTGGAACGGCTGATTGCCTGCCTGTAAGAGTCAGGATTATTATTGGAGCGTTGTTTCCCATGTTGTCCCCTGTCCCGGGCACGACGTTGATATGGGACATGGTCGGACTGGCCAGGAAAGCCCGCGACAGGGCAAACGTGGGGCTCACATGGACTTGAAAAAGGCGACATCCCATCAAAACGCCGCACGGTGCGGAAGCTTGACGGGGTGTCGCAAAATATCGTGATCTGCCTGTGCTAAATTCTATAGATGTAATCAGCTTTCCTCGGCGCGGCGTTACCGGCGGGCTTTGCGGCATAGCCGAGTATCAGGTTGCCGATGCCCTCATAGTCGCCCTCGATGCCGAGCTTCTTGAGGATGGTCTTACCCTCTTCGCTCTCAAACTCCTCTTTGGCGCGGTGTATCCAGCAGCTCGCCACGCCCAGGTCGGCGGCGGCGTTCATCATGTTGCCCATCACCAGGCTGCCGTCGTATATGTAGGTCGGGACGGCCTTGTTCGCCAGTACTACCAGCAGCTCCGGAGCGCCATAGAAGGGGTCGATGTCCATGCCCATTGCGGCGGCGTTGAGCTTGGTCAGTTGATCGCGTATGGCTTGATCTTTGATGACCAGGATGATCGGGGACTGCTTGCCCATGCCGGTGGCAGCATAGGTCCCGGCTTCAATGATGGCGTTGAGCTTGTCTTCTTCAACGTGATCGGGCTTGTAGGCGCGGCAGCTGCGCCGCGTCTTCAGAGTGGTCAAAGTGTCTCCCATGGTTGTATCCTCCCTTATTGGAATTATTCATGATTAGGAAAACGGAACGTTTTCCGGGTCAGCGGGTTCCGCAGGAACACGTCGACAATCATTATCGATTCAGTATGGAGCCCTCTCCGCCGCGCTGTGGGTACTCATTCAGATGACGGCGAAGTTGTTCTCGTTTCTCGCGCACGGCCTCGATCATGGCCTGCTTGTGCTTCGGCAGCCTGCCCTGCATGGGTACAATGTTGGAAGGGTGGGAGCCAAAATAAATGGTGTCCTTCAACTCCAGACCGCTGATCAGCCGCTCCTGCTCGTCAAGCAGCTGACCGAAGGTGCATTCCCTGAACAAGCCCCTCTTCATGTCCTGATACAGTCTGCATCCAGGCTCGGCGTGCAGAGTGCCAATGAACAGCAGATGGGGCTGCACCGCGTTGATCAGCGCCGCGGTGGCATCGGCGTTTTCCCGCCACAGCTCCTCGCCGCCGCAGCCGAGGATGATGTTGAAGCTGTAATCGATGCCTGCGTCGGTCAGGCGCAGCAGCTGTTCCTTTGCTTCTTCCGCCGTATGGCCCTTGTTCATATATTGCAGTGCCGCATCCAGGCCGCTCTCCACGCCGATGTCCAGCCCGTCGATGCCACATTCGTGCAGGCGGCACAGGTCGTCATCTGTCTTGTGCCGGATGTTCTGGATGGAGGCGTACATGGCGATGGTCTTCACTTTGGGCAGCCTGGCGTGAATGGCGTCCGCGATCTGCACCAGGCGATCCGCAGACAGCACAAAGGCGTCACCATGCTCCAGGAATACTCGCTCCACATCGGGGCAATAACGTGTTGCTTCCTCGATGTCCGCCGCCACCTGTTCCACCGGACACACCGAAAAGGGAACGTCCGGGTACATGTAGCAGAAGGTGCATTTGTTGTGGCTGCAGCCCTGTGTCACCTGCAAGAGCAGGGAATTTGCCTCGTAGGGCGGCCTGTAAACCATTCCAGTCAGGCTCATTGGTCATTTCCTCCGTCCATTTGAGCGATGTACTCGTTTCCCCAGGCTTCCATCGCGGAAATGACTGGGTGAAACTTTTTTCCAATGTCGGTGAGGGAATACTCCACCTTGGGCGGAATGGCCTCATATTGTATGCGCCTGACCAGGCCGTATTCCTCCAATGCTTTCAACTGAACGGACAGCGTGGCGTGGGTCATCTTCGGCATCTTCCGAAGCAACTCATTGAAACGGATTGGCCCGTCCTCCAGATAGAAGAGAATCAGCACGGCCCACTTGCCGGAGATCAGGCTCTGCGCCGTGGCATAGGGGCATTTTCCGAACCGTTCCTCAAGTGTGCTTTGAGATGCCATTAAACGTCAAACTCCTCTTTCAGATCCATCATGCCGCGGATCTCCGCATGGCCGTTTTCCAGATAGAACAGGCCCATCTCCCAGCCGTTTTTGTCGTAAAGCGCCATGATCTGAGGCATGAGCTCCCGCACCTTCGAGAGCAGCCCGTCATCCCTGACGACCTTCGCTACGCCGTCATAACGCATGAATTCGCCGCCGTTAACGGCCAGAACCTCTACCCTGGGATTAGCGGTCAGCTGCTTGAACACGTTCTTAAAGGTGCCACATCCGAAATACACCTTGTCATCCACCAGCATCTGGAAGCCGAAGGGACGGCCCTTGGGCTGATCGCCATCCGTGGTCAGAAAGTAAAAGGTCTGGGCCTTGTTCAGAAACTCGTGGACTTTTGCAGCATTACTCATGATAAGCATCCTCCTTTGGTCATTTTCCTGAACCGATTCAATTATACGACTGTTCATTCGGATGCGCAAGTACGATTTTTGATGATACCTGGTATCTCTGATAATACTTACTTCGAGTATCGCGAATTGGGTTATACCGGGATATCGCCACACCGGTATCGATCGCAGGCGTGACGCTGGGTTTGGCTCGTGGTCAGTTGGTCGGCCGGTTAAGCCGAGGCAGGATGAACGTGGGGCTCACGTGGGGGGAAAGAGGCGACACCCCATCAAAGTGCCGCACGGTGCGGAACGATGAAAGAGTGTCGCTTTTTTTAAGAGAATGATCTTTACTTTCTGATGCTGCCGGGAAATGTTGCAGACATCGATGTTTTCGTTATGGCCTTCTCCGCGATAGGGATAATAATACTTTTCACATCAGTTGATGGTCCAGCCGCCGTCCACATAGATCATCTGACCAGTCACATAGCACGAAGCGTCAGAGGCCAGGTAGACCGCCGTGGTCGCCATGTCCTCCGGCTCGCCCAGACGGCCCATGGGAATGCGCTCCTCGTACTTGTCCTTCACGCCGGGCTTGGACAGCAGCGGGCGGGTCATCTCCGTGAAGCAGTAGCCGGGGCCGATGGCGTTGACGGTGATGCCGTACTGTGCCCACTCGTTGGCCAGCGCCTTGGTCATCTGGAGGATGCCGCCCTTGGAGGTCACATAGGCCACGATGTTCTTGAGCCCCACCATGGAGGAGATGGAGCCCACGTTGATGATCCTGCCGCGAATGCCGTGCTCCACCATGTATTTTCCGACCTGCTGGTCCATGAAGAACACATACTTGAGCTGCGTATCGGTGACCTTGTCCCAGTCGGCCTCCTCAAACTCAAGGGCGGGCTTGCGGACATTGATACCTGCGCTGTTGATCAGGATGTCGATGCGTCCGAATTCTGCGTCCACCTTTGCGATAAAGGCCTTGATGGCGTCCAGCGAGGTCACGTCCAGGGCGATGCCGCGGCACACGCTGCCCGACGCCTCCGTCATCTCCTTCGCGGCCTGCTCAACGGCCTCTGCGCTGCGGCTGGCGATGACGACCTTGGCGCCGGCGTTCAGGAGGCCCGTGGCCATGCCCCTGCCCAGTCCACGGCTGCCACCGATGACGATCGCTACTTTTCCCGTAAGATCAAACAGATTTTTCATAATACACTTCTCCAATCATAAAATATATAAGCGCTTTTCCGCGCCTACAGTCGTCTTTTCGGAATGCCCTGAATAGAGTGTCGTATTGTCAGGAAGCGTCAGAATTCTCTGGGCGATGCTCGTGACAAGCTGCCTGCGATTGCCTCCGGGATACTGGTCCGTGCCCATGCCACCCTTGAAGATGGTGTCGCCCACAAAGGCAATGTGGTCGGCGACATCGTAGAAGGTCGTGGAATCCGGCGTGTGACCCGGCGTGTGGATGGCCGTCAGCACGGGAGAGGCATGCCCCGCAAGGGAGAACACTGCGCCATCCTGAAAGAAGTGGGCATCCCTCACAATGACATGCTCCCCGCAATACTCCGACAGGTTGAGCCGTGTATCCTCCAGATAGCCCGCGCCGTTCTCGTGGATGTACACCGGGATGTCCAATTCCCTGCGGATGGCCTCGATGCCTCCGGTGTGGTCAAAGTGGCCGTGGGTCAACAGGATCTTCTCGATCGTCCAAACCTTGCTTCGGATGATCTGAACCAATGCCTCACCCTGCGCACCGGGATCGATCAAAAAGCCATGGCCGATATCCTCGTCGATCAGGAAATAGCTGTTGACCGCAAAATAACCCTTCACGGGAACCTTGTAGACATTCATGCTCAACCCTCGAAGTGGCAGCCGTCCGGACCGCAGCTCATGCCCTGAACCACATTCTGCGCCTTTGCTTCCTCATCCAATACGTTTTTCAGCACACGCTCCATGGCCTCCACCGGCATCGCGCCGGGAATCGCGTACTTGTTGCCAACGACAAAATAGGGAACCGCATGCACGCCGTAGCGCTGGGCCTCGCGCTCATCCAGGCGGACGTCATCGGCGTATTGATTGGAATTGAGCACAGCATCGACCTCTGCCTCATCCATGCCCTCCTCCAGGGCGATGCGCTTGAGCACAGCGTGATCGCCCAGCTCCAGATTCTCCGAGAAATAGGCGTGGTAGAGGCGCTCTTCAAGGCGATCTGCCAATTCCGCGCTCTTTCGCTGTGCCAGCTTGGTCAGCCGATGGGCGTCAAAGGTGTTCGTGTACCGGGTTTCGGCATAGCGGAAGTCCAGTCCGGCTTCGCGGCCCATCCGGGAGATACCGTCGATGCGCTCCTGTGCTCCTGCTGTGCTCAGACCATATTTCTTTGCGAAGCGGTCAACCGTCGCTCCGGTATAGGTCCTGCTGGCATCCGGGTCAAGCTCAAAGGCCAGCATCTCAGTTTCCACCTGATCACCCAATCCCAGATTCTCAATGGCATTCTTCAGATGCGTTTCACCGATATAACAATAGGGGCAGGCATAATCCGACCAGTACATGATTTTCACCGCGTACACCTCCAATGATTAAATAGAACATGTTTTATTGACATTATAGCCAACTCGTGCTATAATGTCAACAGTTTTAGAACTCGTTTTATTATTTTACAAACAGGAGAACAGGATATGCCCAGAAAATGCGGACGCCCGCCAAAGTCGGCAGAGCCCATGGACGCCAAACAGAAGCTCATTGATGCCACTGTTGCGATCATCAAGCGTGAAGGCGCGGATGCAGTGACCGTGCGAAGCGTGGTGGAGGAATCCGGGCTCTCCATCGGCACGTTCTACCACCATTTCAAAAACAAGGACGATCTGCTGATGTATTTTGTGAAGGAGGCCTCCTTTGACAGCTTCGAGCTGACCACTCCCCTGGAGCAACTGCCCGATAGAATTTGTGAGCTCTATTTTCACCTGATCGACCGATACATGGAGTTGGGTGAGGATTTCATGAAGAGCTTCTACACCACGGGCAATCAGGCATTGTCCGCTTATATGTGTGAGGAAGATGGCAAGTTCGCGGATGGTACCGTTATGGCGCGTTGTGAAAGGGAGATTGAGAGTGCCATTGCCAAGCATATACTGGATCAAAAGACAAACGCCCATGTATTGAGCATGGACGTCTGCACAATCGTAAAAGGCTGTGTATTCGAATGGGCATTGAATGATGGGAAGATGGATATACACGAAATACTGATACGAATCCTTCGCCGGTATTTGGGAGGATTGTAAAACAGCGTCAATCTATCGAGGGAGCCAAGGTAACCGAGTCATTTTGACTGTTTCAAATTCAGCCGTCGTGATGCTGCTTTTTGCTATGGCTTATGCTTTTCAGAGACTGTTCTTCTCATTCCGAAGATGCTGGAACGGAAAGCGAAAAGTGAACTGCCACATCCCACTCCCCAGTGCACCGACCAGGAATCTGCCAAATGCCACCGTATAGGCGTTGCAGCCATAGGCATAGGCGGTCTTTGTAAACAGCGGCATCGTGCCAAAGAGCACCGCCGAGACAATGGCAAACACCGTTCCAAATCTTCTGTCGATTTGATCCAAATTCATTGCTTTTGATGAAATGCCGCAGAGAACGCATGCTTCCCTGCGGCATTGATCGATCTCTTACTTTTCGGGCTTGGCGAAGGCGACAGGCGTCGCGCCGGCCACGGCGTCCGCGCCGGTCAGGTAGAGCACCTCGAACAGGTCCTCAACATGCAGCGTCCGGATGCTGTAGGTGTTGACGAACTTATCGCCCTCGGTGGTATACTCGACGGTACACAGCGTCTCGTTGGGGGTGTGCAGATAGTAGCCGAACACCTCGGCCTGCACCTGTTCGCCGGGCTGGAGACCGTCGGGCACCAGGTTCTCACCGCGAGACTTGTAGACGTACAGCTCGGTGATCTCCGTGTCCATGGCGTTCTCCAGCGTGTAGGTCCGGGTGACGATCTCGTCCTCACCGGGCGCTTCCACTTCCTCGACCTGCTGTGCGCTGCCGTCGGGGTTGGTGAAGGAGACAACCGTCGCGCCGGAGACAGCGTCCGTGCCCTTCAGGTACAGCACGTTGAACAGGTCCTCCACATGCAGCGTGCGGATGGCGTAGGTCTCGCCGTCTGCCACAAATTCCACGGTGTACAGGGTCTGGTTCGGGGTGCGCAGGTAGCGGCCAGAGACGTTCACCTGGATATGCTCGCCGGGCTTCAGGCCATCCGGCACCAGGTTCTGCCCCCTGGATTCGTAGACATACAGCGAAGTGATGGGCGTCTCCATGGCGTTTTCCAGGGTGTAAATGCGGTCCACGATCTCATCGTCGGCGGGCGTCTCCTCCGCCAGAGCCACGAAGGCACAGGCAAGGAACATGAGGGAATCGACACTGCTTTCTTAGAGCAGGATGATATCGACTCGTCACCCCCTGTCGCAAGCCGTTGGCTGATATGGGCACATGGTCGGACTGGCCGGGAAAGCTTATGACAGGGCGACCGCAGGCTTACGAGGACAAGACGACGCGACACCCCTTTACGCTTCCGCACGGTGTGGAACGATAAAGGGGTGTCGCTTGTTACGATTCTGGAGCTGTCTGTTACAGACTGCCTTTTCAGAAAGCGCCTTTTTACTTGCCCAGCGCCACAGCCGCGGCATTCCTGCCGGCCACGCGGCCATAGGTGGTGGAGATGGACAGCATGGAGCCGGAGCACGGATACACCGTGGCGAAGAACTGGCCGGAGGCGCACTCGCCGGCGGCGAACAGGTTCGGGAACACGGTCTTGTCCTCCTTCAGCACCTGGGCGTCGGTGTTGATCTCGAAGCCGCCAAAGCCGGCCACAGTGGAGCGGATGACCTTGATGGCGTAGTAGGGGCCTTCCTCAGCCAGCGGCACCAGACCAGCGCGGCCGAAGTCCTCGTCCTCGCCCTTGGCGGCCAGCTCGTTGTAGCGGGCCACGGTAGCGGCGAAGGTCTCGGAATCCAGACCGGCGGCCTCACCCAGCGCCTCCAGAGTGTCGGCGGTGAAGCCCTGACGGCGAGACACGGCCAGATCCATCAGCGGAATGTAGTCCGCCATGGAGGAATCAAAGATCCACCAGGCGCAGCTGGTGCCGTTTTTGTCCATGGCCTCGTAGAACAGCGGATAGTCCAGGGACTCGTTCATGAAGCGCTCGCCCTTGTCGTTCACGCCCAGGGTGGGCAGGAAGGACAGCAGGTTATAACTGCCGGTCAGGGTGTAGGAGGCGTCGGTGGTGTGCATGCCCATGACGCCGCCCTTGAACACCAGGGAAGCACCCAACGCCTCGGCCCAGGCGATCTCGTCGCCGGTATTGCCGCAGGAGGACATGGAGGGCACGCCGTCGGAATTGGGCACGTACTTGGCCATGTATTCGGGATTGCGGTCAAAGCCGCCGCAGGCCACGATCACGGCCTTGGCGTTCACGGTCAGCTTCGCGCCATAGTGGTCGGCCACAGCGCCGGTCACCACGTCGCCGTCGGCGATCAGCTCGGTCACCGCCGCGTGGCGCACGATGGTGATGTTCTCATTGGACAGGGCCTTTTCCCAGATCGGCACCATGATGGGGCCGCCGCCCTGGGTGGTCAGATGCGCGCGCAGCGCCGGGCTGGTGCCGGAGGTCACGACGCCCGCGTCGAACACCACGCCCATCTCATCGATGAGCCAGTCCACGCTCTCGCCGGAATGCTCCGCCCAGAAGGTGACCATGGCCTCGTCCATGTCGCCGCCGGTGCGCTCGTTGTAATAGGCCACAATATCCTCGGGATGATAGCCGTCGATGCTCTCGTCCTTGTTCATCTGGGAGCCGGTGCCATAGACATAGCCGCCAGAGGTGACGGAGCTGCCGCCCAGGCGGTCCAGCTTCTCCAGCACGACCACCTTCGCGCCGGCGTTGGCGGCCTCGATGGCGGAAACCAGGCCGGCGATGCCGCCGCCGATGATCAGCACGTCGGTGTCCAGGGTCTCGTCCTCTGCGGTCTCATGCACCTCGGCGTCCAGGCCGGTGGCGCCGGAGGCCTCGATGGCGTTCTTCACCGCGTACTTCACGGCATAGGCGCTGAAGGTCGCGCCGGTGGTGGCGTCCACGTTCCAGCTCTGATGCTCCACGATGCGCTTGGGCATCTCGCTGATGGACCAGTCGCTGACGCCGTAGGTCTCGGCCTGGTCGGTGACGGTAACGTCGGTGATCGCGCCGTTGTCCAGCGTCACAGACACCTTCACCGGGCCGTGAAAGCCGCTGGACTCGCCTTCAAAGGTGCCGCTGACGCCTTCCGCGAAGGCCGCGGGCAGCATGCCCAGAATCAGGCACAGCGCAAGCAGGGTGCAAAGCAGTTTCTTCATAATGAAAACCTCCTTATTGTATTCCCTGTTGACATTATACATACACGCATGTATAATAGTCAATACTTCCATATGGTCCTGAAGAAATTATACTTTTGACACCTTGAATGTAGAATGATTTGGAGGCAAACGCCATGAACGACACCCGGCAGGAAATACTGCGCATCGCCACAAACCACTTTGCCACGATGGATTATTCCGCCGTGAATCTTGAGGAGATCGCCCGGGAGGCCCACGTAACGCGCGCACCGCTCTACTATTATTTCAAGAACAAGGAGGGACTCTATCGCGCCGTGGTCGAAGCCAGCCTTCAGGAATCCCGGGAGGCCATGGATCAGCTGCTGAGCGCCGACGAGAACGTATTTGAGATCATACGCAAGGAGTATGCCTATTGCATTCATGACCTTGGCCGATACAGACGGATATGGTGGCCGGGACCCGGCGCGCCGGACTGTCAGGAGCAGGTGCATGAATTCTCCCAGTGGCTGATCGGGCGCAAACATGAACTCTTCTCCACAGCGAAGGAGCGCGGTGAGCTTGCGCCGGACGCCGAGATCTCCGAGCTGGTCACACTGATCTATGTTTTTTACTATGGCACGCTGGATACGCTGGAGATCGCACAGACCCATGTCGGGCTCAACCGTGATCGGTTGGACAATAGTGAGGACTGGTTCATGAACATCGTGCGGGAAAGATATGGGATCCACGAGAAGCTGTGATCACTCCATAAAGCCAAACCAGCAGACACCCTCAGAACAACCCATTTTCAAGCAGTGCTGCGAATCAGTTGGCGTGATAACATATTCTGCATTTTCAAAATATTAACAATCAAACGTCGAAAGGACAGAAAAGAAATCGGGACCCGATCATCTGATCGAGTCCCTCAAATTTTGCCCAACCACGTCAGTTAGGCAACAAAAACGGGTCCGTGTAACAAAGATCGAGGTGTGTGCAAATATCATACACAACTCGATTTATTTTTTATCAAAATTCTTTAGCTATACCTCCTGAAGCTTCCTGTACGTCCCCAGGCGGTTGATGGCGATGGTATCCCGCTTGTAGATTTCGGTTTCCAGCGTGGAGATGTTCTTCTGCTCCACGTTGGCGTTGGGATCGATCTCGTTGCCGGTGGCGGCGTTGGACGCTCGGCCATAGCGAGCGATGAAGTCCTAATGATATTGCTGATTTGTTCAGCGTTTCCTCAATTGTTTTTCTGTTTGCGCACAGCGGTGTCCCGGTACTCCCCCGGCGTCTGCCCCGTCAGCTTTTTGAAATTTCTGGAAAAGTGGCCGAGGTCGCTGTAGCCGCACTGTTCGGCGATTTCGTGAATGCGCAATGAGGAGCTTGACAAGAGCCGTTTGGCCTTCTCGACACGCATGCCGCTGAGGAGGTCGAGGAAGCTTTGGCTGGTGTGCCTGTTGATGAGCTTGCTGAGGTGCCACTGGCTGACGTAGACCTGATCGGCCACGTCTGAAAGGCTCAGTCGCTGGTGACAGTGGGTGCGCATGTAATCCAGCGCTTGCCGCACGATGTAATTCCCGGCCGCCGGGTCCGCAGGCTCCGGGACCTCGGCTTTGGGCAATGCGTCCAGCCGGGCGATCATGGTATGGATCGCCTCGTCCAGCTCGTCCATTTTGCTGGGTTTCAGAAGGTATCGGCACACGCCCAGATTCAGTGCGGTCTGGGCGTATTCAAAATCCCGGAAGGCCGTGAGCACCGTGATTTGCAGATTCGGGAATTCGCTTCTCAGCGCGGCGACCATTCTGAGGCCGTCCATATTGGGCATTCTGATGTCCGTCATCAGGATGTCCGGCTTTACCCGGCGAATCAGCGCCAAACCTTCCCGTCCGTTGGCAGCCGTGCCGCTGACCTCGCAGCCCAGCTTTTCCCAGGGCACTACCCGGGATAAGCCTTCGACGATCATGCGCTCGTCATCCACCAGTACCACGCGATACATATCTCTACCTCCCGGCTTCGAAGGGGTCCAGCGCCATGACCTGTGCCCAGCATTCCTCCGCGGTCATATCGCCCGCGGCCACTGCGGGAACACAGTCCAGCAGCCAGGTCTCCCGGGCATTTTTGCTCATGTCGTCCTGTATGGGACGCACCATGTCCGCCGATCGGCCTACGATGGCATCGGCGGAAGCTGCCAAAGCGCCGGTGACCTCCCAGGCGGCCAGCCGGTTCAGGTGATCGGGACGGGTGAGCCAGGCCAGAAGCGCTGTGGCGGCATCCCGGCGCGTTGGATCGTCCCACACCCGGCGGGTCAGGTAAAAGCCCATGGATACGCCGCCAATGATGGCGCTGCCTTCGCCGCTCAGCGACGGCATGGGCATGACGACGGTGGTGTTCATGTTTTCCTCCGGCAGGGAATTGATCAGCCAGCTGCCGTCGATCTGCATGGCGGCCTTTTTTTGCCGAAACAGCTCGCTGGTAACGGCCTCCGAGGTGTTCAGCGCGTTTTCCGGGAAGGCTCCCAGCGTGTAGAGACGGCGGATCAGCTCCATGCCGCGAAACCAGCCCTCGGGCACCTGGTCCAGCGCGGCGGGACGGGCGGTAAATTCCTCCGGGGCGGAGGCCGCCAGCACCGCGCATTCGGCCAGGTAGTGCGGGATATCCGACAGAGAAACGGAGATGGGCACGATGCCCGCGGACCTGAAGATCGCGATCGCTTCTTCAAGATGCGTCCATGTGTCCGGCAGCGGGGCGTGGTATTGCTCAAACAGATCCGTATTCACAAACAGACCTTCAAAATAAGGGCGCAGGGGGATCGCGTAGACCGCGCCGTCCGCCTCCCTCAGGATGTCGCTTTCAAGCAGTGACAGGCCGGGACAGGCGGCGTTGATCTCCGATATGGGCACCATCTTGCGCAGGATCGGCGCGGAGTCGGCGCTGCACGCGAAGAAGAACAGTATGTCCGGCTCGTTGCCCGCGGCAAAGTCGCTCAGCACGCCGGCCTTCCAGCTCTCGTCGCTGGTGCCGGAGCTGTCCTCCACCACATTGCCGGTTTGCGCTTCGTATTCGCGAAGCAGTTCCACGTAAGCCAGCGCGGTGGCATCCGTGCCGCCAAAGGCGCTGACCGTGCGAAGGGAAACTGCCCGGGCCGAAGCGCACAGCAGCAGGGTCAGGATGAGTGATAGCGCTCTTTTCATCATGAAACCTCCTGGGGGATGTCCAGCGTGACGTGGATGCTGCCGTCGGCATCGGAGGAGACGGAGATGCCGGCCTGTCCGCCGTAGATCAGGTGAAGCCGGGTGCAGATGTTGGAAAGACCGATATGGGCGCCGCCCAGGCTGTCCCCCCGCAGGGCGGCGTCGATGCGGTGGCGATCCTCGGGGGAAATGGGCTTCCCGCTGTTGACCACCTCCACGCGCAGGCACGGCCCCAGGCGCTGGCAGCTCAGGCGAATTTCCCCGCCGCCCTCGGGGGCGATGCCGTGCTCCACGGCGTTTTCGATGAGGGGCTGCAGGGTCAGCACCGGCACGGTGGCGCTCAGCGCCGCGTCGTCGATGTCCATGCGGGTGACAAGCCTGTCGCCGTAGCTCAGCCCTACGAAGTAGAAGTAGGCTCGCGCGACCTCCAGCTCATCCTTCAGCGTTGCGATGCGCCGGTCGTTTCGGGACATGCTGGCGTTCAGCAGCACGCTCAGCGACTCCACCATCGCGGAGATCGTCTCAGAGCCCTCGATCCGCGCCTCCCAGTTGATGGATTCCAGCGCGTTATTGATGAAGTGGGGATTGATGCGGCTCTGCATGGCCTGGATCCGGGCGTCGCGCAGGGCGATCTCCTCTTTATAGGTCTTGTCGATCAATTCTTCCAGCCGCAGGCTCATGCTGGTGAACGCCTTGCCCAGCCTGCCCAGCTCATCGTCGCCGCGCATGGGCACGGTGACGCCCAGTTCCCCGGCCTCGATACGGCCCGATGCCTCCGCAAGCAGCATGATGGGATGGGAGATGCGCTTATGAACGTACCACATGGTTACGCCGACCATCGGCACCAGCAGGAACAGCAGACCCGCCTGGAGCCGCCGGAAGCCGTCGATGCCGCCGTACAGACGACGCCGGTCAAGCAAGAGTCCAATGCGCAGCGCGTAGTCGCGGCTGTCGCCCAACTGGGCGCAGGCGTACATCCCCACGGACACCGGCGCGATGCTTCCCGGCGCTACGTCGTCCCAGTCGACCGCCTCGTCCATGCCGGAGATGCCGGAGAGGTTTTGGTCATCCATGTCATCCAGCCGAATATCCAGCCGGGCGTCCCAGTGTCGGGCGACATCCAGCACTGGCGAAAACAGCTTCTCCCGATCCAGCCCGAACACCAGCATACCGTAGGGCTTCATGCGCAGGTCCACCAGATTTCGGACGAGGTACAGTCCTTCCCCGAGCTCCATAAACCGGCACTGTGTGTCCAGCACGGCGCTCAACTGCTTTACCCGCTCGTGGGCTTCGGACTGATAGCGGCTTACGGCGTCGCGGCCCGCGCGGTTGACCAGCAGAAGCTCCGGCTGATCCAGTGTGAACACCGCCGCGAAGGTCAGGGCAGATTCACGGCTGTACTTGCGTTCCACATAGCCCCGGACCGCCCGCAGAAATTCGCCCTCCGTGATGGCCCCGGCGTTTCGCTCAGCGACGGCGCTGTCCAGCTCGCCGTCATAGGTGGCGGCGCGGGCCAGCGTGACCACGCGGCTCAGGTTCTGATCCGTCAGCAGCCGGGAAAACTCCATGCCGCTCAGAAGCGCCGTTTCCGTCTTGGCCTGCTCGTCGCGGATCATCGTGCCGCCCATGTAAAAGCCCAGCACCGTGGCCGGCAGCAGGTAGCAGATCAGCATGATCAGCGTCAGCTGGGTGCTGATGGACTTGAGTATGCGCATGCCTGTTTACTCCAATCCCAAAAAGGCGGCTGTCACACGCACCAGATCTTCGGCGCGCTCGGAAGTCTTGTGTTCGGCGAATATGCGAATGCGGGGCTCGGTGCCGCTGAAGCGGACGATGACCCACGCGCCGTCGAAATAGACCTTGCAGCCGTCCGCATAGCTCACCCGCTGCACGGGCAGGTCAAAAGCGGGCAGCTCATGGTTTTCAAATACCCTGCGGTAGATCTCCGCCTTGCGTTCCGCTGTCAGCGCCCAGTCGTGCTCAGCCACATGCAGCTCGCCGAACTCATCGAAAATGTCCTGCACCAGCTTTGACATGGGCCTGCCGGTTACGGACAGCATCTCCACCAGGAGCGAGGCGGCATAGAGGCCGTCCTTGCCGAAGATGTGCCCCCGCACCGTCAGGCCGCCGGAGGACTCGCCGCCGATGAGCGCGTCGCAACGCTGCATGCCCGCGGAGATGTGCTTGAAGCCCACGGGTACCTCCACGCATTTTTCACCGTATTTCTCCGCCACCCGGTCCAGCAGATGGGTCGTGGCCACGTTGCGCACCGCCGCGCCTTTCCAGCCCTTGTATTTCAGCAGGTAGTAATACAGCAATACCAGGATCTCGTTGGCGCTGACGTAGCGGCCCTGCTCGTCGATCACGCCCAGCCGGTCCGCGTCGCCGTCGGTGGCGATGCCGATGTCGGCATTGTGCTCGATCACCGCCCGCTGGAGGTCCGCCAGCGTCTCCGGGTTCGGCGCGGGCAGGTGGCGGCCGAAGAAGGCGTCGTGGCGGTCGTTGATCACGTCCACGTCGCAGCGGCTGGAGTAGAGGATGGTCAGAAGCCCCGTCAGGCTCACGCCGTACATGGGGTCCAGCACGACGCGCGGGCGGCGCCTGCGGATGGCGGCGGTGTCGATTCTCTCCATGATGGAGTCCAGATAGGCGTCGCGGGGGTCGACATACACGATGCGGCCCTCCGAAAGTCCTTCCTCAAAGGGCAGCGTTCCGATCTCATCCTCTGAAAGCGCGTTGGCTTCGGCCTGGATCGCGTCGGTGATTTCCTGCGCCGCGTCGCGCCCGCCCCGGGTGAACAGCTTGATGCCATTCCACACGGCGGGGTTGTGGCTGGCGGTGATGGCGGCGCCGTAGGGAAGGTCCCAGATTTTTACCGTGTACATGATCTGCGGCGTCGGCGCGGAGAGATTCACGAAGTCCACCTTGACGCCCTCCGCCGCAATGGCCTCGGAAAACCAGATGGCCGCCTCCCTCGACAGGAAGCGCCGGTCGTAGCCGATGCAGATCTCCTTTTCCGAATCGGGTTCCCGCTGGATCCTGCGGCCCAGCGCCGCCGCCACCCGCCGGATGTTCGCCTTTGTGAAGCCGTCGCCGATGATGGCGCGCCAGCCGCCGGTTCCGAATTGAATCATTTTAAGCCCTCCTGTAACTGTTCAGACGACTTGGGCAAATTGGAATTTGTCGGGGAGTCAAACCAACGCCGTTTCGGCGCCCGCCCCCAACGAAACGCATCGTCCTACCCGGCGGGCGGCGCAACGCCGCCCCTACAGGAGCGTGTGCATCTCCCCGACAAATCCTAATTCCTAATTCAACAAATCCCCGTTTATCGGCAGGACTCAATAGTTACGCCCTCCTTATCCCATCACCACGCGCACAGTATGCGTTCCGCTTTCAAACGCGGGGATGCTCCCGACGGCTTTCCCGTCCACCTCGATGCGCTTCACGCCCTTTTCGACGTGCCCGGGGTTTTCCACCCGGATGACGTACTCCGCCCCGCGCCAGCGCCGCGTGACCTCGAAGCCGTCCCATGCCGAGGGGATGCACGGGTCCACGGTCAGGCGGTCGAACTCCGGGCGTACGCCCAGCATATGGCGCGTGGCGGCGAAGTAGGCCCAGCCTGCCGAGCCGGTCATGAAGGGATGGCGCGCCCGGCCGTGGGCGGCGTGATCCCGGCCCATGATAAACTGGCAGTAGGTGTAGGGCTCGGCTTGTCGGATCTCCATGATGTCGTTCTGGTTTTCGGGAAGCAGCGCGTCAAAGAACTTCATGGCGCGGTCTCCCCGGCCCAGCCTGCACTCCGCCACCCAGGCCCAGGGATTCGGATGGCTGAACACCGCGCCGTTTTCCTTGATGCCGGGGTACACCCGGGTGATGAAGCCCACGCCGTCGTCGCGCACGGTGAAGGAAGGCGCGTTCAGCATCAGACCGTAGGGGGTGTACAGCCATTCGTCCACGGCGTCCATGGCGGAAAGGCCCTGCTCCCGGGTCGCTGCGCCGCTGGCCACAGCCCAGGTGTTGCTCTCCAGGTGCACCTTGCCCTCCCTGGCAGTGTGGCTGCCGATGGGACGCCCGTCCGCGGTGAAGCCCCGCAGGAACCAGCTTCCGTCCCACAGCGTGGTTCGCCCGGTTTTCTTCATGCCGTCCAGCTTCGGCGTATACCGCTCGACATCCTCAGTGCGTCCCATAAACCGCGCCGCGTCGAGAAAATGCTCTGTGGCCCAAATGAGCAGGAATTGCACCATGGCGCTCTCGCCGCCGCCCAGGTTCAGGCAGTCGTTCCAGTCGGCGCGAAGCCCCTTTGTGACGCCGTGGGCCCCCGTCTGGCTGTAGGAGAAATCCAGTATGCGGCGCATGTGCTCCCACACGGAGGCTTCCCCGCCGTCCGCGAAGGGAACGATCTGATCGAAGAATGCAATGTCGCCCGTTTCGCGCGCGTATTCCACGATGGCGGGGATCAGCCACAGTGCGTCATCGGCGCAGGCGTCCTTGAGGCCGTGAACGTGCTTCGCGCCCTCAGCGGTGGGAATCACCGTGGGCGACCATTCCTTTTCCTCGTCCTTGCCCTCAAACCACGCGGGATCGAACAGGTGGAGGCCATAGCCCGCGGCGGTGACGCCGTTCAGCAGCTGGAGTATGCGCGTCCTGCAGCCGTCCGGTTCCGCGTGGGGGATGCACATGGCGTCCTGGGCGGTGTCCCGGAAGCCCAGCCCGGTGCGGCCGCCGACCTCGATGAAGGAGGAAAACCGGCTGAACAGCACGTTGATCTCGCTCTGGTACAGATTCCAGATATTCAGGCTGCGGTTCATGTTTGCGTGTGGCGTTTTGACGGTCAGCGCCGTGAGCTTTTCGTCCCAGAAGCGCCTGAGATCGTCAAAGGCTCTGTCCGCACCCGCGGGGTCGTAGCCTCGGCGGGCGTCATTGGCGGCCTCCCCACGGCCTGTGCCCAGGTAGAACAGCAGCCGCTTCTCCTCGCCGGGCGCAAGGGTCAGCCTTTTCATCAGCGCTCCCACGGGATTGCCGCCCTGCGCATGACCGCCCGCGAGGCCATTCTCTACGCCGACGGGGTTTTTCTCGGTGCGATAATTTCCGATGAAGCCATCCCGGGTGCCCTCCCAGCCGTCGGGGACGAAATTCCCCGCGAAGAACTGGAAGCTGTCCGGCTCGTAATGCAGTTCGCAGATGACGGCGTCTTCCTCCCTGAAGGACCCCGCACAGTACAGGCTCATCTGGAAATTCTGGTTGTCGATATCGATGTTGTGGAAGGAGAACTCCACATAGCCGGTGACGTCGATGGTGCGCGGGCGGTCGGTGAGGTTTTTCACCCGCACATCGAAGATCTCTACCGGATCGACGTCATCCGATTCCCGGGGAATGAACAGCGTCTGGCTGGCGGCGATCCCCGCGTATTCGCATTGATATACGGAGTAGCTCAAACCGTGCCGGCAGGAATATTTCGCCTCGTTGAGCGACAGTCCCGTGGGCTGCCAGCTGATGGACCAGTATTTGCCGCTGTCGCTGTCCCGGAGATAGACGTAGTGACCCGGGAAGTCCATCGGCACGCCGTTGGGGCGAAAGCGGGTGATGCGGTGGTACTGGGGGGAATCCAGCCAGCAGTAGCCGCCCGCGTTGTGGGAGATTACCGCTCCCATGCGCTGAGTGCCCAGGTAGTTGGTCATGGAAAAGGGAACGTCCACCCGGTCAATGACATACTCCCGGGCCGTATCGTCAAAATATCCGTATCTCATTGAAGCGCCCTCCACTCTGTCTATTTTACACTGCATTCATTTTATCAGCAAGACGGAATATTGGAAATGGATGAGATTGTCGTTTTTTGTTTGAAGTTGGCGAGATGAAAAAGACCGGAACGCTTGATGAGCAGCGTTCCGGCGAAAGGGAAGCCGGGGATCATCCGAGGTAGGCGGTCAGCTGAGCGTTGGCGGCGTCCAGATAGGTCTGCATGCCGGCGGCATCCAGCGCGGCCAGGAAGTCAGGCAGGGTGGTTTCGGGGTCCAGCGCGCCGGCATCCAGGGCCAGGGCGTACTGGGCGGCGACGGTGCCCAAGGCGGCCATCTCGTTGGCGACCTCGGCGTTGTCAAACACATAGCCCAGTGCGGGAATGGCCTTGGCGCTCGCATAGTATTCCTTGAAGCTCTCCCGGAAGCCGGCGCCCTCGGCGGCGGTATCGGGCAGCAGGGTCACGTTGCCCATGCCGTTGGTCCAGGGCTGGTAGCTGGCGCGCTCGTCGGTGAATTCCACGAGGCCGTCGGCGTTCAGAGTGTAGTGGACGCCCTCAACACCGTAATTCAGAAGGGTCATCAGGACAGGGTCGCTGTTCAGCAGATTAAGGAACTTGAAGCTCTCGACCGGATGCTCAGAGGCGGTGGAGATGGCGACCATAGCGCCCTGGGAAGCGGTGGTGTCCACATAGGGGTCGGTGCAGGGCACGAAGGCGACCTCGATGCCGCGGTCCAGCACGTCGGCGGAGTACTCATAGCCGAAGGCGTAGGACTGGGTGCCGATCAGATATTCGCCGGTCTTCTGGGTGTTGGTGCGGGTGTCGTTGGAGGTCTCCGCTACGGCCAGGGAGGGGTCGACATACCCGGCCTCGTAATACTCGTGCATCTTGTCCACGAACTTCCGGTATTCCTCGGTGGCGAACTTGTTGAGGATCACGTTGCCCTCGGGACCCTCGGCGGACACGTCGTCCTGGTTGAGGTACAGGCTCAGCAGGTTGGTGGAGCCGGAGTCGCCCGCCACGATGATGGAGCCGGTGACCATGCGCTCAAGCACCATGGGCTCCACCAGGAAGGGATAGAAGGCGTCGCCCTTCAGTTCCTTGGCCTTGGCGAACAGCTCTCCGAAGTCGTAGAAGGACATGGCCTTGAAGTCGTCCAGGCTGTAGCCCAGCTCGTTTAAGAGGGTCACGTTCACGTCCCAGGTGTTCTGGGTGGCGGTGTCCTTGAAGCCGTTTACGGCGTAGATGCCCATGCCCTCGGCGCCCTCGATGGTGGCAGCCTGCATCAGGCTCTCAGGGATGGCGGCGACCAGGTCCGCGCCGTACTCGGCGATGAGGTCATCCAGCTTCACGAAGTAGCCGTTCTTGGCGTAGGTGTTGTATTCGTCGGCGGACCAGGAACAGGTGAACACCATGTCGATGCCGGTGTCACCGGAGAGCAGGGCGTTGGTGGCCTTGTCGTCAAAATCGCCCCAGGTGCCCCAGACGACCTCCAGCTTCGCGCCCACCTTGTCGGCGATGTAGGCGTTCACGGCCTCCAGCACCGCGCTGTCGTCGGTCACGTTGCTGCCGTGGAACATGATGGTGATGGTGGGCAGTTCCTCCGCCAGCGCGAAGCTTGACGCGGTCAGCAGCATGGCGAGGGAGAGTACCAGTGCAAGCAGTTTCTTCATGAGATTTTCCTCCTTATATTTGCAAATGGACGGGCCATTTTGCGATTCACGATTTAACCTTTGACGGAGCCGACGGTCAGGCCGGCGACGACATATCTCTGGAAGAAGGGGTATGCGCAGGCGATGGGCACCACGATGAACACCACCAGCGCCATCTTCAACGACTGACTGGGCAGGTTCCGGGCCGCCGCCGCGGCGTCCGCGCCCAGCATGGCACTGTTCTTGGCCAGAAAGTCGGCGTTGCGCTGCATCCGCATCAGGAGGTATTGCAGCGGTATGACGTCCATGTTCTTGGTGATGTACAGAAGCGACAGGAACCACTCGTTCCAGAAGGCCAGCGCGTTCAGCAGCGCGATGGTGGCGATGCCGGGCTTGACCACCGGCAGCACGATCTGGATAAGCGTCCGGTATTCGCCCGCCCCGTCGATGGTGGAGGCCTCGATCAGCTCCCGGGGCACCGTGGTCTGGAAGAAGGTGCGCATCACGATCACGTTGAACGGGGAAAACAGCAGCGGCACGATCAGCGCGGCGTAGTTGTCGGATAGTCCCAGCAGCGTCTTGCATACCACGAAGGTGGGCACCAGGCCGCCGCCGAAGATCATGGTGAAGAAGGATAGAAAGTTAAAGAAGTTCCGATATTTGAAATCCTTCCTGTACAGTGGGTAGGCGTAGAGTATGCAGATGGCGACCGACAAAACCGTGCCCACGGTGGTGATGAGGAAGGAGTTGAAGTAACTGCGCCAGAGGGCGTCGCCCAGCTGGAACACGTATTTGTACGCCTGAGTGGACCAGGAGAGCGGCATGAAGGAATAGCCGATCTGGCGGATGCTGTCCTCAGAGGTGAAGGAGATGATGATGACGAATATGAATGGCACGATGCACAGCAGGGCGAACAGGCCGAGGACGATGTGGAACAGCGCCTGCGCGCCGGGACCGAAGCTGTTCAGCGTGGCCGGGGTTTGCCTGGATTTTGACATGACGCTCCCTCCTCAGAACAGCGAGCTGTCCGCGTCGATTTTGCGAACGATTCCGTTGGTGATCACGATGCAGACGCAGCCCACGACGCTTTGCAGCAGACCCGCCGCCGCGCTCATGCCCAGATTGTGGGTGTTGGCGTAGGTATTGTATACATAGGTGTCGATGACCTGGGTCACCGGGTACAGCGGACCGGAATTCTGGGGCACGTTGTAGAAAAGGCCGAAGTCCGCGTTGAAGATCTTGCCCACGGACATGATCAGCAGTATCACGATCATGGGCCTTATGCCCGGCAGGGTCACGTGCCACACCTGCTGCCACTTGGTGGCCCCGTCCACGGCGGCGGCCTCGTAGAGCGTGGTGTCGATGCCCGTGATGGCCGCCAGATACAGCACGCTGGAATAACCCACGTTCTTCCAGAGATTGGAAATCGTCAGGATCAGCGGCCACCAGGTCGTGGTCATGTAGAATTGTGTGGGCTTCAGGCTCAGCGACTTCTGGATGGAGGGGATCATACCGCTGGTAGGGTCCAGGAAAGCCAGAACGAAATAGCTTGCCACCACCCAGGAAAGGAAATAGGGAAAGAACATCATGGTCTGGTAGGCCTTGGCGGCAAAGCGGTTTTTGAGTTCTGACATCATCACCGCCAGCGTCACCGCCAGCACCAGCACCAGCACGATCCACACCGCGTTGTAGAGGAGCGTATTGCGGATCATCGTGGCTGTGGAGGGGCTTTTCAGAAACTCGAAGTTCTTGAAACCCACCCATTTGGATTTGATCAGGTTGTTCCAGAAGGTGTTGGGTTTTTGGGCTTTATAGTCCTTGAACGATATCACCACGCCCAGCATCGGCAGGTAGCGTATCAGCAGCAGCCAGATCGCGCCGGGCAGCGCCATCGTTACGAGCCAGAAATCCTTCCAGCTCCACCTGCGTCTCGGCTTATAATGCATATAGGCCGCCTCGCTTTCTCTGTTTCTAATAAAATTATAACAATTATAATCGAAAAATGCATCGGCTCGGCTTGGCTTCTTTTGTCTCTCGTTGGCATTTTCCCGGGGCAGGCATTGACAATCGGGGGCAGGTGCCTTATGATTCAAAACAGGGAGGGATAATGGATGATCGTTCGGAAGATCAGACCGGAGGAGTACAAGCGCTGCCAGCAGCTGTGCGCCCTGGCCTTTGAATATGAGATGAAGGATGCCGACCTGTCCGCGGAGGCTTTGCTCCAAAGGGTGAAAACAGACCCGCGATCCACGCAGGACATGCACTGGGACAGCCAGTGGGCGGCCTTCGAGGATGATGACCGCACCATGATGGGCACCATGACCGTCATTCCCTGGCGCGCCACCTTCGACGGCAAAAGCGTCAATATGGCGGGCATTGGCGGCGTGGTCACGCTGCCGCAGTACCGGCGCAGCGGCGCAATCCGGGCTTGCTTCGAGGCGGCGCTTCGGGATATGCAGGGATTCTGCCTTTCCTATCTCTATCCCTTTTCCACGGAGTTCTATCGCAGGTTTGGCTACGAGCTGGGCTGCGACCGGGTGAAATGGCGGCTGAGGCTTGCTGGTATGCCGGCTTTGTCGGTAGCGGGAAGCTGGAGGCTGGCGGAGCCGGACGGAAATGCGATGCCCGATATCGCCGCTATAGACAGGCTGCGGGAGGCGCGTTATAACTGCATGATCCGGTCGGACAACATGCAATACCTGTATCTTCGGG
The DNA here is from genome assembly GCA_902785105.1 of uncultured Eubacteriales bacterium. Lineage (GTDB taxonomy): Bacteria > Bacillota > Clostridia > Christensenellales > Aristaeellaceae > UBA2862. The sequence goes on along the minus strand of CACZXF010000037.1, from coordinate 5,672 downwards.
ACGACCCCTTCGCTGTCAGGCGCTATACCTATATCTATTATGATGGCGAAGGACGGCCGCGCAGTTATATGACCGTCATCCCTCAAAACGGCGAGCTGGACTGTCCACGTTTCGTGTTTTACGACCGGGAGGGTTTTCTCGGCCCGATGGCGCTGCTGATGCGCCTGTGTGCCGATCACAGCCACGCCACGCTGTACCTGCCCGACGATGTGGACCTGCGGGGCCTCATCCCGGAGTGGAGCTTTGGAAATGTGGAGCGTACCGTGGAGCAGCGGGGCATGGTGCGGGCGGTGGATGTGAAAATGCTGCTGAAAATGGCCCGGATGCGGGGCGAGGGACGCCTGCGCATAGCGGTGAATGACCCGCAGATCGCGGAAAACAACGGGTGCTTTGAGGTCGCCTTCGCGCCGGGGCGGGAGAACGACGTGCGGCGGGTAGAAGCCGCGCCGGACATTGAACTGACCATCCAGGATTTCAGCAGACTGATCGTGGGCTGCTGCGACCTCGCTCCCGAGTGGCTGCCCGGCGTCAAGCTGCATGGCTCCCTGGAGCAGGCCGCGCAGGTATTTTACCGCAAGCCGACGTTTATCAGCACCTACTTCTGATGGAAGACTTGAACGTGAAATGTACGTTGGACCAGTTCTTCTTTGGATTTGACTTGTATGCCTTTGAGCATCTGCTTGGTCATCTTGCTGAAGAACGATTCAACGAGGTTTAACCTCCAGGGGGCCTTTTCACTACTTTCTGTAATAAATCGTTACTTGCATGTGGGTGGTAGAACTTCGATGAATTAGCTGAATTGATCCTGATACCGTAGTGATTTGGGATTTTCAGATAACAAATGCGTATAGGTCCAGGTGCCCTTGCAGATCGTCACGATTGAACCCACTATGGGCATTGAGAAACATCTTCAGAAGGTTGTGGATGCGATTGACTGGGTCCAGAGGGTTTTCACTATCAGCTAATCCCTTGAGATTCTTGGATGCATACAACTGACTTGTCAGCGACAGTTCCCGTATGAGCTTTTTATGAGTTGTTTCCTTGCCGTGGATTAGAGTAGCGCCTTCGGCGATACCTTGCTTTGCCCTTTGTTCGTTCTGAATCCCTCAACAAAACGTGAAGAGCCGATTATTTTCGGGAGAGCGAGGATATGCTGTTCGGCTGTCTGGAAAAGCAATATGGCTCAGCCGCGCAGGTGCCGCCCGGGGAGCGCAGACGCTTTACCGCCGCGGAGGCGCCCAACTGGTTTATCGAGGATTGAAGCTCTGGAATGGCAGCGCTTCGGCGGGCATCGAACAGGGGCGCACGATAATGAATCCAATGTCATCTGAAACAAGTGCGCGCGGGTCGAAGTCCGCCCCAAATAGGCGCCGTCGGACCGACGACGCTCCACGCAATGAGGGCATCGTCCCTGCGCCCGGTCACGAAACCGGATGCAGGGGCGATGCCCCATCTCACATTATTCGCTCGTTTCTCCCGTTCAGTATTTCAGGGCGACAGCACCTGAATTACGGGGTCAATGCGCGTAGGAGATATGCGCCAGGCTGCCGCGGGAGATCTCGCGGTACTTTTCGTCCATATCCTTTCCGATGCGTTACATGGTGGCGATCAGCTTGCTGACAGAGGATGCCGTGATTTCAGTCCGCCCGGCTGTGCACCTTTTGTTTATCCTGATACATATTGTGATCGGCTTCATCCAGCAGACGTTTGAAGGAGCTGTCGCCCATATCCCGAGTGTAGGCATAGCCAATGGAAACGCTGATGCCCTTTTCCGTCTCCAACTCGCGGAAGCGGTGGATGCGCTCCTGGACCTGCACAGGAGAGCAATCCCTCAATACAGCGGCGAATTCATCTCCGCCGAAACGGAAGCACGCGCCTCCGGTGGAATCTCCGAAGCAGCAGTCAATGCAGTCGGCCGCGTCGCGGATCAGCTTGTCTCCGGCAAGGTGTCCCTGGGTGTCGTTCGTCTGCTTTAGGTAATTGATGTCAAAAAGCAATACCGCAACGGAAAAACCGCTGTCACCCGCTTCAACCAGATACTGCTCAAAGCGGTACCGGTTCGGAAGATTGGTCAGCGCGTCCGTCTCCGCCGCGGAGCGCAAAATGTTGTCAAGGGCATCGCGCCGCTTCGATACGGAGTTGTAGGCCGATGCCAGAAGCCGGATCTCCCGCAGGCCTCTGTCCTCTTCAAGCTTGCCATTCTCCCCGATCACCCGAACATGGCTGTTCAGGGGGGTGATGAGCTGATGGTAGAGCGTGACAAAAAATATGACCAGAAGCGTCACGATAGAGAGGGTGACCGCCCAAAGGATGATGCGGAGTATTCCGATGCGCCTGCCGGTAATGCCCGCCCGCTCGTGCGCCTGACCGCGCAACATTGCCACGCATTGAGTCACGTTCTGGGAGATGGTCGCCTTGCGCTCCGAATAGGTGATATTGAGCAGAAGGGCGCGGGCGGCGGCTTCGCGCTGGTCATCGGACATGGTCAGTTCCTCTTCTGTCAGTGCTACCTCCGGAATCGCCGCCAATTGCGGCGCATGGGGAATGGCGTACACCGAACGCATCAACGCGATGGCGTGGAGCTGATTTTCCATCATGGCGTCCGCATTCTCCGCGGCAATGTACACGGGAGCGAGGACGGCTTCATCCGTCACGCCGGAGGCCTTGAGCTGCTCGATCACCTGAGAACCGCGCCGGGGCTGGGACAGCTCGGCGGCGTAGCCCATCAGCGGCCCAACGTTGACCACGCCTTCTTTGGTCGTGGGAATCAGCACGAACGAGCTGCTCGTCTCGGATAGCACGCTTGTTCCGGCCTGTAAGCCGGTCACGATCTCAAGGCGCTGCGAAGAGCGTTCCATAATTTCAGACAGACTGCTGCTGGCATTGTTTATCATCAGAATAACGAGGATGATGATAACATGCAGAATCGCCAGGGCGATGCAAGTCGCGATGGTGACAACATTAATGGAGATCGCTTTTTTTGATTGATTCATGCCTATAGTTCCTTTGTAATAAGGATTTATTATACGCGGTTACTATGTAATTATATCACATAACTGATGGCGACGCAATATAAAAATCCAACAAAAATAGACGCCTGTTCTCTTCTTGAAAGATACGGAAGCCGCATAGCCGACAATGATTGGATCGGGTACGATCTTTCAATAATTATAAGCGCAGGATAGACAAAACCCGCGTTAACATGATATAATAGCTTCGTAATATGCCCTGCAAAGCGAACGATCACGGTATTGCCCATCGCAGATGGAAATACGTCCGTTGAGGCGCAAGAATAAATGGAGGGGACGCTATGTATATCTTTCCGGAGGAATTAAGGCGCGCCTATGAAAGCAGCCCTCTGTCCTTCGTCTATTATCAGAATGTTGACGGCAAGGCTGTCCCGGTGCTGGCCTCAGACGGCTTCTGTCAAAACACAGGCATGAGCCGGGATAAGGTCCTGTCCTGGCTGAAGGCCGGACTTTTTGAGCGGATGCATCCGGACGACGTCGGCTTCATGTCGCAGGTCAGCGAGGATTTTTTGCATAAGCGGGGCCCGTATGACATTGTGTTCCGCAGCCGTATCGGAAAGGGCTATGTCTCCATACACGGCTTTGGAAAGTGGCAGACCATGCCGGACGGGACAGAGCTGGTCGTGATCGGTTATGCCAATATCTCTGAAACAAAGGAGGGGCAGCTCACCATAACGGAGCGCTATCAGCTGTTCCTGAAGGATCAGTTTTACATCGACGCTGTCACCGGTCTGCCCAATCTGAACTATCTGAAGCAGTTTGCCGACGAGCGGATCAATACCCTGTGGGCAGCGAGAGCCACGCCCGCGGTGATCTATTGTGACATACGGTCAATGGCGACCTATAACACGGAATACGGCTACGCAAAGGGGGACGAGCTGATCCAGCTCACGGGCAGGACACTGACAGAGCAATTTCCCGACGCGCTGGTCGCCCGGGCCGAGGGCGACCACTTCATCATGATCGCTGAGTATGATGAAGAGCTTGGAAAAAAGGCGCTGAAGGCTAACAAGCGCGTCAAACGGACAGCCTATGGAAGAACCACAGGGATACAATGCGCCATTGTAAAAATGCTGCCTGAGATGAAGGCTATTGAGGGGATCGACAGGGCCAGGAGCACCCTGAAGGAGATCGGGGATGATCTGAATATCGTCTACCGATTCTACACCCACGGCGAGGATGACGACTACTGGATTGGAAGGTATATTCTCCAGAATTTCGACGACGCGCTGGAAAACGGCTGGATCAAGGTCTTCTATCAGCCGATCTTAAGAACGCGGACGGAGAAGGTCACCATTCTTGAAGGGCTGGCCAGATGGGTCGATCCCCACCAGGGGCTGATCTCCCCGGGTAAGTTTATTCCGGTGCTTTCGCAATATCATCTTCTCCACAAGCTGGACATCTACATGGTGGAGCAGATTTGCAAAGAGTTCCGTGTGCGGGAGGAAGCGGGCTTGCCTCTGGTGCCGGTCACGGTGAATTTCTCCGCACAGGACTTCGACTATGTGGACGTGGTGGATATATTAAATGAAACCCTTGAAAAATACGGGTTGGAGCGGAACAAGCTCATCGTCGAGATCACCGAGCAGGACCTGGCCCAGGCGACGGACCACTTCAGGAGGCAGCTGGAACGGATTCATGAGAGCGGTTACATGCTCTGGGTCGATGATTTTGGCAGCGGCTATTCCTCTCTGAATGTCTTCAATCAGTACCACGTGGACCGCGTAAAATTTGATATGGACTTTGTGCGGCATCTGGATGACAACAATGGCGCCAATCGCACCATTTTGAAATACATGGTGGAAATGTGCCGCCAGCTGGGGGTCCACACGCTGGCCGAGGGCGTTGAGACGAAAGATCAGTATGAATTTCTCAGTGACGTCGATTGTGAAATGGTCCAGGGCTTCTACATGTTCAAGCCGGAGCCGGTGGAGATGGCGATCTTCAAAATGCAGAATACCGGCGCAATGGTCCCGATCGAGGAAACGGGGGAGCGAAAAGAAATGTGCGCCAGATGGATCAGAAAGGGAAAGGTATAATTCTTTATCCAAATACATAAATCGGAATTTGTCAGGGAATCAAACCAACCCTGTAGGGGCGCCGTTTCGGCGCCCGCCCCCAACGAAACGCATCGTTTTACCCGGCGGGCGGTGGGACCGCTCCCAGAGGCGCAACGCCGCCCCTACAGGAGAGAGGGCAACTCCCCGACAAATCCCTGTTTATCAGGGAGGATTGAATAGCTGCATAAATTGCAGTTATTTTAGAATTGAGATTGCTTATAATTTCGAACGTTGGAAGTCACAGTTAAATTCCCTACACGGCAGGCCGTGCATCTGGCCGACACCATCGCGGTATCCGTCAATGGGGATCAGGTGCGCGCTTCGATTCCGCGACGGATGCTGATACGGAGGCCGTGTTCCAGCGGGCCGACGCGGCCATGTACGCGCGCAAGAAGGAAATGAAACAATTTAACAAAACTGTATGAGATCGAAGTATTGCGAACGCTCCGCAATGATGTTATAATTGCATTACAGCGTAACAATTAAACAGTAAGCCCCATGCCCCAGGGGGCACCGCGATGAATGAAACATACGAGGGCCTGAAGGTAGTATACACGGAAGACGAATCGGTGTATACTAAAAG
>CACZXF010000036.1 GCA_902785105.1 uncultured Eubacteriales bacterium | reverse complement strand
CCTCCATAGCTTCTTGCGCTATGGTCTATTATTCGACATGACCTACCACTTTCCCTTTTGGAATTTTACGTTAATTTGTGGGTGGACTGAACAGTTACGTTGAAAATTATATCCCAACGGGACGATAAAGTCAATATAAATTGAGTTAAACAGAGCCGGAAGCGCACATGTTTTTAATCAAATTGGGAATAATCAGGAGAGACACAGGAGGACGGAGGCGGGAGGATGTTTACGCTTTTCATTCGAGGCGCGTTGCTCTATCTGGCGATGATACTGGTGATGCGGGGGCTGGGCAAACGTCAATTGGGGGAATTTCAGCCCTTCGAGCTGGCGATGACGATACTGCTGGCGGACGTGATCTCCGCGCCGATGGAGAGCGTTTCCGTGCCGCTGCTGAACGGGCTTTTACCGGTGGCGGCGATGTTCGTGGTACACGGGCTGATTTCATACCTTTCTGCGCGGTTCGACGGTGTGCGGGCGGTGGTGTCCGGCAAGCCCACGGTGGTCATCAACAAAGGGGTGGTGGACCGGGACGCGCTGGACAAGCTGTGCCTGAGCCTTTCAGACCTGTTGGAGGGCTTGCGGGGTGCGGGCTATCTGAACCCTGTGGAGGTAGGCACCGCCATCGTGGAGGCCAATGGTGGCATATCCGCTTTCCCGGACAGCCGCTTCCGAAGCCCGAGCACAAGGGAAATGGGCATTCAGACCGTCTATGAGGGACAACCCCTGATGCTGATACTGGATGGCCGCGTGCAGGAGGCCAACCTCAGGCGTTCCGGCCGCAACGCCCTCTGGCTGGAAAAGCTGCTCGCTGATCGAGGCTTGAAGCCAGAACAGGTCTATATCGCCGCTCTGGATACCAAAGGACAGCTTACCCTTCAATTGATGCGCGGCGGGGAGCTAAAGCTGTCAGCCATTGCCCCGGAGGCGGTAGGATGGTGAGTTATCTATGCGAAGAACACTGATAACGGCATTGGCGGTATTGATAATCGCAATAGCGCTCTGCGTGGCAAGCACATGGGCAGTGGGAGGCGCGGTGAAAAGGGCGGATGATTTAAGGTTATCCGCGGAGCACGCGGCAAAGCTGGGTGACCGCGCAGGCGCGCTGAAGCAGGTCCTCGCCATGTCGGAAAGCTGGCAGTCTGACAATCGGTGGCTGGAGCTGATGACCTCTCACGACGCCCTTTCGGATGTGCGCGTCGCCATTGACGATGCCCGCGTCTGCCTGGAAAACAACGAACGCGCAGAATTTCTCCGCGCCTGCGCCGTCATGGCCGCAGCTTTGGAGAGACTCCGCGCCACAGAGTCTGTGCGGTTGATGAATTTGTTTTAATAGAACAGGGGAATGGACTGCGGAAGCGATGTCCATTCCCCGTAATGCTTTTGAAATTAAATCTGGATACCGGCCTTTTCAAGGATGGTGGGCACGTTCTTTTCCGCGCCGATGGCCATGATATGGACGCCGTCGCAGAGGCCCTCGGCCTTGATTTTGGCGATCATCTCGGCGGCCATCTCGATGCCTAACTTGGCGGGCAAGCCCTTGACGCCCTTTTCCTTGCCCTCGGCGGCCGCGGCGGCCAGGCGGTCGATCATGTCCTGGGGCACCGCGATGCCGGGCACATTCTCGTTCATGTACTTCGCCATGCCGGCGGCCTTCAGCGGGATGATGCCGGCCATGATGTGGGTCTTGATGCCGGCTCTGTCCACGGCCTCCATGAAGCGCTTCAGCGCGTCCAGATCGAAGATGCCCTGGGTCTGGATGTACTTCGCACCCGCATCCACCTTCTGACGGAGCTTGTTGATCTGAAGGATCTGGGGCTCATAGACGGGGGTGACCACCGCGCCTTTGTAGAACTTCGGCACGGAGGTCAGCTCATTGCCGCCGCAGTCCTTTCCGGTGGCCTCCATGGTGGAGAGCATGCGCAGGATGCCCACGGAGTCCAGGTCGTATACGGGCTTGCTGGCCTTACAGTCGCCCACCATGGTGTGGTCGCCGGTGAGGGCCAGCATGGTGTCGATGCCGAAGGAGGCCGCCGCCAGCATGTCGCCCATGATGGCCATGCGGCTGCGGTCGCGGCCGGTCATCTGGATGATGGGCTCGATGCCGTTCAGTTTCAGATGGGCACACAGGCCCAGAGAGGAGGCCTTCAGGCAGGCGGACTGCATGTCCGTCACGTTCACAGCGTGAACCTTGCCCTTCAGCAGCTTGGCAACTTCAAGCTGCTCTGTGAAATCACAGCCCTTCGGCGGGGCCATTTCGGCGGTGACGCCGAAGATGCCATTTTCAAGCGCGTTCTGAAGTGTGCTCATTGCTTATTTCCCCCTGATGTTGATGGTTCTCGGATAGGCGACCTTCTCGTAACCCTTGTCCTCGCGGGTGATGCCTATCTTCTCCTCCTGACCCAGGGAGACCAGCTTGTTGTAGATCTCGATCCAGGCGCAGGGATTTTCGGGGTTCACCTCGCACTTGCCGTTGCGGGAGCCGCCGCAGGGGCCGTTGACCAGGGACTTGGCGCAGCGGGAGATGGGACAGATGCCGCCCGTCTTGCCCAGCACGCAGTCGCCGCACATGTGGCAGGCCTCCTCGAACAGGCCCAGCTTCACGGATTCGCCCAGGAACATGGTGTTGTTGGAGGGATACACAGGGCATTTGCAGTACTGCGCGATGACCTGCACGCCGTCGCCGCAGGACATGGCGATCACCGCGTCGGGACTGGCGGCGTTGACAGGTTTTAAGATCGTGCGGGTCTTCAGGTGCATACAGCAGTATTCGCTCATGGCCGTGGCGACCACCTTGATGCCGTGCTGTGCAAGGACCTTCGTCAGCTCCGCGATCTCCTTCTCACCGCCGGTGGCGCAGGCCGTGGCGCAGCTTCCGCAGCCTACCAGGCCCACGGTCTTGACGCCGTCCAGCATGCCGAGCAGCTCTTCAATGGGCTTCTTTTGCGTGATAATCATGCCGATTTTTCTCCTTGTCGGGGATATTTGCGGCTGACACAGCGGCCCGCCGCCTGTGCTTTCATTATATAACCTGTGATTTCATAAATCAATATCGTTAATATGATGTTGCAAAAAGATACTTCAAGATTTTACAAAGAGCGCGATAGATATCCTTTGTCCATAAAGTACTGTCAAAATGATAGACAACCATTTCGGAATGTGATATAATTAAGACAAATTATATGGAGAATACAACATGAAAGATTATATCATCGCCACGTCTTCGACTGCCGATCTGCCTCGGGAGTGGCTGGATGCCCATCAGATTCCCTTCATCAGCTATAGCTTTACCGTCAACGGAGATCTCAAACAGGACGACTGCCTGGAAGCCTCCCGTGATGCCATGTTCAAGGGTATGCGCAGGGGCGACGATCTTAAGACGTCAATGATCAACGAGTTCGCCTACTACGAGTTCTTCAAGGGACTGATGGAGACGGGAAAGGATGTGCTCTTCCTGGACATGTCCGAGAAGATGTCCGTCTCCTTTGCCAACGCCAACCGGGCGGCGGAGCGGATTCGCGGGGAGTATCCTGGTCAGCGCTTCTATGTGATGGATACCCGCTGTATCTCCGGCGGCCTGGGCCTGCTGGTGATGCTGCTGGCGCGTCGGCGCGAGGCGGGGGAGAGCCTTGACGCGGTCATCGCCTGGGGCGAGGTCAATAAGCTCAAAATTGCGCACCGCTTCACCGTGGACGACCTCAATTATCTCAAGCGGGGCGGCCGTGTTTCTAACGCTTCGGCGCTGGTGGGCTCGCTGCTAAACATCAAGCCGGTGCTGTATGTGCCGGATGTTGGCACACTTGAGGTTGTCAAAAAGGCACACGGGCGCAAAGCTGCTATGAATTCCATTCGGGATGGCGTGCTCAATGACCTTTCCCGGGTGGACTGCGCCGGTGCGGATATGCTGATCCTCCACGCAGACTGCGTTCAGGATGCCGAATGGGTCCGCGATCAAGTCCGCGCCGCCCACCCCGAAATGGGCAATATACAGGTCGGCAGTCTGGGCGTGGTCATCGGCGCGCACACCGGGCCGGGCCTGATCGCTGTGTTCTATCTCACCGATATCCGCGTTCCCAAATAATACGCAATACAGGTAATACGCTATGCTTGCGATGATACTTAAAATGGCAGCGGTGACGTCGCTGTATGTGCTGCTGACGGTGCTGCTCTGGAAACGCCTGAAGGACAGCATAGGAAGCACCCGGGCGAAAATTGCCGTCGGATTGATCTACGGAGCCTGCTCGATGCTGTCCACCCACTTTGGCGTGGACTACGGGCACATGCTCATCAATGTCCGGGACATGGGCCCGCTGGCGGCGGGACTGTTCTTCCATCCGGTCTCCGGCTTCATCGCGGGCGTCATCGGCGGGGTGGAGCGCTATATCGCCGGTGAGTTCTTTAATATCGGCCATTACACCCGCGTCGCCTGCGGCCTCTCCACGCTGTTGGCCGGGCTGTTGCCGATCCCTTTGCATTACCACGTACTGCATAAGAAGATGCCCTCACCTCTGTATGCGCTCTTCATGGGCGCAGTGATGGAGGTTTTCCACATGTATGTGGTCTTCATCACTCACAGGGACGATATATATACGGCTTTCTATGTGGTCCAGAATGCTGCTCCGCCGATGATTGCTTTCAACGCCCTGGGCTTGGGTGCGATTTCGATGCTGCTGACTTTCCTTGCGGGCGAATGGCAGAATCCATTCAGGAGGCGCACACCGGATCAGGTGCCGCTGTCCTTTCGCTTCCAACAGGCGCTGCTGGTCGTGATCATGCTTGTCTTTACACTCAATTACAATGTATCCTACAGGCTTCACACCGAGGGCGCCATTGAGATCGCCCAGGAGACGCTGCGCTCGGCGGCGGAAGAGATCCGGGAAACCTATACCAATGTCATGAATGCCCGAAGCGGCTTTGACAGCTTCATGGAGAATACCGTTCTATCGGAGGCGCGGGCTGTGGCCCTCTCCGTGCAAAAGACAGGCGGCTTTGAAGCGCTGGACGGCGCGTATCTGGATGACCTGGCAAGGTACAACGATCTGTCGCTCCTCTGCATAGCGGACGCAAATAGTGAGGAACACTATGTATATCCCGCCGGCGAAGTGCCCTGGGCCGCCAAGGGGATCATCGACGAAGATCTGCCAATGGGTGACAGCGTAAGGCGTCTGGCCAACGGCTGGGTCGTGGCGAGCGTACCCTGCGAAGAGGGCATTCTGACAGCGGCGATGGACCCGTCGACCATGGATTATTCAGTGGACCTCTCGAAGCTGGACAGTACACTTACATTCCTGCGGGTGGGCAGCGGCGGCAGCTTTGAGCTCATTCGCCCCTCCGGCCTCATTGCGGCGGGCGATCACGGGGGGATAACGCTGGAGCCTCAGGCGCTGGAAACGATACAATCCCATAGCGGGGAAGGCTTCTTCAAAGCCACGATGTTCGAACAGCCCTCCTACTGCTGGACGGAGCCCTTGAGGGACGGCCTGACGCTGCTGACACTGCTGCCGCTGGATGAGGTTTACGCCACCCGCAATATTCAGATCTATGAGTCGATCTTTGCCGACATACTGTTGTTTACGGTGATTTACATGTTGATCACCATGCTGCTCGAAGCGGCCGTGGTGGACAGACTCACTCAGGTCAATGGTTCACTGGGAAAGATCACCGGCGGCGAACTCAACGAGGTCGTAAATGTGCGCAGCTCCTCGGAGTTTGCGTCATTGTCGAATGACATCAACCGCACTGTGGACGCGCTCAAGGGCTATATCGCCGCGGCAAAGAAGACCCTTGAACGGGAGCTGGATCTCGCCAGGATCATACAGGACGCCGCGCTGCCCAAGAATTTCACCTTCAAGCGCAATGATTTCGAACTGTACGCGCTGATGGACCCGGCAAAGGAGATCGGCGGCGACTTCTACGATTTCTTCTTCGTCAGCGTCAACCAACTGGCGCTAGTCATCGCGGATGTATCCGGCAAGGGCATCCCCGCCGCATTGTTCATGATGCGGGCCAAGACGGCCATCCGTAGTCTGGCAGTATCCGGCAGCGCCCCGGACGAGATTCTCTACAAGGCCAACAGCACGCTCTGCGAGGGCAACGACGCGGAGATGTTCGTCACCGCCTGGCTGGGCATCATCGATCTGACCACCGGCCGCATGCGCTGCGCCAACGCGGGGCATGAATATCCCGTGCTGATGCGGGCGGACGGGGATTATGAGCTCTTTAAAGACAAACATGGCCTGGCGCTGGCCGCCATGGAGGGCGTGCGCTTCAGGACCTACGAGCTGGAGATGTACCCCAGCGACCGGCTGGTGGTGTATACTGACGGCGTTCCCGAGGCCATCGATCCTCGGGAGGCGCAGTACGGCACCGACCGTTTGCTCGCGAAGCTGAATACCATGAAGACGTGGCGGATGGCGGAGGCCCTGCCCGCCCTACGGCAGGACGTCAGTGATTATGCTGACACCGCCGAGCAGTTTGACGACATCACAATTCTGGGCTTCACCTACAATGGGCCGTCGGGTCCGGCGCAGCCTTCGAGGGAGGAATCGGATACATGAATACTCTGACACTTGAGGCGACGATCGACAATATTCCCGTCATCACGGATTTCATCAACGAGCAGTTGGAGGCGCTGGACTGTGCCATGAAGGCTCAGCTTCAGATCGACGTCGCCATCGATGAGGTTTTCACCAACATTGCCAGCTATGCCTATCCCGAGGGTGCGGGCATGGCGACGGTGCAAATTGACTTCGACGCTGCGACCCGGGTGGCTTCCATCGTTTTTGAGGACGACGGCATTCCCTTTAATCCGCTCAAGGCAAAGGAGCCTGACATCACCCTTTCCGCTGAGGAGCGTCCAATTGGCGGACTGGGCATCTTTCTGGTCAGAAAGACCATGGACGACGTGCGCTATGAGCGGCGGGATGATAAGAACATTCTGACCATCGAGAAAAAGATTTGATTTAGAACAGGAGCGGGGCGTCATGCTGAAACAGATGATGCTGAACGGCGCAGCCGCGATGGGCATTGAGATGACGGAGGCCCAGGCGGAGCAGTTCGAGACCTATCATGGCCTCCTGATCGAGGCAAATCGCCACATGAATCTGACACGGGTCCCGGAGGACCTCCGGGAATCCGCGGACCGGAACTATCTGGATTCCATCGCACCACTGGTACACGATTTTCCGGAGGCATCTCGGATCATCGACGTCGGCTCAGGTGCGGGCTTTCCGGGGATACCGATGGCGATCATGCTCCCTCAATCGCGGTTTACGCTGTTGGATTCGCTGGGCAAGCGGGTAAAATTCCTGCAATCGGTGATCGACACGTTGGGGCTGAACGCTGAAGCGATTCATTTCCGCGCCGAGGACGCCGCCCGCCAGCCCGCTTTCCGGGAACAGTATGACCTTGCTGTGGCGCGGGCCGTGGCATCGATGAACGTACTGTGTGAGCTGATGCTGCCATTTGTGAAGGTGGGTGGCTGTCTGCTGGCCATGAAAGGCCCAGGTCTGGACGACGAGTTGGCCTCCGCCGAAGCCGCCATAGAAACACTGGGCGGCGGCGCGCCGCAGGTATTTGCACTGCCCATCCCCGGTCGGGACTGGGATCACCGTGCCGCCCGGATTCAGAAGCTTCGCCCTACGCCGGATAAGTATCCCCGTGCGGCTGGCAAACTGGAGAAAAGACCATTATAACGCAAAAACAGAGGAAGGGAATTACCCCAGCCTCTGTTTTAGTTTGTCGAAGCGTAACTAATTAGCTCGACATCAAATTGGTATTTATTTGAGAATGGAGAATGAGTGGTTTGCCTGCAAACACAGCCATTATTTTACATTAGCTCGACAAATTTCTGATAATATGGCAAAACTGAACAGTTACGTCATAACGATTAATAATTCAGCTCATGCTCCTGAATATAAGCGGCCCAGTCTCCATCGTCGTATTGATAGGTGGTAAAGGCCAGCCCGCCATCCCGGACGACGGGATTGTAGGGCTTATCGACTGCGGGAACGTATCTCTGGCTGAACAGCGTGGTCTTGCCGCGATCATACAGCGGTATCGTCGCATTCCAGTTAAGGCAGCAGGCCTCCATACCCGCGAGAATGGCGGACCGGGTTGTGTAGCTGTAGTCCGAAAAGTGACCCAGCGCCTCGTCCAGCTCCGTCATGACGTCTCCGCGCGTCCAGCGGGCCCAGCCTCGGAGGGAAGCGGTGACCTGCTGCCCGTCGCAGTCGATGGTCAGCGAAATGACGCCTGTATTATAGCCATATTCCATCTGCTGGCCGCTGCCGTCCGGTGAGTCGGTATAGCATGCGCCCATGATGCTGTAGGGATCAAGCGTTGAGCCGCTCCAGGTGGAGAATATGGCGTCGGCGTCGCCGCCATAGTTGGTCTCGTAGCAATGGGCATCCACAGCCATTTTCAGCTTCAGGTATGGCTCCAGTGCCGTACCGGCACAGGCCGAGCTGATCTGTTCCTGTAGAGCACTGAAAACCTGTCGCGTCAGATCGTCCTCCCGCTCAACCCTGATCGTAATGGCGATGGGGGAAAGGCCGTCGTAGATGCCCGCCGCAACCGCGCGGTCATAGGCCAGCTGCATCAGGGAACGTGCCTTCTCGGGGTTGTAAGTCGTCCTGGTGTCGACGACCTGCCGACCCGGCGCGCTCTCCCGATAACTCGCGCCTGTAACAGGATTCCAGATATAGCTTGACGATAAAAGCCCATGGGCCGCTCTGCCACCGCAGATGAGCGCAATTGTATCCCTGTCGATGGCGCAGGCGAGAGCTTCCCGAAATTCATCGACCACCAGCAACTGACTGTTGTCGCCGCGCCCCAGCAGTTTATCATAATCGGTGTTGAGTGTCAGCTTCGTGGTCTGGGAGTCGGGGAAAAAACGCAGATACGGGCTGTCCTCGTAATGGCTGACTTCACTTGGAATCAGAACTACATCATCCAGTTCACCGCGCAGGAAGGCATTCATCACGGAAGCGTGGTCCGGCAAGAAGACAATTTCCACCGCGTCCGTCTGGTACATCCCGGTATGCAGGTCATCGCGATAGCCATACCAACTGTCATCCCGCGCAAGGAAAATCCCTTCCTGCTCATTGGAGCGCGTCATGGCGTAGGGGCCGTAGGAGGCGGTTTGGGTGAAGTCGGTTCCGTAAATCGTGCTAATTGTAAAGGCATCATCCTCCGATTTAACCTGCTTGCCTTCCGCGTCATAGTACGACTTGCAGGCTTCGTAAAGCGGCTCAAATACCAGCCACCCATCCCGCAGGCCATAGGGGAGACGCCAGTCCGCGTCTGTCACTGGTTCCGCAAAGATCAGGTCAATGGTATAGTCGTCTGTCTTTCGTATCCCCACATCCTCCCATGTCGTCAGAGGCGCGGTGTGGGCGATGCGTAAATATGCCCTCTGGTAACTCTCATATGGCATTCCGTTCGCCAGAAAAGAATCAAACAGTGCTTTTGCGGACATCCACGCATCATCCGCGTTAATATCGGTTATATCGGAGTCCAGGTATCGTGTGTCGTCTTCAATGGATACATATTGAGGCGCGGGTCTGCCCTGTTCATCAGGGGCTCCGGCCAGGTTCCAGAAATCCATGTCCAGATACAGCGAAAGCCCTGACGCAAGCGCTTCCTCGGCGGTGATTTCCAGCGGCTCGTAGGTTGTCTTGCCACTTTCACGGTAGCCTACGGCATTGTATAAAGCAAATTCGCCCTCGCAAAAACGTGCGGCTCCAGGGTTGTCCAGCCTGGGGTCCAGGAGCTGTCGGAGGGAATAGAGATAGTCATCCGCAGTGATATCAAAGTCCATCATGGTGACGTCGCCGTGGCGATGTATCCAGGACATGGCCTTGTCCGTCAGGCTCCATCGCGCGTCCTTGTTCAGCGCAATGCGCCAGGCCTTGCCCGTCTCGCCTTCGGCTATGCCCATCTGGCCAGCGTATTCTGTCGTGACATCCTCAGGCATTTCCGCCGCAAGCTCCGGCAGTATGGCCCAGCCCGTGCGGGAGCTGTCTGGATAAAAACTGTAAAGCCCTGGGGCCAGCAGTTCTGCAAGCATCTTTTCATCATCGGTTTGACAGCGCTGAGGATTCCAAGTTAATCCAGCCCCTTCGACGATGGCGCTGCGATAGGTATAGAAGTGTTTGTCTGTGTAATCTGTGCCCGATTTTCCTGAATAACGCTCCTGCTGAATCGCTTCGTCGTCATCATCCAATTTTTCCATCGCGATTGGGCCCCACTGAAAGCGGCGCAGCTCGCGTTCATAGCTCTCGGCAGGCCTGAATTTTGCCTCTGCCATTACGGGCATTCCGTGCAGTGTAGCCGCAATGGCAAGCAGCAGGATCAAACTTTTTCTAAATGTACACATCATCAATTATACCCCGATTGTATCCCAACAGAGTTTTTTCATGGAAGAAAGCCCCTTAACGGCTGTCCACCGCTGAGGGGCTTCGGATTTTGTTATGCCTTTTGCTTAAAGGCATGATGGCATTTGCCGCAGGTGACGGTAACCTCGCCGACCTTTCGGGGAAGGCGCAGCCTTGCGTGGCACTCAGGGCATTTAAAATACTTGTACTTTCGGAAGTTCTTCAAACGGACGAAAAACTGTCGAAGGCTCCCGTGGGTCAGCGCGATATACTTCTGATTCTCCGCATAGCGCTTTTCATGATTTCGGGAAAACATGCGGAACATGGCATAGATGTAGAGTGCCAGACTCAGCAGTGAAAGCAGGGGAAACCGCGTCAGGCTTCCAATGATGGACAGCACCAGCCCGCCGATCAGCAAAGCCATGGAAAGCTCGTCCGCACCGTGGCGGCCCTGCATAAAACCATTCAAAGCCGCCCTGATTTTATCCCAAAATGACATCGATCAATGCCTCCATATCAACAGAATATATACCTGCCGCCGCAGCAGCAATTGCAAAACAGATTGAGCAGACAACAGCTCAACAACGGATTCCCGCAAATCATCGTAGGCATACTGAACCCGCCGGATTCACCGCCAGCCTGGTAATAACGCGTATTGCCCTCCACCCGGTTCAATAGTGAGCGATATTCGAAGTTCATCGGATTCATGCTGACAGCCTGACGCGCGTAATTCAGCGCCGCGATGCGGTTGCCCATGCCCAGATTGGCCTCGCCGCATAGGTAGTACCACTCCGCGCCTCGATCCAGTATGCCCTCCAGCAGGTTGAGCGCTTCGACGTAATGTCCCGAGCGGATATAGTTCCGCGCCGCCTGGAGATGGGGGTTGTTCTCATAGGGATCTTCCTGAGTATTGTAGGCATGCCCGCCGCCAAAGCCACCGTAGAAACCGCCAAAGGGATCGCCCTGTGAAGCACCCGCGCCCTCCTGGTTGAAGGCAGTGCCCTCCCGTCTCATTTTCATGACGGCAGAATAAGCCTCGTTGACCTCCTTCATTTTCTGTTCGGCCTCCGGGGACCCGTTGTTGACGTCGGGATGATATTTTTTCGCCAGCGCGCGATAGGCTTTTTTTATCTCATCCTCCGTTGCGGTGGGTGAGACGCCCAGTACGCTATAAGGATCCAGCATCTTATTTCTCCTTTTGATCGGATTCCCGTTTCTTCCGGATCATGGCATATTTGCTCCACACTCCGGAATACAGTATGTTGCGAAGGATGTCCGCGTCCCGCAGGATGGGCAGCAACTCAAAGGCCCGTGTCGCATCCGCGATGGCCAGCATCAGCGCGGATTGGCAGAATTCCTCATAATCCGGGCGCTGTCGATAGGCCCTTAAAGGATTGTAGCGGCCGCGCCGTTCATCCGCGGGCAGGTCCTCGTAAGCGTCCATCAGATAGATGAAGCGTCCAAGGCCATCGCCGAGTTCCCGAAGGGATTCGGCCCAGATATCGTCCGCCTGCCACGCAAAGAGCTTGCCCAGCATCGCGCCGGTCGCATTCACAGGAGGATCGATCTCACTCAGATTCCTTGCCTCCATGGCGTGTATCTCATCCAGCCAGGTCACGATGTCCTCACAGTGCCGGGGATATCGGGCCTCAACCTTCTGATATGCGGATTTCAGCAGCCCCGCTTCTGCCGCCGAAAACACATTTTTGTCATCCAGCCAGTTGTCCAGGCATTTGTGATAGGCCAGGGCGACGTTCATGTCCGCGGCATAGTCCAATACCGGGGTATCGACGTAGCTGTGCCATTTAAGGGGATGGGGTACGCATCGCTCCTGCGCTTCAATTTCCTTCGGCTCATACAGCGCGTTCAAAAGTACGGCCAGAAAGGTCATGTCAAAGCTCAGCGTAGCGGTGCCCAACAGTCCATATTTCAGACGCAGCCGACGGCACAGCCCACAGTAAAAAGCCCTGAATCGGTCCTGCCTGTCCTTCGGCAGGGATTCGGCGCTGGTGATAACATATCCAAACATGCCGCGCCTCCTCTATACCGATACAGCGTAATTATAAAGCATCAATGTAAATACAACGTCAAATTTTATCCCGTTTGCAAACTTAACAATGGCACGTTAAATATTATTAATATAATCATAATATTAAATATTTTTTTCAATTATTACAGATAAACCAAATTCCGACCCAGAATAATTTAACAATAGACCGCAGTCTAAAATAATAGCCTCGCTTACGCGAGGCTTAAAAGGAGGTTGTTTATCTTTTCCTTAGCAATCCCAGCTCGTTGAGCGCCTGAGCAACCGTCTCGACGCCGATGACGCGCATGCTTTCCGGCACCCGTATCCCCCTGAGGCTGTATTTAGGTACGATAACGCTGGTAAAGCCCAGGCGGGCACATTCGGCGATGCGCCGCTCTGCTTGTGAAATGGCGCGAACCTCACCGGCCAGGCCGACCTCACCCATAACAGCCCAGTCACCGCCGATGGGCAGATTCCGCTGGGAGGACGCCACGGCCACGCACAGGGCCAAGTCAGCGGCGGGCTCGGTCAGGGACATGCCTCCGGCGATATTGATATACACGTCCTGATCGTAGAGCCGCAGTCCTACGCGCTTTTCCAAGACGGCCAGCAGCAGTGCCAAACGGCCCTGATCCACGCCGCTGGCCATCCGCCGGGGATTGCCGAACACCGTGGTCGCCACCAGCGCCTGCACATCCGTCAACAGGGGCCGCGAGCCCTCCATAGCGCACATCACCACCGCGCCGCTGGTGTCGTGGGCCCGCTCGGACAGCAGCGCCTCGCTGGCGTTTTCCACCTCCAGCATCCCGCGCTCGCTCATCTCAAACATGCCCAGCTCGTTGACGGAGCCGAAGCGGTTCTTCACCGCCCGAAGCAGCCGGTATTGATGCTGGCGGTCACCCTCGAAGTAGAGCACCGCGTCTACCATATGCTCCAATATTCG
The DNA here is from genome assembly GCA_902785105.1 of uncultured Eubacteriales bacterium. Taxonomy (GTDB): domain Bacteria; phylum Bacillota; class Clostridia; order Christensenellales; family Aristaeellaceae; genus UBA2862. The sequence continues at coordinate 7,762 of CACZXF010000036.1, read as the reverse complement.
AGGCCCGGCGATGGAGCCCTCCTTGGTCACATGACCCACCAAGAATACACTGCAACCGCTGACTTTGGCCAGCCGCATGAGCTGAGCGGCACATTCCCGCACCTGGGAAACGCTGCCGGGAGCGCTGGCCATGTCGGGTTTGTACATGGTCTGTATGGAATCCACCACCATGATGGCGGGGGAGAGCTGCTGCATGCGCTTCTCCACGGTGTTCATGTCGTTTTCGGACAGCACATAGAAATCCGCGTCGGCACAACCCAGCCTGCGTGTCCTGAGCTTGACTTGGCGGGCGGATTCCTCTCCGGAGACGTATAACACACAGGCACCTTCCCGGGACATATTGGCGCAGAGCTGGGTCAGCAATGTCGATTTGCCGATGCCGGGGTCGCCGCCCACCAGCACCATAGAACCGTCCACCACACCACCGCCCAGCACGCGATCCAGCTCTCCGATGCCGCTGGAACGTCGGGCCATGGTCTCGTCAGGGATTTCGCTGACCTTTGCCGCCTCTGCGTCGCTGCCCGGCGCCCTACGCAGCTTCTTTTCCTCCGGTTTGGCGGCAGGGACAGCTTCCTGTTCGTTCAACGTGTTCCAGCTTCCGCAGTCCGGGCACTTGCCCAGCCAGCGCGGGGTTTCATAGCCGCATTCGGAACAGACGTAAATTGTCTTTGCCTTTGCCAATCTCCATCCACCTCCACAATACAGTCAGATATTCTTTTCATTTTCTTATTATAACATATTTCGGCGCGACTTGCCAGAATTACAAATTCATTCTATAATATAAGGGTCAATATTTTGGAGAGGTCTATACACATGCCTGATTCCGAAAAAACGAAAAAGAAAGCCGGTAAGCCGACGGTCAGCATACCGAAGCCAAGCGCCGGGTCGAGCGACGATAAGGATGAATCCAGCCTCTACGGCGACGAAGGCGACATCCCGGCACGGCGTAAAAAGCCCCCGAAAAAGCCCGTCGAAAAAAAGGCGGAGAAGGGGAATGATAAGAAAAACAAGAAATCCGGGGACGACAAGGGCAAGAAGAAGGGCGGCTTCAAGCTCCGTCGGAAGAAATCCGGCAAACAGCGCCGCACGCTGTTCGACCTGATGAGTGCCACCGGCAACGATAGCTTTTTCAAGCCACTGAAGATTTTTGGCCGTGAAATCCGCTTCTGGCCGCTGGTCCTGCTGGGCTTCATCGCGTTCATGGCAGTGGGCGTCATGCTCAACAACAGCAATCTGAGCGTGGTGGAGCAGAGCATCACCGTGGTAGGCCTGCCGGAGGCATTGGAGAATTACCGCATCATCGTGCTTTCTGATCTGAACGGCAAGCGCTTCGGTGACAGCCAGAGCCTGCTGCTGCGCTCCATCAACAATGCGGGCTACGATGCCATATTCTGTGTGGGCGACATGGTGGGCAAAAGCGGTAACCCGGAGCCCTTCTATGAATTCCTGGAGGGCCTCAAGAAGCCGGAGCGGGTTTACTTCATATGCGGCGATTCCGATCCCGGCCCGTTCGTCGCGACACCCCGGAACATCACTGGCACGCTGTCTGAAATCATATTGGAGGACTGGATTTTAGGGGCCATCGAACGCGGCGCGAACTATGTGGACGCACCCATGCAGATTCCGGTGAAGAATGCCCGGCTGTGGGTCTCCCCGGCGACGATGCTGAACCTGGAGACGGTGTCCACAGTGGAATATTGGAAGGACCAGACCGAGCAGGAGCAGGACGGCGTGATGTCCGGCATACAATCGGACTACGCCACGCTGCCCAGGACTGACTATCGCTATCAGCAGATGCAGAAGCTCTACAACGCCGAGCGCGACATGCAGGCCACGGACATGCACATTTCTCTGGCCCATGAACCGCCGGCGGAGGACTTCATCTATACCTCAGAAACCCACAAGGCCGGCACGGACCGCTACATCATCACGCCGGAGTTGGTGCTGGCAGGGCATTACTGCAACGGCGTCTGGCGGGTGCCCTTCTTTGGGGCGCTGTATGTGCCGGATTACACGCTGCCGCGGGGCGGCTGGTTTCCGGAACAGTCGAAGATCTGCGGCCTGTCCAGCGTGGACGAAACGCAGATGTACATCACCGGCGGGTTGGGCGTCAACGGCGCAGTGAAGCTGATGCCGTTCAGGCTGTTCAACGGCCCGCAGATCTCCGTGCTGACACTGACCTCCACGCTGCCTGAGAACATGCTGGATGCCCGATAAACGAAAGGGGAATGCCCGTGAAGCTGCATATCGATACCGCTCCGGTCTGGGAAGCCTACCGGCAGGACTGTGAATGTCCTCTTTGCCTGTTATACGACCAGGTGGAGACCGGGAGCGTCGAGTATTTCCTCGGCGATTCCGTCATGGAGCCCAGCCAGCGCATAGAGGTCAATGAAAAGGGCTTCTGCGGCCATCATTTCAGCCTGATGTTCGAGGCCGGCAACCGGCTGGGGCTGGCGCTGATGACCCATACCCATATGAAGCAGGTCATCGCGAAACTCTCCGGGGACACGAAGGAGGTCGAGGGCACGTCGGTTTTTAAGCGCATCCTCGGCAAAAAGAGCGCCGACGCACCGCTTCAAATCGGGGAAACCTGTGTCATGTGCGAGCGCATACGGAACAATATGGAGCGCTACATCTATACCATTTTGTATATGTACAAACACGAGAAGGATTTCCCGTCACTGCTCGAAAAGTCCAAGGGGATGTGCCTGAAGCACTACGAGGAGACCATGCGGGAGGCGCCAAACCATCTCTCCGGAGAAGTTCTCCAAGATTTTACGAAAACTTTGCGAAATGTGGAGCTGGCAAATCTTCAGCGCGTCGCGGACGACTTGGAGTGGTTCACGCGGAAATTCGACTATCGGAACAGTGACAAGCCCTGGGGCAACAGCCGGGATGCCGTGGAGCGCTCCATCAACAAATTGAGGGGACACGTCGTCAATTGACGGGAGGCGGGTGAACATGACAAAATACTGCGTGCTGGATGAAACGAAGATCTGCGACGACTGCGGGGAGTGCGCCGTCTGTGATCTCGATCCCAACAAGCTGTGCGACAACTGCATGAAGTGCTTGCAGACCGGCGCGGATTACAACGCCGTCGAAATCGATGAGATCATCGACGACGGCACCGGAGGGGCCATGTTTGACCAGCTTCGACAGGACCTGGCTGAGGGGGACGATGATCAGCCCTTTGATTGCTTCAAGCCCAAACCACCGAAGCAATACATGCCCAAAAAGCACATCTGAGCCGGTCGGGGAACCGCATCCGGCTTTTCATTGTGTCATCTATATCTGTGCGTAAAAGACAGCTTTTGCGAATAGATATGGTGCTATTTTCGAGAATTTGGAGGTATCTATGCCTGAAACCTATGCCCAGCAGCGCGCCCGTGAATTGCAAGCGCTGACCCGCGAAGCTCTGCAGGAACTTCCGGGCGTCTGCTTTGATTTCGTCGCGGCCATTGATTCGACGACCCAGCCGCTGACGCGCTATGCCTACGTCTGCGATCTCAAATTGTTTTTCAACTTTCTCACGGCGGAGCTTCCGAAGTTTGCCGACAAGCAGATCGTGGATTTTGATGCGGACGACCTCGCCCGCGTCACCTCCCGTGACATCCACATGTATCTGGATTATCTGAATCTGTACATCAAGGATGACGTTGAAATCACCAACGCTGACCTGGGCAAAATGCGCAAATTGGCATCATTACGTAGTTTTTACAAATTTCTCTATAAAAACGGCTACATCGACGCCGACCCCGCCGCGCTGGTGGACATGCCTAAGCGCCGTCAGAAGCCCATCATCCGCCTGGAGATCGACGAAATGGCCCGTATGCTGGACTATGTGGAGACCGGCGAAAAAATGGATGAACGGCAGCGAAAATACAACGAGCATACCCGCCAGCGCGATCTGGCGATACTTACGCTCTTTCTTGGCACAGGCATCCGTGTCAGCGAGTTGGTGGGCATCAACATCGACGACATTGACTTCTCCATCAACGGCTTCCTCGTCACCCGTAAAGGCGGGTCACAGGCCATATTGTACTTCCCGGATGAGGTGGCGTCGGTTTTGAAGGACTATATCAAGCTTCGCCGCGAATTGACGCCGCTGCCCGGCCATGAGGACGCGCTGTTTCTATCGCTTCAAAACAAGCGCATTTCCGTCCGTGCCGTGCAACAGATGGTAAAAAAATATGCCAGTCAGGCCGCGCCGCTGAAGAAGCATCTAAGCCCCCACAAGCTGCGCAGCACCTTTGGCACGAATTTGTATCATGAGACCGGGGATATTTACCTTGTGGCGGATGTGCTGGGCCACAGTGATGTCAACACCACCCGCCGCCATTATGCCGCTATGTCCGACGATCGTCGCAGACGTGCCGCAAGCGCGGTGCATCTGCGGGAAGAAAAGTTAAAAGGGGAATCATAATTTGATGTAATTCTTCTTGATCTCGCCTGTGGCCAGTTCATCGCAGCGGTTGTTATAGGGGTTGTTGGCGTGTCCCTTGACCTTAATCCACTGGATTTTATGGATGTTGCAGTATTCCAGCAGCTTTTTCCAAAGATCCTGGTTTTCCACCGGCTTCTTGTCGCTCTTGACCCAGTTGTGCCTTTGCCAGTTGTCCAGCCAATGCTGTCGGAAAGCGTTGACCAGATAGGCGCTGTCGGAATACACGCTGACCTCACAGGGCTCCTTCAAACGGGAAAGCGCCTGTATTGGAGCCAGCAGTTCCATGCGGTTGTTGGTGGTGTGGGCCTCGTAGCCCGACAGCTCCAGCTTCTGTTCCTTGTACATCAATATCGCGCCCCAGCCGCCGGGACCGGGATTGCCTGAGCACGCGCCGTCGGTGTAAATGGTCACCTGTTTCATCTTCTTATCTCCTCAAATGCCCGGCCAATGGCCCGGGCGTTATTCATCTGGGCTTCAATATAGCCGTCAAAGCCATCTGCCTCCCGATGCGTGGAAAGCACGTCCAGCCGGGCCACGGCAAAGCCCGCGGATTCCAGGCTTTCTATCAGCGACGCAGGGGCCTGTTTTTCAATCAGAACCACCTTCGCTCCGGAGGCATCTAACCTTTCAATGCAGTCCTTCAAGGCGTCACCATAAAGCCCTTCGCCGCTTTCCCGCTCAATCCATGCGGCAGCTTGCAACCCGAGGTCATTCGCAGTATAGATCAGCGCCTCATTCATCAAAGCGACGGATTGCCCTTCGATGTTCCCAGCAGCATCGCGCATGTCCTTGAAAAGCTGATCCAGCTCCGCCTCGGTCCGATCGAGATTTGCCGAATAAGCATCTGAATACCGGGGATCAAGAGAAATCAGCGCTCCTGCAATGCCCTCCAGCATCAATTTCGCACCCGATATGGACATGTAAAGATGGGGATTTGGCCCATCCAGATGGGATTCCTCCCGGTCTGCGTCGGCTTTTCCTTCATACAGGTCGAGGTTGTAAAGCGCCACAAACACGGCGGGACCCTTTTCTCCTGATCGAAACAGCAAACTCTCAAAGCTCTCCAGTCCCCGCCCGCCGCAGATCACGGCGTCAGCCGATGCCAGCATATAGGCATCCCAGTCCGAAAGCTGATAGGCTCTCAAACAGCCATCTTGGGGCTGGACAAGGCAGTGTAGCGCGGCATCGGGAATATCCGTCATGAGCGCATCTGTGAGGGCATAGATGGGATAGAATGTCGCATAAACAGTGAGCAGCTTTTCCTCATCTGCCACCAGCGGTTTGCAGCCCGCCAACGTCACTGCCAGCAGCGCAAGCAGCATGAGCTTCAATCTGCGCATAGCCATGCCCTCCTTTTCAATCATTATATCAGCCCAACGTAAAAATGAAAAGGCTGTCACGCGACAGCCCTTCACGATAGTTCACCACAGCTTGACGATGTTGACATCGCTGAAATAGTGACCAATGATGTCCTCGGCGCTCTTGCCGTCCTCAGCCATGGCATATGCGCCCCACTGGGACATGCCGACGCCGTGACCAAAGCCGCGCCCCTTGAAGGTGACCTGATTGCCCTCGATGTTAACAGAATCGATCAGGGTGCTCTTCAGGCGGTTTGCGCCGATTTGCAGGCGGAAGGACGGCGCGGATACCGATTTGCCGTTGACCAGCAGCGTCTTTGCCCTGCCGGAGGCCCCCTTCTCCCCCACCTCGATGCTCTCAAGTTCGTCAATCTTAACACCAGCGTCGGCACATGCCTTCACAACCTGAGCTCTGGTAAATGTCGCCGTCCAATGTTTGACATTTGCGGGAGCTTCGTCAGATTCTTTGGAGCGGACAGGCTTCAAATAAGGCGGGTCTTCCTTATTATAATCGAGGGAAACCGTGGGCAGCTCCGTCATGCCCCCGGCATGAGCGTGAAACCAGGCGTTGGGATATTCGCCGTTATAGGCCATAGCCTGGCCCCGCGTCTCATTGACCGCCTGGCGAACGCGGTCGTTTATGTCGCCGGCGGCATAGGCCTGGGCTTCGGTCACATCCGTGGAGATGTCCGCGTCCTTGTATTTGGAATCCTTGTCCTGGCAGAATTTCAGCGTAAAAGTTCGGGCCAGGATGGCCTGAGCCTTCAGAGCCTCCAAGGGCCAGTCATTTTTCATCTCACCGGCCACCACGCCCATCACATAGGTCTCGATGTCCATCTCCGACGTGGATTTGTCCTTGACATCATAGACGCTCAGCGTCGGCATCCCTGCCCCCTCTGATTTTTCAAGCTTTTCGGGAATCTTTGGCAGATCCTCCGAGGGCGTCCACTGTTCTCCAGCCTTGCTTTGCATACACCCCGCCATCACCACCGCAGCCACGAGCAGCGCAATCAACAGAAGCACCGCTTTTTCCCTGTTCATATCATCACCTCACGCCTTATTATGCTCTCAGTTTTCAATGCTATACGGCATAAGCATGAGTGACAGCGGAACGACGCCCCTGCAGGATTTATTCTTTGCGTTATTATCGACGATTGCTATAGTATTTCCTTAGTCGCATCCAGCAATTCCGCATCAGTATTGGCTTCCACGAAGCCGCTGATCTCCTCCATCAGACTGTCTGCCAACGCGCTGTGCGGCACGATAGCAGCCACGCCAATCACGATGATCTGATGGGTATCCTGTTCGTCGATTTCGGCCACAGACGCGTGAAAGCGATTCTGGAGCCTCGCCATCAGGCTCTTGACGATCATCCTTTTTTCCTTCAGACTGTGTACCCACGGCGCGTGCAGCCGAAAGGTCATAGCCGCGATATTCATACTGACCCGTTCACCCCTCCGTCATGTCCACAGCGATGTTATGCACATCGCCGATGAATCGGTATTTTTCCTGAAACCGCAGTGCTCATAAAACCGCAGTTCATCATTGTAGGCAACGACCACGATACGCATGTAATCCATGTATTTTTCCTTCACCATCTCGACCAGCCTGCGGCCTATGGCCCGCCCCTGGTGATCTGGCTCCACCAGCAGATAGTGGACATATACGTTCATGATTCCGTCATCCATGGCGCAGATCAGGCCAACCAGTTGATCCGCGTCCCAGGCGCTGTAAACCGTTTCATAGTTGTGCATCGCGGTCACGAGTTTGTCCGGGAAATGTCCCGACGACCAGTTGACGGACAGGAACAATTGTTCCAATTCATCCCGGGTGAAATCGTGGGTATCGCGATAGGTTATTGTAGGCTCTACTCCCAATTTAATGGATATGGTATAATCACCACAGGGTGATCATAATGATAGAGAATTTCGATAGCATGATGGCAGCATCTCTCCAGCTT
>CACZXF010000035.1:22257-36498 GCA_902785105.1 uncultured Eubacteriales bacterium | reverse complement strand
AAGAAACGGTTTGTGCTGTGTCAGAAGCCTGAGGAGTTTCTTGAAGTCGTTCTGAACGCTTAAAAAATGGAGCGTGTTAGTTCGATGCTGTGGGAGTGGGCTTTCGTGCGTTTGTCGTGTAATACTACCCGTCACAGTAGACAAAACCAACCCTTTTATGTTATAATAAACCCGCAATGATTCAACCAAAACGCAACAATACAGAAGGAGGAAGAGCGATGAAGAAGACACTTTGCATTGCCATCGCCCTGGCGCTGCTGACGGGCCTGCTCCCAGCGGCGCTGGCGGAGTACACCCCCGGCACCTATACGGGAGAGGCCATGGGCCACGAGCAGGGCCTGATGGTGACCATCACGGTGGACGATTCCACCATCACCGACGTTCAACTGGACGTGAGCCACGAGACCCCGGAGATCGGCGGCGCGGCGGCGGACGCCCTGAAGGAGCAGATCCTTGCCGCTCAAAGCGCCGACATCGACGGCGTCAGCGGCGCTTCCGAGACCACCACCGGCGTGAAGCTGGCCCTGACCGAAGCGCTGAACCAGGCCAGCGGCGCGGGCGACGTGGAGAAGCAGCCCGTCAGCGACGGTACCTTCTCCGGCACGGCCCCCAGCTTCGGCCTCACCGGCCCCCTGACCGCCGAGGTCACCCTGGAGGGCGGCAAGATCACCGACATCAAGGTCACCTCTGAAACGGACAGCCAGACCGGCGAGTGGTTCAGCTCCGCCGAAGCGCTGCTGATCCCCCGCATCATCGAGCATCAGTCTCTGGCGGTGGATTCCATCACCGGCGCGACGACCTCCTCCAACGGCATCCGCAACGCCGTGGGCGCGGCCATCGAAGCGGCGGGCGGCGACCCCATGCAGTGGTTTACCGATGTGCCCAAGCAGGAGGGCCACGTGGTGCTGGACGGCTACGACGTGGTCGTGGTCGGCATGGGCGGCGCGGGCGTGCTGTCCTACTGCGCGGCGGCGGACCAGGGCGCGACGGTGTTCGGCATCGAGGCCGCGGGCAAGATCGGCGGCAACTCCGTCTGCACCTACGGCCCCATGGCGCTGAACAGCGAATATTTGAAGGAGAAGTTCAACGGCGGCGAGGATTACATCAACGCCGACGACGTCTACAAGGTCTGGATGGATTACGTGGGCAGCGACGAGAAGGCCGACGTCATCCGCGAGGCCGTCTACAATTCCGGCACCGCGCTGGACTACTATGTGAACAACTTCGGCTTTGAGTTCGAGGGCCTGGGCCTGCTGGGCAGCTTCGTGGTGCCCGAGTGGGACAAGGAGTGGTGCGTCTACTCCGCCGACGAGGGCAACACCTCCTGGAACATCCTTGGCCCCAACAAGACCTTCCAGTTCCTCCGCGCGCTGGACATCGCCAACGGGAAGAACGAGAAGAACCGCTACATGACCGAACTGACCGCCGAATCCCTGATCTTCGATGACGACGGCAAGGCCATCGGCGTCAGCGCCACCTACTACGACGGTACCGTCTACGACATCTACGGCAAGACCATCATCCTGGCTACCGGCGGCTTCCTGGGCAACGACGCCATGATGAAGCAGTACCTGGGCGCCACCGTCAACGCCATCGGCGACACGGTAAACCAGGGCGCGGGCATCCAGATGGGTCAGTCTGCCGGCGGCGCGCTGTACATGATGGGCACGCTCCCCATGGTCCACATCTCCCAGGTGGCGAACCTGATCCGCACCGACGACCTGACCGCCGACCAGAAGGCCATACTGTCCGCTCTGGCCCTGACCACCGACATGCCCATGGTTACCACCGAGGGCAAGCCCTGGGGCAACGCCAACCAGAGCGGCACCGTGGACGAAGGGCTGGATGTGGAGATCGTATTCGCCCCCAACTACATGTACTATAACATCTATACCCAGGCCGACATCGACGCCATCCGCGAAAAGGGCCTGTCCGAGGCGCAGTCCAAGGCGACCTCCATGTTCCTCGCCCAGGGCGGCACGCTCCCCGAGCCGGGCACGCCGGTTGCGGACATCGACGAGATCCTTGGCATCGGCGAGATCTACGGTGACGTCATCTCCGCCGGCACCATCGCCGACCTGGCCGCCGCCATCGGCTGCGACGCGGCCACCCTCTCCGAGACACTGGGCGGCGTCGAGACCATGTACTACGCCGTGCCCTGCACCAGCTGGGCCTACGGCACCGTGGGCGGACTGGACGTGGACGCCAACATGAATGTCCTCCGCGAGGACGGCACCCCCATCGAAAACCTCTTCGCCGTGGGCCAGGATTCCGAGGGCGTCTGCAACGTGGACGGCAAGGCCTACACCCCCTGGGGCGGCCAGGCTCAGAGCTGGACCTTCGTCTCCGGCGAGATCGCCGGCAAGCAGGCCGCGTCTGTGGCGATGGGGAAGTAAAGGGGTAAGGCTGACAAATTGGGCGTTGTCGTGCTGACAAATTATCCCTTGTAGGGGCGCCGTTTCGGCGCCCGCCCCTAACGAAACGCATCGTACTACCCGGCGGGCGGCGCAACGCCGCCCCTACAGGAGCGTGTGCATCTCCCAGACAAATCCCTGTATATCGACACAATGTAAAAGCCGCCTGCTCGAACAGGCGGCTTTCGCTATGCGTTACCGATACAGCTTTCCCTGCCGCTTCCATGCGACCATCAGCCCGATCTCCCACACCATCATCAGTATCCACCCGGCGACGCAGGCTAGGGGTACGGCGTCGAGTCCCATGCGTCCGATGAGCAGGAAGGTGGTGACAGCGCGGGTGAGCATCTGGGAATAGGTGACGTACATGGTCAGCTTCAGCTTGCCGATGGCCCGCATGTACCCTTGGAGGCCGTTGGTGATGCCGGGCATGAAGTAGAAGAAGCCCATGAGCCGGAGGTAGCGGGTGCCCAGGCGGATGACCTCTGTCTCCGCAGGCGGCACGAACAATTTCATCAGCGGTTCCGCCAGCGCGAACACGGCGATGGACACGATGACGCCGTAGACCACCTCGAAGACCATCGACACCAGCATCCCCTCCCGCATCCGGTCGAATTTGCCGGCTCCGTGGTTCTGGGCTACCAGCACGGTCTCGCCGCTGGAGATGTCCCGCTCGGGGATCAGGGCGTAGTCGTCGATGCGGTTGACCGCCGTGAAGGCCGCCGCCGCGTGGACGCCCAGCGGATTCACCATGGACTGCACCAGTACCCGCCCCACGTAGACCCCCGCCTGCTGAAGTGCGCTGGCGTAGCTGAAGCCCATGGTGCGCCGAAGCAGCGCCCGGTCGATGCCGAAGTCCTGCCGGTCCGCGAAGAACAGCGGTTCCGTGCGGTAGAGCAGCAGCAGGCACAGCAGCGCGGAGCAGGCCTGAGAGATCACCGTGGCCCAGGCCGCCCCGGCCACGCCCCAGCCCAGACCGGCCACAAACCAGATGTCCAGCCCGACATTGACCAGTGAGCCGATGATCAGGCAGGTCAGCGGCGTCCGCGTGTCGCCGATGGAGCGGGAGGCCGCGGCCAGGATATTATAGAGTCCGGACACCAGCATCCCCAGCGCCACGATGCGCAGATAGGCCGTGGTGTCCGCGAGTATTTCAGCGGGCGTGTTCACCAGCCGCAGCAGCGGTCCCGCCAGCACAAACAGCCCGCCCGCGATCATGGCCGACAGGCCCAGGGAAAGCAGCACCGTGGTGAAGAACTCCCGCCGCAACGCCCTCATGTCCTCCGCGCCGTAGAACTCGCTCATCAGCACCGAAGCGCCGATGCCCATGCCGATGATGAAGAACATGGCGATGCTCATCAGCGGACTGGCCACGCCCACCGCCGCCAGCGCGTTCGCCCCCGCGTACTTGCCGACGATGATGGAGTCCACCGTGTTGTAGGTCACCTGGAACAGGTCGCCCAGCACCGCCGGGATGGCGTAGGCCAGCAGATGCCGGGGTATGCTGCCCGTGGTCATCGGCCCGGTATGAAATCTCAAAATATCACCCCATCGCGGACAGAAAATCTCTCCGCTTTGTTCATATTGAGTACATGTTTGGCATATATAATGACATCATTGAGGGTTCGCCACCTTCAAAGGATGCAGCGCCGAACGTCCAATGCCATGAGGACGTTCGGCTTTATTACTTTAATAGATAGAGAATTGTGGGGAGACATCACCCCAGCAAGTACCTGTCTACAGAATCTCCCTCACAAACTCAGCAATTGCCATCCCGAGCCGGGTCTCGTTCTCAGCGTCCAGGTGGATGCCGTCCACGGGGCTGCTCTGGGCATACTGCGCGGCGTCCATGAAATGGCAGCCGAAGCGCTCAGCCAGCGGCGCGAAGGAGGCGGCGAGGTGTTCGGAGCGGGCTTTGCCCTCGTCATAGGCGAAGAGGTCGCCCAATGGGGAATGGTGTATGCCGTCGTTGATGGGCGGCGGGGCGATCAGCAGCACCTGATAGCGGTCCTCCGCCTGAAAGTGCCTGTGGGTGAACATCTTTTCAAGAAAGCGTTCCATGTCCCAGGTGATGTCCAGGTCGGAATAGTTGTATTTCCGCTTGCAGTCGTTGGTGCCCAGCATGATGATCAGCAGGTCGAAGGGGCTGTGGGTCTCGAGGCAGGGGACGAGGTAGCGCATGCCGTTCTTCTCGCCCTCCACCGGGTCGTCGGTGCCGATGGTGCGCCCGCCCTGGCCCTCCTCGATGACCGTGTAATCCGCGCCCAGCGCGTCCTGCAATATCAGCGGCCAGCGCTCCTCCAGCCGCGGCCCGCCCGCGGGATCGGCTCCCCAGGTCAGCGAATCGCCGAAGCAAACGATCCTCTTTTTCATATGCGTCACCCCATAACCTTTTTCTGTATTTTACCACACGCAGCGTTTGCCAACAACCGGTTTTTCATTAAAGCAATGCCACAAAACGACAGGTTTTGACAGCATCCCCGCTTGACATGATGGGGTCAAAGGCTATAAAATATAAAGTAGGAAGAAATGGTATGGAGCAATGATGTGATGACAAAGGCGATGCTTCGGGTGCTCGTGCTCATCGGCGTTTTGGCGCTGGTGTGCTTTGGCGCGTCCGCTCTGGCGGAGGAAGGCGCGGGGGATGGGCTGGACGTGGTCTTTTCCATCAGTCCCGCCGAGTTGGTGGGGCCGGGGGACGTCACCATGACCTTCGTGATCACCAATCATTCGGAGCAGGACATCCGCAACATCTATCTGACCTCCGACGACGGCCTGCTCTCCGAGCCGGTGGGCCAGATGGCGCCGGGCGAGAGCCAGACGCTGGTACGCCCCCATGCCGTGACCCAGGCGGAGCTGGACGAGGGCCGCGTGCGCTACGTCATCAGCCACGACGCCTCGGACGCCGCCGCTGAGAAAGTGTCCCACAACCTGTCCGCTCCCGTCATCAAGGGCGATGCGCGGCCCGATGTGGATTTCACCCGGCAGCTCTCCTCCCGGTTCGTCCCGGCGGGGGGGCAGCTCACCATCACCTATCGGGTTTCCAACAACGGCAACGTGCCCGTCAGCGCCGTATCCATCCACGACGCGCTGGGCGACTTCACCGGGCGGCTGGAGCAGCTTCCCATCGGCGGTACGCGAACGTTCATCAGCCGTGTGACCGTCAACATGGAGTCCTCCTCGGACGCCGTCCTCGAATACACCGTGCCCTCCGGGGAGACGATCAGCCGCCGTCTGGACCCGGTGACCGTCCGCCTGTCCGAGAGCGCGCTGGAGCACGATTTCTCTGTGGGCCGCTCCGCCTTCGACCCGGAGCGGGCCGACGCCGTGCTGATATTGACCAACGCGGGCAACGACGACTACAGCGACATCACCGTGTTGGACGACGTCTACGGCGGCGTCATCGCCGACGGCCTGAGCCTGCCCCGGGGGAGTAACCCGACCGAAGTGGCCTTCACCTATCCTGTCCGCGGCGACGGGGAATACCGCTGGCGGGTCACCGGCGTCAGCCAGGCGGGGGAGGCGGTGGATTTCGTCACCGAGACGCTGACCCTGCCCGCCGAGGAATTGCCCCGGAGTATCGACATCAGCATGTACATTGCGCCGCGAGCCTCGGTCATCAGCCGCCCCGGCAACGTCACCTTTGACATCGCCCTGACCAACGAGGGCACCGCTTCCGCCAAGGAACTTCAGCTCTACGAGGTGGAGCGGGGGAACGCCCGGGCGCTGGCGGTGCTGCCCACCGGTGAGCCCTGTCGGTTCAGCGTGACCTACGAGGTGAAACAGGACAGCCAATTTATATTCTGCCTGAACTATCTGGACGAGGAGGGCCACCCCCGCACCATCTCCGCCGAGCCCATCGACATCACCATCGGCCCCGGCGGCATGGCCCCCGAGCCGCTGGACAGCGAGCGGATGCGACTGGAGGGCAGCTCCACCAAGCCCGGCAGCAGTTCCACCTTCACCATACTGCTGGTGGTGGCCTCTGCCGCGCTGGTGTCGATGTTCACCTTGCTGCTGGTCACCGCCCTCCGCGCCCGCCAGGACCGTCGCCGCCGCGCCGCCGAACAACGCCAGCGCAGGCAGGATAATGCGAACCAGCCCCGCAGGAAGGCTGCAAAGGGCGGGAAGAAGGGCGAAACAAAGGCGTGAGCCTTAGGAGAAGAAGCGATAAATTGGAAGTTGTAGGGGTCACGACATCTCAGGCGCTTCGCGCCAGCTCCCCTGGGAGGGGAGCCGAGAAAACCAGTAGCCCCTTGGCTCCCCTTTTAAGGGGAGCTGTCAGCCGTAGGCTGACTGAGAGGTTCGTTTCCCCTGCAAATTCCTGTTTATCGCCAACGGCATATATATAATCACAGAGGTAATCTATGTTTCAAGGCTTTACAGACGCGACCTTTGAGTTTTTCATGGCGATACAGTTCAACAACAACACCGAGTTTTTCCATGCCAATCACGACTGGTATGTGGACGCCGTGCGCCGTCCCTGTCTGGAGCTGGCGGCGGCGCTGTCCGGGCCATTGTCAGAAATAGATGACGAGCTGGACCTTCGGCCCAACCGCGTGGTCTCCCGCATCAACCGGGACCTGCGCTATTCGCGGGACAAATCCCCCTATCGGGATTCCATGTGGCTGCGCCTGCGCCGTCCCGCCGATGAAAACCGGGCCAACGTGGGCTTCTATTATGACATCAGCGCCACGGAGAGCAGCTTCGGCATGGGTTTTTACGAGGAGTGCAAGCCCCACATGAACGGCCTGCGCCGCCGACTGGCCACCGAGCCCGAGGTGTTCTTGGGCCTCACCGAACTGCTCCGGGAGGATTTCGGGCTGTACATGAACGCCTATAAGCGCATCAAGCGGCCTGATAACCTGCCGGAAGCGTTGTCTGAATGGTATGGCGTGCGCAGCTTCTGGTTCTATCATGATATTAAGGACTTTTCCCTGCTGAAATCTCCGGCGCTGGTGGATGCCCTCATGGATGGCTTCCGCCGTCTCGCGCCCATCTACCGCTATATCCGGGATATTCCAAACGAATCCGACGAGGATCTGACCAAATATCTGCGCGACGAGCGCGCGCTGCAATAATTGCGGAAAGGACATCACATGGATACCGACAGTACAAGATGGCTGAAACTGAAGAGCGGCTGGTACATTCTGAGCCGCGCCGAGAACCTGACCGACGAGACCTGCGCCCGCATCGGCTACGCCTTTGCAAGGATGCTGGCCGAGCGCCTGAACACCACGCCCGACAAGCTGAACATCGCCGTGGGCTGTGACACCCGCGAAAGCGGCCCGCGCATCAGGAAACTGCTGACCCGAGGTATCACCGCCGCCGACAGCGACGTAACCGACGCGGGGATCTGCGCCTTGCCCGCGCTGTTCATGAGGGTGACCCAACGAGGGGAAGGCCCGGAGGTCCACGGCGCGGTGATGGTCACCGGCGGCTATGCCTCCATGGAGAACAACGGCTTCAAGTTCATCGCCCCCGACGGCATACTGATGGACGAAGACATCGAGCATATTCTGCGCATGGCCGCCGCCGACCCGGTCCCGGAGCGGCTGGTCACGAAGGCAGACCTGATGACCGACTACCGTCAATACCTGCTCCGTCGGGCGGCGGAGCTTCTGGAGGACGACGCGCTGAAGCCGCTGCTGGGCCTCTATGCCGTGGTGGACACCGGCACGCTGGGCGGGACCTTCTTCGCCGACCTGCTGGAATCCCTGGGCGCGGACATAGAGCGCGTCACCGGGAACCCCGGCCCCGAGGTCATCCGCTTCGGCGCGGACATGGGCGTGGCCTTCGATGTGGATGCCAGCCTGGCGTTCCTCTACGACGCCGCCGGCCGCCCGGTGGATGGCAACCGCCTGATCGCGCTGATGGCCGCCCTGCTGCTGGACAAGAAGCCGGGGCTGACCATCGTCACCGACAGCGTCACCAGTACCGGCCTCAACGCCTTTATACAGGAGTGGGGCGGCATACACTACCGCTTCAAGCGCGGCTTCCAGAACGTCATCCGCGAGGCCATGCGCCTGAACGAGGAGGAGATCGACTGCCCCCTGGCCATCGAGACTACCGGCCATGCCGGGTTCCGTGAGAACGGCTTCTTAGAAGACGGCATCTATCTCGCCCTGCGGGTGGCCTGCCAGGAGCTGGACTGCAAGCGGGAGGGCAAGACCGTGTTCGATCCTCTGACAGACCTCAGCGAGGCCGTGGAGGCCCAGACCCTGCGCCTTAGAATACTGGACGAGGAGGACCCCGCCGCCTCCAGCCAGGAGGTCGTGGAGATCATACTCTCCAACACCCTGGAGAACCCCGAATGGCAGATGGCCTCCGACAGCCGCGAGGGCGTGCGCATCACCTTCAACCTGGACGGGGGCATCAACAACGCCTGGTTCCAGCTCCGTATGTCCGTCCACGACCCCATCATGGTCTTAAATGCCGAGAGCGACATCCCCGGCGGCGTTAGGCGCGTGCTGGGCGAGCTCTACGCCCTGATCAAAGATTCAGAACTGCTCGATCTGCAGCCCTTGAAGGAAGCGGTGGAGTGACCGAGAAAGCCCCATCTATGGTTGACATCCACTGATCCACCAAATACCAATTTGTCGCGCATACAAACCCTCTCCTTCGGCAATACTTGCCGGAGTGGAGGGTTTTTCTATGGCATTGAACAAGGTTGAAATCTGCGGCGTGGAGACCTCGACGCTGCCCACGCTGTCCCACGATGAGATGCAGGATCTGATGCGCAGGGCTCACGGTGGGGATGAAGAGGCCCGGCGGGAGCTGATCCAGGCCAACCTGCGGCTGGTGCTGAGCGTGATACAGCGGTTCCACAACCGGGGCGAAAACATGGACGACCTGTTCCAGGTGGGCTGTATCGGCCTGATGAAGGGGCTGGACAACTTCGACATGAGCCTGAATGTGCGGCTCAGTACCTATTGCGTGCCCATGATCATCGGCGAGATACGGCGCTACCTGCGGGACAACAACGCCGTCCGCGTGTCCCGCTCCATGCGGGATACCGCCTATCGGGCCTTAAAGACGAGGGACACACTGTCCACCGGGGACGGCAAGGAGCCCACCATCGCGGAGATCGCAAAGACGATGGAGCTGCCCGAGGAGGACGTGGTGCTGGCCATGGAGGCCATACAGGACCCGGTTTCGCTGTTCGATCCCGTCTATCAGAACGATGGCGACGCCATCTACCTGATGGATCAGATCCAGGACGACAGGGTCAGCGAGGACGACTGGGTCCGCGACCTGTCCATCAACCGGGCTCTGGACAAGCTCCAGGACCGGGAGCGCAACATCATCCGCCAGCGCTACTTCCAGGGCCGCACACAGATGGAGGTCGCCGACGAGATAGGCATCTCCCAGGCACAGGTCTCACGCCTCGAAAAGGCCGCGCTCCAGCAGATGCGCAAGTACATCTGAAAACAGGGTCATAAAAAGTGAACAAACAATTCATTGCCTGTTTGAAAATATGTGGTATAATAGGGAATATCAATAGAAGTCTGGTCTGAACGATAAATTGGAATTTGGCGAGCGCATCGAGCGCCCGGAAAACAGTCCAGTGGACTGTTTTCAGTGAGATGGGGCCGGCAGGCCCTTGTCAAGTGCCCGTGAGGGCGGATGAGGTGGCCTCGGATGACACCCCGACAAATCCCCGTTTATCGAGCAGAAATAATTACATCGCCCGGGCGCATCCCGCCCAAGGAGGCCCCATTTGAAATGTCCCTACTGTGGCAGCTACTGCGCGGACAACACGCTGTACTGTCCCAACTGCAAACAGCCCCTGCCCACGGGCGAGGCGGCGAAGAAGCACGAGAAGCCGGCGAAGCCGAAGGTCTACCGCCCCATATGGCAGCGGCTGCTGACGGCTCTGGTGGCCATCATTTCGCTGTCCGCGCTGGCCATCGGCGGCTATAAGCTCTGGACCTGGATGTACAATTACCGCCTGGAGCGGCTCTACACCCGCGGCCAGTATACACCCACCATCTCCGAGATCACGCTGCCCGACCTGCGCAGCGGCCACTCCATCGCCTTTTACGGCCAGGACGGCGATCAGATCTTCCTGCCGGAGATGAACCGGTCCCTGAGCATCTCCGGCGGCGTCACCCGCATGGAGATCGCGGATTCGGACTGGTTCGGCCCGGATGTCAACGACGTGGACCACGCCGACGTGACGCTTTCCCCGATGCTGATCTCCGAGACGGGTATGAAGACCATACTGCCCAAGGTGAACTTTCAGATCGATGTGCCCCAGGCCCCGCTGAGCATCACCAGCCCGGCCAGCGACCGCATCGACGTGGTCACCTCAGTCTATCCGCTGATACTGAACGTGGTGCCCGGCAGCACGGTGTTCGTCAACGGAGAGGATGTCACCAAGTCCCTGGACCGCAGCGGCCTGCTGTCCACCAACGTCAGCGTGGAGCCCATCGGCGACAACGTGGTGACGCTGATCGTCCGCACCCCGCGCCACCGGGAGACCCGCAAGGAGGTCACCTTCTTCCGCCAGAAGTACGATATCGAGCTGGAGCTGGACACCACCGTTTCCGACCAGAGCCCCTCCCGCACCATGGCCGTCACCGGCAAGGCGGAGCCCGGCGCGGTCATATCGGTGGATACCGACTATATGGAGGAGAGCCTTTCCATGGACCTCGAGACGGGCCGCTTCTCCTTCATCGCCAGGTTCTCCACCATCGGCGACAATGTGGTCCGCTTCCGCGCCTCCATGCCCGGCAAGCAGGACGCTGTCATCAGCTTTAATGTGAATTACCTGCCCTCCCTGGCTGAGTATTCCGCCAAGGCTTGGGCCATGGATTACGACAAGCTCCGCGTGATGTTCGAGCAGTGGAGCGGCCGCGTGTTCCAGTGCAAGGGCGAGCTCATTGATGCCTTCGTGGACGGCGACCGGTCCTATGTGGTCATGGATGTGGGCGGCAGCGAACAGCAGCTCATCATCCTCGAAAACCGCTCCAGCACCACCTCGCCCTCCCTCGGCCGCCGCTACACCGCCTACGCCGACGTGGACGGCCAGCACATGTACAAGTCACAGTACTATCCCAAGCTGGTGGCAAGGTATATGGATCTGGCGACATAACTGGAGCTATCGAAACAGCTATCCCTGCAGGGGCGCCGTTTCGGCGCCCACCCGTGAGGTAGACCTGTTCATGAAATGAAAAAGGAGTAGCAATATGAAACTGAAGCTGACCGAGACTCAGACGGAGGCTTTGAAGAAGTTCCTCGAAGCGAGCGAGGACGCGGAGCGGCTGTCTGATCGGGAATACGTGGCGGACCTCTACGACATCGAGCGGCCCTTGTCGCTGGACCTGGTTTTCGTCAGGGGCGGCGTAGCCGTGGACGGCGCGGCGGAGCTGCTGTACGATGAGGCGCAGGACGGCTGGTACATGGGCCAACGTCTGGACGCGCCCGAGGCGGTGCTGGACGCCCTGGTCGAGGCCGGCGCCCTCCGGCGATGAGTGGTGAGCTGAACCGGCCCGAGGAAGAGAGGCTGTACAACGACATCGAAACCGCCCTGTCCATGATACACCGGAAGGAATCGCCGGACGAGCTGATGAAGAAGATCAGGCAGATGTTTCCCTCTCCGGTTTTCTTCCTCGAATCCAACGTCATCATGAAGCAGAAGGCCGGTATGCGCCGCATAGACGCCCACTTCTTCTCGATGCTCCCGGAGCTGGCCCGGTATACGACGGAGGAGGAATACGGCAAATCTACCCGGCTGAATCACCTGTCGATCATGTCGAAATACCTGGTGAACCTGTACAAGGGAATCCATCGGGAACGATTCTATGCCATACTGCTGGACAGAATCGGCCGCAAGAAGCGGACCATACTCATCAGCAAAGGCAGCGAGGACGCGGCCATGTTCGATTTGAAGTTCATGCTCGCCAAGATCGTCGAACAGGGCGCGAAGGCCGTGGTGATCTGCCACAACCATCCCGGCGGCACCATGCGGCCCTCCGAGGAGGACATCCAGTGTACCCTCAGCGCATTGAAAGCGTTGAACGCCCTGAAGGTGCCGCTGCTGGACCACATCATCATCGCCTATGACCGCGCCGTCAGTATGCGCGATCTCGGCTCCGTACCCTCCGAGCTCTGGACCCTGCAGGCCCCGAAGAGCAAGCTTCTGCGGGAATGGATCGACATCGACCTGTTGAAGGAATACGAGGAGGAAAACGGCCTCACGGACAGCGCTCCCGTTGACGATGACGACGATATGGAAGAGGAGCTCGACGACCTGGAGCTGGAGCTTGATGAGCTGGAATAGGTTGACGGGCGTTGAGGCTTTTCTTTGATAGACAGGGAGCAGTGGGGGTGACAAACCACTCCCGACAACTTCCAAATCGTTATATTACATATTTAACATATTCATCATAATTCGGCGGAAGGTTTTTCGCCGGGATTCAACATAAAACAGGTATACTATGGAAAACAGCTTTCGGGCTGACAGGGGGCGATCCATCATGTATCTCGATCATCGCATCACGGTAAAAATTGCCAGAATACTGGACATGGTGGACATGTCCGCACTGCTGCTGGACGCAGCGGGCAACGTGATACTGCCCGAGGGCGACCAGCGGGCCTTCACCATCCCGGAGGAGCTTCGGCAGAATCCCACAGTGCCCTTCGTCTACGGCGCGATGACGCTTATCGGCACCGGTGAGGAGCAGCCGGTCTACGTCTGTCTCCACGGCGACAGCGAGGAGATCAAGAAGTGCGCGGTGCTCTGCGCGGAGCTGATCAACCTGTTGCTTCGGGAGGACATGAGCCAGACCAGCCGGGAGCAGGCCCTGCGGATGATGCTTCGCGGCGAGGTGGAGGGTTCTGAGTTCGAGTCCCTGGCCGCCGAGCATGAGATTCCCATGCAGAAGAGCCGCTGCGTGCTGTACTTCTACTTCCAGGACATGGAGGTGGAGACCGCCATCGGCCTGATGACCAACACGCTGGAGGACGAGGAGGACCTCATCACCGAGGTGGGCCACCACTCCGTCGCCATGCTGAAGGTCGCGGAGGGGGAGGACGGCCTGTCCGAGGTGGAGGAGTTCGCCAAGGCCTTTGAGAGCAGTTTCCTCACCGAGACGGGCAGCACGGTGTTCATCGGCATCTCCGACGCCCGGGAAGACCTGGTCAGCATCCCGGACGCCTACGAGGAGGCCCGGAACGCCATCAATGTGGGCCGCATCTACCACGCCAACAAGCACGTTTTCATCTATCGCAACCTGCTGCTGGAGCGGTTCCTGAGCGACGTCTCCCCGGAGATGGGCGCGATTTACAATTCCTGCATATTCAATCGGACCACCGCCCGGCTGTTCAACGACGAGATGGTACACACCATCGAGACTTTCTTTGACAACAGCCTCAACCTCTCCGAGACGGCCCGCAAGCTCTACATCCACCGCAACACGTTGGTCTATCGCCTCGAAAAGGTGCAGCACGCCATCGGCCTGGATCTTCGAAACTTCGACGACGCCGTGACCTTCAAGATGATGATGCTGCTGGGCAAGGGCGGCGGCAACCGCCGCTTCCGGCTGTAATATCCCGCGAAAACCGGGCATAGCTTCAAACAGAAAGAGCGCGAACCGCAGGCGCGGCGTCTGAATCTTCGATTCAGCCGCTCGCGGTCTGGCCTTTAGGCCAGACTGACTTGGCAAAATCAAAGATTTTGACAAGTCACCGCCTTCGCGCTCTTTGTTTAGGAGAAAGTCATCGGTAAACAGGGATTTGTCGGGGTGTCATTCGAGGCCACCTCATCCGCCCTCACGGGCACTTGACAAGGGCCTGCCGGCCCCATCTCACTGAAAACAGTCCA
>CACZXF010000035.1:0-22247 GCA_902785105.1 uncultured Eubacteriales bacterium | reverse complement strand
TGAGGGGAAGGTGGCGCGGAGGCAACTTTGCCTTTGGCAAAGTTGGTCTGGCCAAAGGCCAGACTGCCACGGCTCAAATCGAAGATTTGAGGCGCGGCATCGAAGCGCCGGATGAGGTGGACTCCCGCTCAGCTCGCCAAATTCCAATTTATCGAGCAATCTAAACCAACATCCACACGCGGCGCACGCCGCAATGGAGGACCGAATGAAGAAACGCGCCACGAGAATCGTCGAGCTGATCTGGGCGGCGGTGATGATCGCCGTCGTCGCCTCCACCGCCACACTGCTGATGTCCAGTCGGGGCGAGGGGCAGCGCTGGGTTTCCGAGGAGGAATACGCCCGGGTGAAGCGCTACGAGCGGCTGGACGAAGTGCGAAAGACGCTGATGGACGAGTATTACAAGCCCCTGGACGAGGAGGCGCTGCTCCTCGGGGCCATTCATGGCATGACCAACGCGGTGGGCGACGTCTATACCTTTTACTATACCCCCGAGGAGATGAAGCGGGAGAACGAGGACACCGCCGGCCGATATCAGGGCATCGGCGTCCAGGTGGAGCGGACGCAGGACGGACACATCGAGATCGTCCGCGTCTACTCCAACACGCCCTCGGAGGACGCCGGGCTGAAGGTGGGGGACCAGGTGGTCTCCGTGGATGGCGAGCCCGTGCAGGCGGACACCTTTGCCGCCTACATGGATGGCGTCCGACGTATGCGGGGCGAGGAAAATACCGAGGTACTGCTGGGCATCCGGCGGGGAACGCAGACCCTTGAGTTCACCGTTCAGCGACGGGCGGTCACCGTCAGCTATGCCGACTATCAGATCATCGACGGCAATATCGGCTATGTCTCCATCGCCCAGTTCTCCGGCGACGCCGCCAGCCGGTTCGACGAGGCCATCGAAGCCTTCAAGGCTGCGGGGGTCGCCGGCATGGTCATCGACCTGCGCAACAACCCCGGAGGGCTGCTCAACGAGGTCAACCAGATCGCTGACCGTATATTGCCCGAGGGCGTCATCGTCTATGTGGAGGACCGCGCGGGCGCCCGGACGGATTACTATTCCACCGCCGAATACTACGACGTGCCCGTGGCGGTGCTGGTCAACGGCATGTCCGCCAGCGCTTCGGAGATACTGGCCGCCTCGGTGCAGGCGTTGGACCGGGGTACCGTGGTGGGTCTGACCACCTACGGCAAGGGCGTGGTGCAGACCATGACCACCTTCTCCGCCGACGGCGCGGGGATGCAGTACACCACCGCCAGCTATTTCGACGCCAATGGCCGCTCCATCAACGGCGTGGGTGTCACCCCCGACGTGGAGATCGCCCTCGACGCCGACCGCGTCCCCATCGAGCCCGACCCCGAGCACGACAACCAGCTTGCAAAGGCGCTGGAGATCCTGCGCGGGGATGGTAAACAGAGAGTTGCCGGGGAGTAACCCGCTCTCCTGTAGGGGCGGTGTTCCTACAGGGACAGTTTGTCTCCCCGAAATACTTTAATTTGCATCATAAACAAAGAGCCGACGCCATCGTCCCAGTGACAATGGCGTCGGTCTTTTCTCATGCCTCCGCTTCGGCCTCGTAGATCAGCTCCTCCAGCGTCTGATACAGATGTTCCGATTCTACGGGCTTGGTGAGGTGGGCGTTCATGCCGGCTTGGAGGGAGCGCTGCACGTCCTCGTCGAAGGCGTTGGCGGTGAGGGCAATGATGGGGATGCGTTTCGCGTCGGGCCGGTCCAGCGCCCGGATGGCCGCGGCGGCCTCGAGGCCGTCCATCTCAGGCATGCGAACATCCATCAGTATGGCGGAATAGGCCCCGACATCGCTGGCCTCGAACATCTCCACGGCCACCCTGCCGTTCTCCGCGTGGTCGGCCCTGGCGTCCTTCATGTCCAGTATGTCCATCATGATCTCCGCGTTGATCTCCATATCCTCGGCCAGCAGTATGCGCCGCCCCTCCAGGCTGGCGCGCTGCTTCTCCCTGAAGAGGCTCATGTTGTTGCGCCGGGCGATGCGCTCAAATTCGGCAATGACGTTGGATGCGAACAGCGGCTTGGAGAGGAAGCTGTCCACGCCCACGCCCTCCGCCGCCTCGCAGACGTCGTCCCGGTTGTAGGCCGTCAGTATGATGACGGTGGTCTCGCTGCTGTAGCGCTCCCGGATCAGCCGCGTGGCCTCCACGCCGTCCATCTCCGGCATCTTCCAGTCCATCAGCACTAAATTGTAGGGCTCCTGCTTGGTGTGCTGCACCTCCAGCATCTGAAGCGCCGCCGGCCCGCTCAGGCACATGTCGGCCCGTATGCCGGCTTCTTCCAAAACCATCCGTGCGTGCTCCGCGGCGATCTCCTCGTCGTCCACCACCAGCACCCGCAGACGGCTGCGGTCGATGGCGTTCTCCCGGGAGGTATCCTGCCGGTCGCAGTTTTTGAGCGTGATGACCACGGTGAACTCCGTGCCCACGCCCTTCTCGGATTCCACGGCGATGGTGCCGTTCATCATCTCCACGATGCGCTTGGTGATGGCCATGCCCAGGCCGGTGCTCCCGTATTTATTCTTGCGGCTGCTGTCCTCCTGGGAGAAGGCGTCGAATATCTTCGGGATATAGGCCTTGTCCATGCCGATGCCCGTGTCGCGGATGCAGAATTTCAAGGTGGACTGTCCCTCAAATACCGCCGTGCGCTCCACCGTCAGGGTCACGCTGCCCGGCGCCTCGGTGAACTTGATGGCGTTGGACAGTATGTTGATGAGGACCTCCTTCAGCTTCGTGTCGTCGCCGATGTAGTAGTCGTCTACCCGGCTCAGTATGCGGCACTCGTAGGTCAGCCCCTTGTCGCCGCACTGAGACATCACCATGGTGTTGATCTGCTCCAGCATGGCGCTGAAGGAGAACTCCTCCTTGCGCAGCGTCATCCGCCCGGATTCGATGCGGCTCATGTCCAGTATGTCGTTGATGAGGCCCAGCAGGTGGTGAGCGCTGCCGCCGATCTTTTCGAGGTAATCCCGGGTCTGCGGACTCAGCGTCTCGTCGTGGAGGGCCAGTGTGTCCAGGCCGATGATGGCGTTCATGGGCGTGCGGATCTCGTGGCTCATGCTGGACAGGAAGGCGGTCTTGGCCGCGCTGGCCTCCTCCGCCATGGCGAGGGCTTCGGCCAGCGCCTCGTTTTTCGCCATGGATTCCCGCATTTCCGCGTCGATCTCCGTAAAGCCCAGGCCGATGGCGTGGACGATGTGGTCGTCCCGGTCCTCGGCACGGCGCACGCCGGCCATGCGGATCATCTCATAGTATTCCCGCCCATCCCGCCGGGCCAGATAGCGATAGGCGATGATGGGCTCCGTGGCCAGGCTGCTTCGGACGTTCTCCGGGTCGATGAAGCGCAGGAAGCCCTCCCGGTAGCCCTCCGTCACGGAGTGCTCGGCGTACCAGGTGAAGCGCTCTAAATAGGGGAAGTGGATGCCCTCCGGGGTCTGCTCCATGTCATTGGGGTCGCTGCGGTAGCAAACGCCGTCGTCCTCGTCCAGGTTGACGTGGTACACGCTGCGGTAGTCCGAGGCCATGGCTGTGATCATGCTGTTGGCCTGGGTGTTGGAGTGACTAACGTGCCGGCGCAGGCCGTTGCGCAGCTCGGCGATGAGCGCCTCCATCTTCAAAATGCTGTCGTTGCGCAAGTCGGGCCGTATGCTCTCGGTCGGTTTCCGCTTGACGCCGGTCACCTCGGCCATGTCCTCCGAAAGGTCCTTCAGATTGCCGTTGATGATCTCGATGCGCCTGCTGTACTGCCGGGTCAGAAACAGCACGATGAATATGCCCACTGCGATGAACAGCGCGCAGGCCAGGATGATGGTCCGGGCGTTCTGATTGAGCTGCCGCTCATACCAGGCCGCCTCAAAGTCCACGGTGACCACGCCCGCCACCTCGCCCCGGGAATTGAATACCGGGCTGTAGGCGCTGTAATACCGTCCCCACATGTCCTCATAGGGGACCTCGTCCACGGAGGGAACGCCCTGGCTGGCCCGCTGGAGCGCGTCGGTGTAGACCACGGGCGAGCCGAAGGCCCCCGGCGCTACCGGGTCCGTGTCGATGCCGAAGGTGAAGGTCCCGTCGCCCATGTCCCGCACATAGTAGATGTAGGCCAGATTGATGTTATCCCGGAATACCGTCAGCGTGTTCATCACCGCCTGGTATTCGGGGGTGCCTGCGTCCTCCGCCGTCAGCCGGTCCAGCACGTCCCCGTCCACCATGGCCGCCGCCGTGTTCACCACGTCCAGCATACGCTCGTCGATCAGCGTCTTCATGGCGTTCCTGGACTGCCGCATCAGCGCACCGCCCAGAGCCAGATTCGTCACCAGCATGAAAACGGCTGCCATCAAAACGATCCTCATGCGCAGGCCCAGCTTTTTCATGTAAGACACCTCACGTTTTGCCGATCGACAAGTCAGTCCCATTAAAACAGGGTTCTGGTGGGGAATGGCTCACCCCAATAAATACCAGTTTGTCAGCGAACCGATTATTTGCCAAAAACCTAACATATTATACCATATAACGACATATATGTCCACAATGGACGCAAAAAAGGGCTGTCTCAAAAAACTGAATTTGAGACAGCCTCTTTGTAAAGTGTCTACCTGAACCAGACAAAATCGCAGAACGCGATGAACAGCCCAAACACCGCGCCGAATATGAGGGCCACGGCGAGGCCGGCCTTGACGGCGGCGAAGCGATACATGCGCATCTGCTCCGGGGTCAGGCCGTCGCCATTACCGGGGGTGGGACGGTTCTGCTTCTGCATGAACCAGGGCATGCCGTCCACGTCCATATTGACGATGGTCCGCCCGTCGTCCCCCTCGGGGAGGTTCGGCTTCTTCATTACAGGACTTCCTTCCCGCCGACGGCGACGTTTTCCCGCTTCATGCGCTCCATGGTCTCACTGGCTTTGGCCTTGGCCTCGCTGGTGTCGTAGAGGTGGCAGGCGCAGAAGTGGCCGGGCTCCACCTCCAGCCATTCGGGCACGGCGTACTTGCACACCTCCATGCAGTAGGCGCAGCGGGTGTGGAACTTGCAGCCGGTGGGCGGGTTGGCGGGGCTGGGGATGCTGCCCTTCAATATAATGCGATTTATGTGGGCGTCCGGGTCCGGGATGGGGATGGCGGAGAACAGCGCCTGGGTGTAGGGGTTCAGCGGGTTTGAATAGATCTTCGCCGTTTCGGCGTACTCCACCATGCTGCCCAGGTACATCACGCCTACCGCGTCGGAGATGTGTTCCACCACCGACAGGTCGTGGGAGATGAACAGGTAGGTCAGCCCGAATTCCTTTTGAAGCATCTTCAAAAGGTTGATGATCTGGGCCTGTATGGACACGTCCAGCGCGGACACCGGCTCGTCGCAGACGATGAACTCCGGGGACAGGGCCAGCGCCCTCGCGATGCAGATGCGCTGCCGCTGGCCGCCGGAAAATCCGTGGGGATAGCGCTCCTTGTAGTATTCCGGCAGGCCGCAGACGTCCATCACGCGGGAGATGTAGGCGTCGAACTCCTCCTTGGGCACGATGTTGTGCTCCCGCACCGCCTCGCCGATGATCTCGCCCACGGGCAGGCGGGGGGACAGGCTGGAATAGGGGTCCTGGAACACCAGCTGCATCTTCGGGCGCAGTTTGCGCAGCTCCTCCCGGTTCAGCGCGAATATGTCCTGGCCGTTTAACAGCACGTCGCCGGAGGTCTTTTCCTGGAGCCGCAGTATCGTCCGCCCGCAGGTGGACTTGCCGCATCCCGATTCGCCGACCAGGCCCATGGTCTGGCCCCGCCTGATGGAAAAGCTGATGCCGTCCACGGCCTTGACGTTGCCGATGGTGCGCTTAAAGACGCTGGACTTGATGGGGAACCACTTGACCAGGTTTTTGACCTCAAGCAGGCGGTCGTTTGTCTCATTCATATCACAGCGCCTCCACGTCCACAGATTTCGGATAGCCGAGGACCTGACCCTCGTCCATGAAGCGATAGCAGCTCACGATGTGCGTATCGCTGATGCGTATCTCCGGGGGATACTGGCCGGAGCAGTGCCCGCACTGCATCTCACAGCGGTCCCGGAAATAGCAGTAATTCGGCATCTCCACGGGGTTCGGCACGGAGCCGGGGATGTTGTAAAGCTCGTCCACCTTCTTGCCCACCACGGGCTTCGAGCGCATCAGGCCGATGGTGTAGGGGTGGGCGGGATGATGGAAGATATCCTGTGTGGTGCCCTTTTCCACCACGCGGCCTGCGTACATGACCACTACGTAGTCCGCCATGCCCGCCACGACGCCCAAATCGTGGGTGATGAGCATGATGGAGGAATTGAGCTTGTTCTTCAGATTCTGCAAGAGGTCGAGAATCTGCGCCTGTATCGTCACGTCCAGCGCCGTCGTCGGCTCGTCCGCGATGATCAGCGAGGGCGAGCAGGCCAGGGCGATGGCGATGCAGATGCGCTGCCGCATGCCGCCGGACAGCTCGTGGGGGTACATGTCGTACACGCCCTCCTTGTTGGCGATGCCCACCAGCTCCAGCATTTCCAGCGTGCGGGCCTTCACGGCCTCCTTGGACATCTCGGGATGGTGGAGGATGGTCACCTCGTCCACCTGCTGTCCGATGCGGAAAACCGGGTTCAGCGCCGTCATGGGCTCCTGGAAGATCATGGAGATGCGGTTGCCGCGGATGTGCTCCATGACGTCGTTGGGGGTGTTGACGATGTTGTAGGCTGAACCGTCACCCAAATTGAAGCGTATCTCGCCGCCCACGGTCTGCCCGGCGGGGCGGGGCAAAAGCTGCATCAGCGAAAGACTGGTGACGGACTTGCCACACCCGGACTCGCCCACGACGCCCACCGTCTTGCCCACGGGAATTTCGTAGCTGACACCGTCCACCGCGCGGACCACGCCCACGTCCGAAAAGAAGTAGGTGCAAACGTTGTCAAACTCCACCACATTGCCGGGGTTCTTCATCTGGGTGGTGTAGCCGGCAGGGTTCTTGCCGTAGTCGGCCCGCTGCTTTTCCAGCTTCCGGGTGATTTTCCGGTTGAAGCGGGTAATGCGCCGGGACTCCTTGCCGGAGATATAGGAACTCTTTTTCTTCTCACTCGCCATGTCGCGTCCCTCCTATCGCTTGGCCTTCGGGTCATAGGCGTCCCGCAGGCCGTCGCCGACAAAGTTGAAGGCGATGACCGTCGCGCAGATCAACAGCCCGACCGGAATCCATATGAAGGCATAGTGCTGCATGGCCGAGGCCGAGGAGACGGAATTGATGATGGTGCCCCAGGTGGCCAGCGGATGCTTGACGCCCAGGCCCAGGAAGGACAGCGTGGACTCCGTCAGTATGACGCCGCCCATGCCCATGGTGGCCTGCACGATCAGCTGGGGCATGATGTTCGGCACCAGATGGTGGAATATGCGGTCCTTGACCCTTATGCCCGTGGCCTCCGTCGCCACCATGAACTCCTGCTCGCGCAGGGTCAGTATCTGGCCGCGCACCAGCCGCGCCACGCTGGCCCAGCCCATGATGCCCAGCGCCGCCATCATGATGAGCAGGCGGACGTAGGTGTCCATGCGCATGGCGTCCATCAGCGCGCCGAGGATGATCATAATGGGCATGGAGGGCAGGCAGTAAAAGATGTCCACCAGTCGCATGATGAGCATGTCCACCCAGCCGCCGTAGTAGCCGGACAGGCCGCCCATGATGACGCCCAGGAAGGTCTCCAGGAACACGACCACGAAGCCCACCATCAGCGAAATCCTGCCGCCGTACATAATGCGGGAGAGCACGTCGAAGCCGTCGCCGTCGGTGCCCAGCGGATGCTCCGCCGAAGGGGAGGAGAACATGTCGATGACGTAGATGACCTGATCGCACTTGACCACGAATTCGCCTGTCTGGCCCTGTATGAGGGTCAGCTCCGTGGACTGCGTGCTGACGTTCCCGTCATCGTCGTGGACGTATTCGCCGGTGTCGGTCTGCATGGGAAGGTCGTAGGTCACCGTGCCGGTCTTTTCGCCGCTGGCGGCCAGCTCTTCCGCTTTTTCCGTCAGCGCCTTTTTCAGGCCGTACTCCATGGTGTCCGCGCCGTCGTAGCGGCGGACGGAGAAGGGGGTCAGCTCCATGAATTCCTGACCGGCGTCGTCGCGGATGGTCCAGAGGTCGCCTTCCCGTGCCATGGTCCACTTGCGACCCTCGGCCTCAAACGCGCCGTTCCCGGCGGTGGCCTGGAGCGCGGCGAGGATCATGTCATTGGAGACTTTCCGTCCCACTTCGTAGGTGCTGACCGTCAGCCTTGTGAACAGC
The DNA here is from genome assembly GCA_902785105.1 of uncultured Eubacteriales bacterium. Lineage (GTDB taxonomy): Bacteria > Bacillota > Clostridia > Christensenellales > Aristaeellaceae > UBA2862. The sequence continues at coordinate 13,953 of CACZXF010000035.1, read as the reverse complement.
TTCGCGGGCTCCGACGCGGACAGGCGGGAGACCTCCCAGGTGCCGCCGTTCTTCGCGGCCACATAGCTCTCGCCCTCGTATTCAAAGCTGCCCTCGCCCGCGTCCACTGCCGCCTTCAGCGCGGCCTCAAAGCCCTCGCCCAGGGCCTCGCCGCTGTAGGAGACGCCCTCAAAGGGCATGGTGATGGCGTAGGACTTGGCCTTGCCGCGGGTATAGGTATAGGTGATGCCGCCCAGTTCGAAGGTGCCGCCCTTGGCGTCCTTTGCGATGGCGTCTTTGATGGCGTCCTTCAGCCCCTCCACGGGCGCGTCGGCGTAGGTCAGCTTCTTGCCAACCATGCTGTAGGTGCCCACGTCCTTCTCGGCGCTGCCGTAGGTGCAGACCGCCTCGGTCTGGGAAACGGAGACCTGATAGATGTCGTCCGCCAGCTTATCCACCCGGTAGCCCTGCGACTCGCCGTCGATGAAGCCGCTGTCGCTGCCGCCAGACAGCATGGTCTTGATGGTGGAGTTCATCTTGTTGTTGACGGCCCGCTCCACCGTCCCGCCGCCGGGCAGGTCGTAGCCGGTGTAGGCGGTGTTCTCCTTCACCATGCCGTAATCCACGTTGCGGGGCTCATACTTATAGAAGATGTCCTTCTGCCCGTAGGGATAGAACAGCGGGCCGAGGAACGAGAATACGAACATCAGTATCAGCGTCACCGAGCCGAACACCGCCAGCCGGTTGCGGATGAACCGCTTGAACACCTGCCGGCCGGGGGAGAGGACCTTCACGCGGGACAGGTCGTCCAGATGGACGGTGCCGTCGTCCTTGCGCTGACCGGCGAAGGCCGCTTCCCTGGCCTTCAGCGCCTCGTTGAGATTGTACGATTTCATATCCGCCCCTCCCTTAGCTCAGCCGGACCCGCGGGTCCGCCGCCGCGTAGAGCAGGTCGGAGATCAGATTGCCCAGCAGCGTCAGTATGGAGATGAAGGCCAGATAGAACATGATAAACGGTATATCCGCCTGGGTCATGGAGGTGTAGGAGGCGTGGCCGATGCCCCGGATGGAGAACAGCGTCTCCGTGATCAGCGCGCCGGAGAACAGCCCCGGCAGCGTGCCGCCCAGCATGGTCACCAGCGGGATAAAGGTGTTCCGGAAGGCGTGACGGTTGATGACCACCTTCTCCGGCACGCCCTTCGCCCGGGCGGTGCGGATGTAATCGGCGCTCAGCACCTCCAGCATGTTGGTGCGGGTGTAGCGCATCAGACCGCCGATGGAGATGATGACCAGCGTGATCAGCGGCAGCACGAAGTGCTTCGCCACATCGAGTATCCTGCCGAACTGCGACAGCGTCAGATAGTCGCGCCCCTGCATACCGGACAGGTCGAACCAGCCTAATTTTACAGAAAAGACATATTTCAGCACCGTCGCCACGAAGAAGGTTGGCATGGATATGCAGATCATGGCGACCACCGTTGTAAAGTAATCCGTAAAGCTGTATTGATGCCGCGCCGCCGTGATGCCCAGCGGTATGGCAATGATGATCTCAAGGATAAAGGAGGCCAGCCCCAGCGCGAAGCTGTACCACACGGTCGTGTGGAACACCTCCGTCACGGGGATGGTCCATGCCCAACTGTCGCCCCAGTTGCCCCGCACGGCATTGGACAGCCAGGAGAAATAGCCCCTGACGATGCCCTTGTCCATGCCGTATTGGGCGTTCAGGTCCGCCAGCCATTCCGCGTAGCTCTTCTTCGCCCCCGGCCGCGAGGCCAGCTCACGGGCCTTGGTCTCCACAAATCCGGAGGGCATATTGTACATCAGCACATAGATGATGAACATGACGAAGAAAAGTATCAATACGCTGTAGGCCAGGCGCTTGACCGTATACTTCAACATCGTGCTTCCCACTTTCCGCGTATATCCCGCACGGCGGGGAGCCGTGCGGGACAGCAATGTATTGTTATGTTGTCTGCGATGGTAAAGGGAAATGTGATGGGAAAATGACTCCCTCAGTCACCTTCGGTGACAGCTCCCTCTAAGAGGGAGCCTAAGGGAAAGCAGCCTCACAGCACCTTCCAAAGGCCTCCCTCTGAGAGGGAGGTGTCTCGGCGGAGCCGAGACGGAGGGAGCTCATTTTCCCTTTTTACTTGACCTCCATCGTATCGATCTCCGCGTACCAGTTCCAATAGGGGGTCATATCCTGCGGGATGGTGTCGGTGTTGACGCGCTCGGTGGAATAGGTGGTGCACTCCTTGCGCTGATAGAGGGGCAGCTCGCAGCCCCAGTCCATGATGATGTCCATGGCGTCGCGGTAGATGGACTTGCGCTCCTCGGTGTCGGCGCTGCTGCGGCCGGCCTTGATGAGGGCGTCCAGCTCGGGGTCGTCCAGCTGGTAGTGGTTGGAGTTGGTGCCCTTGCCGTGGGCGTTCTGGCTGGAATAGACCTGGGTCATATCGGGGTCGACGGAGGACTGCCAGGCGGCGGCCCACATCATGGCGGTATTGCCCTCGAGGGCATTGTTCCAGACGGAGGTGCCGACGTCGTTCACCTGGAGGGTGATGCCCAGCTCGGCCAGCACATTGCTGGCGGCCACGGCCACGCCGTAGGCGGGGTGGTCCTGCACGCCCGCGCCGGGAATCATGATCTCCCATGTTTGCTCCACGTCGGTGAACTTGCCCGCAGCCTCGTCGAAGGTGAAGCCCGCGGCCTTAAAGAAACCGATGGCAGCCTGCCGGGCGGCCTCGTAGCGCTGCTCCTCGCTCATGGAGGGGTCATAGATGGGGTTGCCATCCACATCCACGGAATAGGCGTTGCGGTAGCCCTCATCCGCAGGCTTCGGTGCAGCCCAGGAGGTATTGGAGATGGGGTACTGTATGACGGACGCGCGGTCGTCGTAGTAGGATTTGATGACAGTATCGCGATACACGGAGAAAAGGGTCATAAAGCCCTTGCGCAGCGCCTTCGAAGCGTCGGAGGCGGGCTCATTGTTGACGCACACCAGGTCGGCATTGATGCCCAGATAGCCGTAGCCGCGATAGTCTACCATCACAGTAGTGATAGTATCGCCGCTCAGCTCGCCATTGTTGGCGTCCTTGATGGCCTTAACAGTGTCCTCATTGATGGAGGGGCAGTTGAGATCGAAGGAGCCGGTGATGATGCCGGGCACATAGTCGGCCTCCTGCAACACCTCCTGCATCTGTATATATTTGATCTTCGGTTCGCCCCGGAAATAGAGGGGGTTCGCCTTCATGGTCACGACGTTGTTGCTGTAGCCCTCGAAGGTGTAGGGGCCCGCGCCGAGGGGAACGCTGTTCTTGGCCTTCACTATGGAGAGGTCGCCCTTCGGGAAGCCGAACATGTTGTTCTCGTAGTCGTAAAGGGCCTTGTCGCCATAGTAGTGCATCGGAGCTACGTAGAAGTTCATTTCGTAGATAGCGGTGGCGTCGTACTCGGTCATGTGGATGGTCAGCGAGTAATCGCCGGTCCGCTTGACGCCCGAGATATTGGGCGTGCCCTCGCCGGTCTCGACGCCGGTGGAATAGGCGCCGTAGTTTTCCATCAGGTCCCAGAGGGAGCTGCCGGCGGTTTCGGTATCGGACATGGTGGAAAGGTCGCCCTCATAGGCCTCCACCATCGCATTGAAGAAATCAGCGGTGGTGGCGTCCTCGGCGAGCTCATAGCCCCAGTTGACGGCGCAGGCGGCCACGCTGTCCCCGGCGGCATTGACCTCATTGGCGACGCAGTAATCCACGATCTCCTGCGCGAACGCCGCGCCGGCCTGGTCCACATCGGCCCAGAAGGCGGTCTGCGTGGCCTCATCCCACTTGCTGAAATCGGTGTTCTCCCGCCCCGCGGCGATCAGCAGGCTGGCCAGGCTGGACATGCCGCTGCGGTATGCCTCCATGCCCTCGATGGGCAGGGCGTACACCGTGGACCCGCCATCGTAAGTGGGGTCGCACAGCACGTAGATGCCGAAGATCACATCGTCGATGGTGGCGGGCTCCCCATCGGAGAACACGATGTCGTCCCGCATGGTCAGATTGTAATCGACGCTGCCGTCGTCGTTCATCACGACCTCGACGTTGCCCGCGCCGGTATATTCGTAATCGGCGCCGTTGTAGCTTACGGTCTCGCCGTCAATGCCGTTGTTGATGATCGCGCCGCCGCGGTCCGCCGCCAGCAGCCCGATGGTGACCAGGTCGGAAACCTCGCGGTCGTAGGTCACAGTGTTGAAAAAGGGGCTGAACTTCTGCCCGAAGGTGGCGGTGGAATAGACCAGCGTCCCCTCCTGCCGCTGGGCCGGAGCCTCCGCGGCGGTCTCCGCCAGCGCGCAGCCGCAGACCATGATCAGCGCCAGCGCAATCGAAAGAAATTTCCTCAGTTTAACCATCTTCTTATCCTCCTTGTAATTATTGGCAACTGCTCACATATGAACAGTAAACGCAACTTATTCAATCTCCCTGCAACGGAGCCGCCGCCACAGTCGGTGCATACAAAGCCCGCAGGCGAACACCGCCGCCGCGCCGGCGCAAAAGACCGCGTCCCCCCACAGCAGCGAAGCCCCGCGAAAAGCGGCGACTGCCTCACCAGCCAGTGAAAACCCGCTCAGCAGCATCATGAAGAATGAGCAGGCCGGTCCCCGGTTCTCCAGCCGGTCCGCGAACCGATGCTCAAAAGGCGGAAGGTCCGCTCCCAGCGGAAGGTCCGCTCCCAGCGGAAGGTCCGCTCCCAGCGGAAGGTCCGCCCCCGGCAGCTTTCCCCGCAGCGCCCCCGCGACAACCCCGGTCGCCAGCGCCAGCGGCACAGCCGCGAACACGAAGGGCACGCAGACATACACCGTCCGCGTCGCCGCCGACAGCGGCAGCAGCGCCCCCAGCCAGCCCAGCCAGCCGACGACACACCCCGCCAGCACGCCCCTCACCGCCCGGCGAACGCTCTTTTCGTCCTCCGCCCAGGCGTAACGCGCCCCGATGTATTCCGCCTCCGACCTGACCCGCCCGCGCGCATCCATCGATTCCACGATGCGGTAATCGCTCACATACCGGTTTCTCGCCACGCTGCCTCCTCATGAGACTGTAATTGAAATTAAACACACTTCTATAAATAATATCACTATTTTACCACACTTTCCCCTCCACGGCAACAGGAAAAAACAAGATAAACGCCCCGCCGTTGCCGACAGGGCGCATTTTTATAGGAAGATATGGTTCAAATCCTGTGAATGACCGTCGGGTCCATCCTGTCGAGCGTGGCGCACCCGGTAAAGGCCATGGCTTTTGCCAGCTCCTTATTGGCGCCCAGCAGGTAGTTCTTCACGCCCTCCGCGCCCCCTTCTTTAATGGCCCCCATCAGCGGTCGCCCGATGCAGACGCCCTTCGCCCCCAGGGCCAGCGCCTTATAGGCATCCATGCCGGTCTTAATTTCGCAGTCCACGAACAGCGGCACATCCCCGCTGATGGCCCTGATGGCGGGCAGCACCGCCAGCGGCGGCACGGCGTACTCGATGCGGTTGTTGTGGTGGGACAGCACCATGCCCCCGACCCCCGCCGCCAGGCAGCGCTCCGCGTCCCGCAGGCTCAATACCCCCTTGGCGATGACCGGCAGCTTCGTCCCCCTGCAGATCTCCCCGAGCTCTGCCGTGGTGATGGACTTCATTTCCTCCCCGTCCACGATGTCCGGCGAGCCGTCATTCGCAAAGGGATGGTCGATGTCGATGCCCACCGCCAGCAGCCCCAGCCGCTCCCCGTGGCGTATCTTCCGGATCAGCTTCTCCCGGTCCGCGTAGGGCTTGATGATTTCGATGAGCCGCGCCCCCGTGGCCGCCAGCGCCTCAATCTCCTCATCCGGCCCCATGCCGTACCATAGCACTGCATTGGCCCCCTTCGCCCCCTCCGCCAGCGCCACCGACGCCCCCGGCATCGAATGGTCCAGATGGGAAAGCGCCGCCGTCATGATGGGCGAGGCGAATTGCTCCCCGTAGAGCGCAAAGGAAGTGTCGGGATTGACGGAATCCATGTATCGCGTCTCGATGAGCAGCGAATCGAGATAGGCCCTGGTGATGGTATTGGAATTGCCGGACATGATGTTGACCTCCTTTTAATGAACATCTTTTTGGTATATTAACACATCCATACATGCCTGTCAATATTTATCTTAACATACAACATTTGTTGTATTTTCAGAAGGTTCTTTCTTAGTTTATGCTATCATCTATCCCGTGAGGAGGTGATAGCATATTCTACTATCGAACGAGAGGAGGTGCAAGGATACCCGTGAGTGAGACCATCGAGATATTGAAGGAATCGGAGATGTGGGAGAGGCCGGAGGACAAAAACGTCAGCGCCCAGCGGAAATACTGCTTCGACCACGACGCCCCCATGTTTCTTTCCTATGATGGCCGCTGCTTTTCCTGCGGGGCCTATGTATTCGGCCCGAGGGGCATTCCCCCCGCCGAGGCCGGGAAGCGCCTCATCACCGGCTGCCCCTATTGCCAGAGAAGTTTCTGTGATTGAACCCTCACCGACTATGAAAGGAGCGATTGAATGGTATATCAGATGAAGAACATGAACACCGCCGAGAAAAAGGCCTTCGTGAAGGGCTATCGACAGGGCATCGCCGACACCGTGGAGGCCGTGTCCGACGCCCCCGGCAGCATACTCACCAGCCTCGCGGAGATGATCGAGGATGTGGAGAAGAGCGAGGAGAGGGACCGCGCCGAGGTGATGACCCTTGCCGAAGCGGAAGAAGAGGACATGCCCTACTGACACCCGGCTGCTGGCCTATTCCAACGGCCTGAAGAGGGGAAAGCGCATCGCCCTCGGCAATGTGCTGGACCTCTACGACGAGCTTCGGGCCGAGTATGAACTCAACCACTGCTGCGATATGTGGGACTTCTTCGAGGATGTGGAGGACCGATTGAACAGCGTCATCAGTAAAACCTATAAAGAGGTATAAGGAGGATTTTTCAATGTCTAATCGTATCGCAAAGCGCGATGACATTATCATCGCCACCGACCCGGAAATCCCGGTGGAGCCGGATTACTGCTATAGCGACAAGAGCGTAAGAATCAGGCCCAATTTCAACCTGATTGCCGTTCATTTCCGCCGCTATGGCTATGTGCCCCGCGGCACGACCATTTATACCATCGGCAGTACCATTGCCCACAGCGACGACATGGAAAGCCCCTTCACCGCTGAGGCCGCCGCAAAGGCCCTGCAGGCCGAGCTGACGTCCGCCGCCGACAAATCCCCCGCCCCGGTGGAGAAGCCCGCACAGACGCCGCTGGAGGCCCTTGCGGCGCTGCCGGACATCGACGCCGACATGCCCCGCACCACCGAGCAGAACAGCGAGTTCCACGGCCTCATCGGAAAGATCGCCGATAAGCTGAACAAGAAACCCAGCGACGTCAAGCGCGTTATCGTGACCCAGTGTTTCGATGTGATGCGGCACACCAAGGAAATGAGCTATAAGGAGATGGAGAAGCTCATTGCCTTCACGAAGGGCATGGCCGCCGCAGCGGGGGTGAACCTGTAAGCATGGAGGCAATCGAATATTTCGCGCTGGCGATGCTGATCATCATGGACCTGTATCTCATATACGTTGCGGGAGGTGGCGACGATGACGACGAAGGAACCGGCGGCGGAGGTCCAATGCCGGGGTAAAAAGATCAAGCTGAACGGCCTGAGGCCGCTCTCCATTGCCGAGCTTGAAAGGCTGGACGGCTTGTTGGGAGAAATGGAAAAACTGCTCTTCGACCCTGAGAATAAAGGAGGCATGAAGGATGAATAAGAGTGTAGAGGACGCCAAGACCGAATTGACGCGGCTGGAAAAGAACATGGAGCAGCTGGAAGCGAAGATAAAGGAGCTGCGGCAGCATATCCGCGACCATCAGGCCGGCGGCGTGAAATGAGGCCCGGCAGCAAGGGCAACGTCGTATTCTTCTTCGATTTCCCGGAGGCTACCCGCTCGCTGACCAAGGAACAGCGCAGCGATCTGGTACTTGCCATCATCTATTACGCGCGGGGCGATGACCCCGCGCAATTTCTCACCGACCCCGTGGTAAAGGTGGCCTTTGAAGCCAGCTTTCAGGGCATCGTGGACCGGGATAAATCTTTGAGGGAGAAGAAACGGCAAAGCGCAAACATGCGATGGAATGCAAACGCATCCAATCGAATGCCCACACCCACAACCACACCCACAACCACATCCACAACCACATCCACAACCACTTCTTTTAAGGGAGGCGGCAAACCAAATGGAGAGTATTCAAGAGCTGCTGGGCGGGATCGGGAACGGCTCGGCAATGAAAAAATACTATGAAAGGGCATTGAAGAAGCAGGAAGAGGAGCATTTGACGCCCATGCAGCGGGAGGCGCGATTGCTCAACAGCATCCGCGACAGCTACGACCCGGAGGAATACGACTGTAAAAAGTGTAAAAACCGGGGATACATTGCCACCGTGGAGCTGGTGAACGATGCGGAACGGCTGCGGAACTATGAATGCTCCTGTATGCCCATTCGTAGGAGCATATGGAGGCTGAAACAGAGCGGCCTCGACCAGACCATAAGAAGCAAGACCTTCGATAAATTCAAGGCCGAAAACGAATGGCAGCGGGAAATGAAGGACACCGCGCAGTGCTACTGCTACGATGGATTGGAAAATGGGAGCTGGTTCTATTGCGGCGGTCAGCCGGGCAGCGGAAAGACCCACATCTGCACCGCCATAGCCCGCGAAGTGCTGTATAAAAAGCCCCTGCAATACCTTCTGTGGAGCGATTTCATCCGCCGAACGCAGGATAAAGAAGCCGACCGGCAGACCATCGGAGAAGAGGTAGAGCGATATAAGAACATAGAAGTTCTGTATATCGACGACTTTTTCAAGCCTGTGAAGGATTACAAGGGCAATACCATGCTGCCGGGAATGGCAGAGGTGCGGCTTGCCTTTGAAATCATCAATTACCGGTATATTAAGAATCGACCCGTAATTATATCGAGCGAATGGAGCATCAAAGAACTCAACGATATAGATGAGGCCATAGCGTCAAGGATATATGAAAAGTGCGGACTGTATACCATTTCCATCAAAAAGGGAAGGGAGAAAAACATGAGGTATCAGGCATAGGAGAAGCAATGGAACCTCCGACCTGACGAACAGGCGGGAGGTTCCATTGTTTTTACAGCAAATTCCTCTGTATCTTTCCGCTGATGGTCTTGGGGAGTTCATCGCGGAAGACGACGATGCGGGGGTATTTGTAGGGGGCGGTGCGCTTTTTGACGTAATCCTGTATCTCCTTGGCCAGTTCGGGGGTGCCGACGGCATTGCGGGTGAGGACCACGGAGGCCTTGACCACCTGGCCGCGAATCTCGTCCGGGGCGGCGGAGACGCCGCATTCGAGAACGTAGGGCAGCTCCATGATGACGGATTCGATTTCGAAGGGTCCGATGCGATAGCCGGAGGACTTGATGACATCGTCGGCGCGGGAGACGTACCAGTAATAGCCGTCCTCATCGGCCCAGGCCACATCGCCGGTGTGGTACCAGCCATCATGCCAGACGGAGGCGGTCATCTCGTCATTGCGATAGTAGCCCATGAAGAGGCCGCAGGGGATTTCCTTATCGGTGCGGATGCAGATTTCGCCGGGCTCGCCGACCTTCACGCGGCTGCCGTCCGGGGCGAGGAGGGCCACATCGAAGAGGGGGGAGGGCTTGCCCATGGAGCCGATCTTCGGGGTGGTGCCGGCGAAGTTGCCGAGGACCAGGGTGGTCTCCGTCTGGCCGAAGGCCTCCATGATGCTAAGGCCGGTGGCCTTTTTGAACTGGTGGAACACCTCCGGGTTGAGGGCCTCGCCGGCGGTGGTGGCGTAATGGATGGAGGAGAGGTCGTATTTCGACAGGTCCTCGCGGATGAGGAAGCGGTACATCGTGGGGGGCGCGCAGAAGGTGGTGATGTTGTAGGCCTTGAACATCGGGAGGATTTCGTGGGCGTCGAAGCGGTTGAAATCGAATACGAACACCGCCGCCTCGTTCATCCATTGGCCGTACAGCTTGCCCCACAGTGCCTTGCCCCAGCCGGTGTCCGAGATGGTGAAGTGGAGGCCGTCGGGCTCCACGTTGTGCCAGTAGTGGGCGGTGATGAAGTGGCCGAGGGGGTAGCAGTGGTTGTGCATCGCCAGCTTGGGGTAGCCGGTGGTGCCGGAGGAGAAGAACATCACCATCGGGTCGCGGCCGCAGGGGGCGTCCTCCGTGCGGGGGTAGGTGGAGCGGTAGCGGAGGTATTCCTCATCGAAGTCGCGCCAGCCGTCCCTTTTTCCGCCGCAGAGGATGCGGGTGGTGACGTAGGGACAGGTCTCGAAGGCCTCCTCCACATGGGAGGCGCCCTCGCCGTCGGCGGTCATGCAGATGGCCGTGACACCGGCGGTCTCGAAGCGATATTCGTAGTCCTTTTTGAGGAGCTGGTCCGTGGCGGGAATGGCCACCGCGCCCAGCTTGTGAAGCGCCATCATGATGACCCAGAATTGCCAGTTGCGGCGGAGGACCAGCATCACCCGGTCGCCCTTTTTGATGCCCAGGGCCTTGAAATAGTTGGCGGCGCGGTTGGACTTGCGGCTGATGTCCTCGAAGGTGAAGCGCTGCTCCTGATGGCGGCGGTCCACATACAGAAGGGCCAGCTTGTCCGGCTTCTTTTCCGCCAGATTGTCCACGATATCGAAGGCAAAATTGAAGGTGTCGGCCTTGGGGAAGGAGATGTGCTGTAAATGGCCCTCGCCGTCCTCCTCCAGCTTCACATAGGGGTCGTAGATCATCTGCTGCTTCGGGATGCGGACGGGCATGACCGCCTCCACCAGCTTCTCCTGCTCCGTCTCCTCGCCGGGGAGGACCACCGCCACGAAGGTGCAGTCCTTCCCGCCGGTGGCGATTTCGCCGTGGGGGGTGGAGGAGTCGTAATAGATGCTGTCGCCCTCGCGCAGATGCTCCACATGGTCGCCGACCCGGACCAGCAGCTCACCGGAGAGGATCAGGTCGAATTCCTGGCCGGAGTGGGAGTGGGTGTGGATGGGCTGATTTTGCAGCTCCTCCGAGTAGCTGTAGGTCACCCAGAAGGGCTCCGCGATCTTGCCGCTGAACATCGGGGCCAGGTTGCCGATGACGATGCCTTCCTCCCGGGTGGTGATGGTGGCCTCGCCCTTGCGGGTGACGGTGTAGCTGCGTAGGTTCGCGCTGCGGCCTTCGATGAGGTCCGTGATGTCTACGCCGAAAATGCGGGCGCAGTTGTGTATAAAGGTGAAGGGGAGGTCCGCCTGGCCGCCCTCGTACATCAGATAGGTCTCGACGGAAAGACCCGTCTGCTCCGCCATGTGGACCACCGAATAGCCCGCAATCTCTCGCAGGGCCTTTATGCGGGTGCCGACCTCGTACAATGCTCCCCTGGTATCGGTCATATTCATAGGAAAACCCTCCTTTTTGCTTTGGTGGCGGGGGTCCTTTATATATTGTGATGGCAATAAAAAAACCCGCCTCATTCGATGCTTATTTACACATCCTTTGAGACGAGTTTCTATTATAAAACCCGCGGTACCACTCAAATTGCACATTAAAATGTGCCCCTCTTCGGGCTCCATCAAGCCCTATGCCTTTACGCAGCATTCACGGGAGGCGCCTACTTACACGCCATTGGTATATGGCATATGTTGGGACCTCCGGCTCGGAAGGGATGGGCTGGTGAGGAAATCGCGACCGGCCTCGCAGCAGTTGGCCGATTCTCTGAACGCGACGGGCCTCTGCCGTCTTCGTCATCGCCTTTGTTGAACTTATTTAATTCATCGTTATTTTATCACGCTAAAGAGGGGGTGTCAAATGATGATTCTGTAAACTTTGACGGGTGACGCTCATTCCACTGTATTGACCAGTTCGCCGATGCCCTCGATGGAGCAGGCCACTTCGTCGCCGGGCTTGAGGAATACAGGATTTTCCATGCCCATGATGACCCCTTTGGGGGTGCCCGTTGCGATGATGGTGCCGGCCTTGAGGGTCATGCCCTTTGAAAGAGTAGCAATAATTTCACCAATGCCGTGGATGAGCATTCGGGTGTTGCTGTTCTGCCGAAGCTCGCCGTTGACCTTTGTGGAGATGGAAAGCTCCGGGGGGTAGGCAATCTCGTCGGCGGTAGTGATGCAGGGACCCATGGGGTTGAAGCCGTCGAGGCTCTTGCCGAAGTACCACTGCTTGTGAGTAGTCTGCAGGTCGCGGGCGGAGACGTCGTTAACAATTGTATAACCAAAGATGTAGTCCTGCACGTCCTCCGCTGCCACATTCAGCGCGTCGCGGCCGAGGATGACCGCCAGTTCATTCTCGTAGTCCAGCCGCTGGGTGAGGTCACTGTGGGCGGGAATGGGCATATTCGTCCCCGGACACCAGCTCACGCGCTTGGAAAAGAAGATGGCCGTGGCCTTATTGGAAGAGAACGCCTGCTGCGAATAGCCGAAGGCCTCCTCCGCGTGCTCAGTGTAGTTCAGCCCCAGGCAGAGCACATCCTGCATTGGCCGGGGGATGGGGGCCTGCAGCTCGATCTCATTGAGGGGGAGGGGTTCGCCCTTCGCTTCCCGCATCGCTGCCAGATCCTCCGGGGTGGCATTGACGATAAGATCGTTCATGCTTTCAAAATTAGCTACGGGGAGGACGCCGCCGTCCACCAGTATGCCCACCTGCTCCGCACACTCGCCGCGACGGATAAATGTAACCAGCTTCATATTTTGCCTCCGTATGATAAGAATGCCTTTATTATACCATATAATTTGCAATAAAAAAAGGGGCCGCCCCATATCAATTGAAGCGATAACCCTTTGTTAGAAGAATTTAACTGACAAGCTCCTTGGCCTTCTGTGCGGCGGAGGCGGCGTCCTCGGTGTAGGCGTCGGCGCCGATCTTGTCGGCAAAGGCCTGGGTGATGGGCGCGCCGCCCACCATGACCTTGATGTCCTTGCGGAAATCCTGCTGGTTAAGGTATTCCACGGCCTCCTGCAGGGCAGGCATGGTGGTGGTCAGCAGGGCGGAAAGACCGGCGGAAAGACCGACGATCTTCACGCCGGGGTTCTCCCGCACGGCTTCGACGAACTTCTCCTTGGGAACATCCACGCCCAGGTCGATGACCTCAAAGCCCGCGGACTCGATCATCATGATGACCAGATTCTTGCCGATGTCGTGGAGGTCGCCCGCCACGGTGCCCATGACCATCTTGCCCATCGCGCCGACGGAGCCGTCGGACAGGTGCGGCTTCAGCACGTCAACGCCCTTCTTCATGGCCTTCGCGGCCACCAGCATCTCGGGCACGAATATCTCATTCCGGGAGAAGCGATCGCCCACCACGCTCATGGCGTCGATCATGGTGTTCAGTATTTCCTTCGGGTCCAGTCCGCTGTCCAGCGCGTCCTGCACTACGCCCGCGGTCTTCTTCGCCTTGCCGGCGATGACGATATCCGATACGTCCTTTAAGGTTGCCATTTTAAAATCCCCCTTGTTGGTTGTATTAAATGAGAACTGAAATGTGCCGTAACAGCTCCCATTGATGACCGGATGTGTGGTAAGGACATCCGGTCAAACAGACATTATTTCTTAGGCCCGAACAGGCCCTCACGATAGGCGGAGATGTACTCCATGCAGTAGTCGTCGAGGCCCAGCAGGGCTTCGGTGGCGTAGATGACACCCATCATGTCGCGGTTGGTGGGGTCGAGGATGGCGGAATCCAGGCCGCACTTCATTGCCAGCACCGTAAAGCCAAGGTTCACCATCTTCCTGACCGGCAGGTTGAAGGAAATGTTCGAGATGGCGGCGGTGATGTGGATGTCCTCGTAGCGCTCGCGGATGGTGCTGATGACTTCCTCATTGGTCTCGATGCCGTTTTCGGAGGTGCAGAGCATTTCCACCAGCGGGTCGATGTGGAGGCGGGAGGGCTTGATGCCGTACTCCTTCGCCTT
>CACZXF010000034.1 GCA_902785105.1 uncultured Eubacteriales bacterium | reverse complement strand
GGCACGCGGATTACGCCCGCTGACATCTGCCGCCGAATATAAGCCCCCGGCTTGTGTTCCTTGTACAGTTGAACTTCGAAGCCATCCTCAATATGGAATACAGCCCGTTTTGATTTGGATAGACCGTGGGGTCGTTTCGATACGCTCACTCTTCCCTTCTGCAATAGGCCTGAACAACTCTATTGCAGCGGGTTGAGTGAGTTTTTGTCTATCCAGATTGTAGAGATACTAGAACCGGATCCTTATTTAACACTTTCCATCCCTGCAACTCTCGATATCAATTACGGTGATACGCAGACTCCGTTTGATATTCAGGTAAAAGAAGGCGTATTTCGCAATGATATGGGCAATTTTGAGGTACTTTTCCCGTATTCTTCTTTCCAATGCACTTCGCATGATGGAACGATACCGTTTACTGTCACTACAAATGCAACAGGAGTTCCCAATGGTCATCACGGGGATAAAGGTTACTTTGCCTTATTTAGTGACACGCATTTGCCGTTTATCTGCCAGGGATTTATCAACATCACCAGCGACGACTGGGTAGCGGCAAAGCCGGGTAACTATACAGCTACGTTAAGAGTTCAAGTAAGTTGGATCGCTTAAACGGAGTACTGAAGATGGGCACATATTTCATTAACCTGCCTCGGACAGAAGCGGCAGAAGAACTGGAAAGGCATAGTTCATAGATTGGAGAAAGGCCCTGCGCGGCCGGAAGGGCTGCGCGGGTTGCCGCCTTTGCGGCAACAGATCGAGATCCATCCCTTCCTTCGCTGTGGGCGTGGCCTATGGGCTGTCTCCCTGCGCGCCGCTTTTGATGGTGCTGGGCTATGCCTCCGCGCTGACGGCTCCCGCAGCGCTGGTGCTGGGAACGGTGTTCGCGCTGGCCAGCTCACTTGTTCCGGCTCTGTTGATACTGGCCCTTGCCGGCATGCTGTCCACAAAAATCACCGCACAGCTGGGCAAGGCGCTGCCGTGGTTCCAACTGGCAGTGTACGCGCTCTATCTCGCCGCTGCCGTCCGGGGGCTGATACAATAACGGGTTCCGTCACCGGCACATCGCGGGCATAGCCGCGTAATCTGGTTAATGACAGACAACACCTTTTCATCGTCCTGCGATGTACGGCACCTTGACGGGGTGTTGTGTTGTTCCTGCCGTGTGAGCCATGATCAATGTGTTCCTGTAGTGCTGTAGCCATACCTACGATACCGGCAACGTTTTCCGTACCGGCCCGCATTCCGCGTTCTTGGCCACCACCATCCAATAGCGGAAGAAGATTAACACCTTTACGGATGTACAGAAAACCAACTCCTTTAGGACCATTGAATTTGTGAGCAGATGCAGAAAGCATATCTACCTGTAGTTTGCCAACATCAACAGGAATGTGTCCGATGGCTTGGACTGCATCCGTGTGGAAGAGCGCGTTTCGACGCCGCGCAATTTCAGCAAAGGTTTGAACAGGTTCAATTGTGCCAATCTCATTATTAGCCAGC
Source organism: uncultured Eubacteriales bacterium (assembly GCA_902785105.1). Lineage (GTDB taxonomy): Bacteria > Bacillota > Clostridia > Christensenellales > Aristaeellaceae > UBA2862. The sequence goes on along the minus strand of CACZXF010000034.1, from coordinate 19,992 downwards.
ATGATAGAAACCAAAGCGGTATCAGGCGTGAGAGCAGCCTTCAACATACTTTCCGAGACAATCCCTTCCGTACTGACCGGCAAAGTGCTGATTGAATAGCCCATGCGTCCAAGGGCTGCACACGTGTTCAGCACTGCATGATGCTCAATGGAGCTGGTGATGATCCTTTTCCCAGGCGCATGCTGAAATACAGTCCCCTTAATCGCCCAGTTGTCTGATTCCGTTCCACCTGAGGTAAAGAAAACCTCACTGGGATCAGCATGGATGGCCGATGCAATAATCTCTCTCGAATGCGTGAGAGCCTTGTGCGGCTCTCGAGCAAGACTGTAAAGGGTAGAAGGATTGCCATAAGCCGCCGTAAGAAAAGGCTCCATAGCTTCTCTTGCCTTGGGGCTGAGTGCCGTTGTAGCGGCGTGGTCGGCATAAATCATTGTCTTACTCATGAGAACAGCTTACAGCCTTCCTCCTTAAACTCTTCGATCTTTTCAGTCAGATCATCAACGGTGGTATCTAAATAGGATGCCAAACAATCCAGGCAGAAGAATGTTTTTTTGTTTTTCCCCAGCATTTTCTTGCAAATGCCAACCTCATCTTTGGAAAGAGGCTTCTTCCTACAAGAGGAACACTCGTTTATAATCATTATAATGCCCTTACCTTGAATTGAGGGATTCGCTGATCCCAGCCAGACGAACGATGTCTTTTCTATGGTAACCACGCTTTTTGCAGATTGTCACCGTAACGGGCCAACAGGGTCATACATCCCGGCCAGATAGAGACACAATGCGCGGCCAGAAAATGACACTACAGCCGGACAAACACAACTGGGGGTTTCACCCCCAGACCCCCAAGGTTTATCGCTTTTGGGTTTCCGGAAAGGGTGATACCACATCATCAGATGTTATCTATGCAACCGAGAATATTGGCCGCCAATTATGGCCCGGACTGGCCGGGAATTACGGCCCTGCTGGCCGGGGAAAACGGCTATATGCACTTTTCGAGGAGCCGCCACAATTTGAAATAACTGATCATAGGCCAGCGCCTCCCGTATGGATAATACAATCATTATACCACAGAAAGCGTTTATGAGATTGGACGGTTCTATGACATTTCAAATCAACGCAGGTCTTTTGAGGTTCTTCTCTAATAATGACCTTTTCTGATACCTGGTTGTTTGGCCCACGTCGGCCCATGTCGCGGCGGATTAATAACTCCGAGAATCTGATCGACCGGATCTATAAAGCCCACGACAGGGGCCAACGTAGGGGCGACGAGCAGCGGAGGCCCTATCCCCCGTCAAACTTCCGCACGGTGCGGAGGGGTGAAGGGGGATATCGTCGACGTGTTTCCAGATGAGACGAGAAACGCCAGGAAACTGGTCAATCAATCGCTGGGAAAGTGTAAATCTGCATTTTCTATTTCTTTTTGATGCACAAATATGTATCATGGGCAGAGCAAAGATGCCAGTATTATGAGCAAGTTTGATACATGGTTGGATGAGGAATGGTTCCGCACATCGCTTCTGCTATTATCATCGACGTTTTTCTTGACAAAACCACTGGAGCATAATATAATACTTTCAATACAGTAGGCGCAAGGGTGTGCTAACGGGATTGATTCCCACGCATACCCTTGCGCCTTTGTTTGTGCACGTGAACGGACTTTCGGGGAGGCGAATGACATGGCGGCCTTTGACAAGGTAAAGAGTGGCTATCCGGGCATGGACGACATACTCGACTACATCCGCATGGGCGACAACGTCGTCTGGCAGGTCACGGACATCGACGAATTCAGGTTCTTCGCGCTGCCCTTCGTTGCGCAGGCGAAGCAGGACGGGCGTAGCATCACCTATATCCGCTTTGCCCAGCACGCGCCCATACTCGAAGACCTGGACGGGGTGGATATGGTGGAATTCGATCCGGATGAGGGCTTTGAGGCGTTTACGGTGGCCATTCACAACGAGATCACGCGCAAGGGCCGCGACGCTTTCTACGTGTTCGACTGCCTTTCCGAATTGCAGTCCGTCTGGTACACGGATCTGATGATGGGCAACTTCTTCCGGGTGACCTGCCCCTATCTGTTCGAGTTGGACACGGTGGCCTACTTTCCGATCCTGCGGGGGCGACACTCCTTCGACGCCATCGCCCGCATACGTGAAACGACGCAGCTGCTGCTGGATGTGTACTCCAATGAGAAGTGGATCTACCTGCATCCGTTGAAGGTGTGGGAGCGCAACTCGGACACCATGTTCATGCCCCACGGCTATCGACGGAGCACCGGGGAATTCCAGCTGATCGACAACGGCGTGAGCATCAGCCGCTATTACCAGACGATCCAGGAGATCCGGGAGAAGAGCCAGGACCAGAACATCGACAGCCACGACCGCTTCTTCAACATGGCGAAGGCGGCGTTCCAGGCCGGGGCGTTTACGCCGGACATGGAGACACAGATCATCGACAGCACCATGACCAAGGACAAGCACCTCAGGCAGCTGGTACGCCGCTACTTTAAGCCGGGGGATTACTTTGCGCTACGGGACAGGATGATTGGCAGCGGGGCCATCGGCGGCAAGGCCTGTGGCATGCTGCTGGCGCGAAAGATCGCCGAGACGGAGATTCCTGAATTCCGTCAGTACAGTGAGCCCCACGATTCCTTCTACATCGGCTCGGATGTGTTTTACACCTATATCGTCTCCAACGGCGACTGGCGGCTGCGCATCCGGCAGCGCTCCCCGGAGGGCTATTTCGAGGCCGCCGACGCGCTGAAGGAACGCCTTCTGTCGGGCCGCTTTCCGGGGAAGATCCGGGAGCAATTACAGAAGGTGCTGGATTACTTTGGCCAGAACCCCTTTATCGTGCGCTCGTCCAGCTTCCTGGAGGACGGCTTCGGCAATGCCTTTGCGGGGAAATATGAGTCGGTGTTCTGCGTGAACCACGGCACCGAGGAGGAGCGCCTGGAAGCTTTTGAAAACGCCGTGCGTACCGTCTACGCCAGCACCATGGATCCTTCGGCGCTGGAATACCGCATGCGCCGGGGACTGGATCGGAAGGACGAGCAGATGGCCATACTGGTACAGCGCGTCTCCGGCACCTACTACGGGCGCTACTTCATGCCCTGCGCCGCGGGAGTGGGCTACAGCCACAGCGCTTACCAGTGGTATCCGAACATGGACCCCAGGGCAGGCATGCTGCGGCTGGTGATGGGGTTGGGCACGAAGGCCGTGGACCGCACCCAGGAGGACTATCCCCGGCTGGCCAATCTTGATCGTCCCTCCATTACGGTCTATACCACTGTGGCGCAAAAACACCGATTCTCCCAGCGGCATGTCGACGTATTGGACTGCCGGGAGAACCGGTACTGTGAAGTGCCCATGGAGCGCTTGCTGGACGATCTGCCGCTGTGGTACAAGCAGGCTGTGATGGAGCACGATTATGAGGCGGAAAGCCGCATGCGGGAGATGGGGATGAGCCAGGATATCTGGTTCATCAGCTGCCAGCGTCTGCTGGAGAACCGGGCGTTTACAGACCTCATGCAGAATATCCTGAAGACGCTGGAGCGCGTCTATGAGACGCCGGTTGACATCGAATATGCCATAAACCTGGACAGGGACGGGGAGTTCGTGGTCAACCTTCTGCAGTGCCGACCGCTGTATCTGGGCGGCGAGAATGAAGCTGTGGATATGGACAGCGCCTGCGCTTGTGTTTCCCGGGTCCTTTTCGAGATACAAGGCGCGTCCATGGGGCCGTCGCGGCATAGGGTGGTGGATGTGATGGTGCAGATCGATCCGGCAAGGTACAACGCCTTCCCCTATGCCCGAAAGGCCGAGGTGGCGACCGCGGTGGGCAGGCTCAACCGTCATTACGCGAATACCGGCAAGAACCTGCTGCTGATGGCGCCGGGGCGGGTGGGAACCTCCTCGCCTGAGCTGGGCGTGCCCACGCGATTTGCTGATATCTCCTGCTTTTCTGAAATTTGTGAAGTATCGGACAGTCGAACCGGTTTTATGCCTGAACTCAGCTACGGGAGTCACATGTTCCAGGATATGGTCGAAGCGGAGATGACATACAGCGCGATCTGGAATGATCCTCGGACATTGAAGTATACGCCGGAACTACTGGTGAATGAGCCGGATCTGTTCCTTAAAATCTGCCCTGATCTGGCGGAACTGCAAGGCCTGATTGTCGTAAGGGAAGCATGTAATCTCCATTTCTGGTTGGATTCAGTTAAGAATCATGCACTATGTGGTATCATTGGACAGAACAGTAAAGAAATGTAATGGACAGTATTCAGGGGCCTCAGAGTCAAATACTCAATGGGGCCCCATTGCAATATTATGTAATAATATGTTTTTGCTCCGTCTCAGTGTCTCTTAATCTCAGATAATCTGCGTTCAAACCGATCCTTTCTGGTGTCAGATGGAATTCTTGTCGGATACTTCCCGTCAAAGCATGCACTGCAATACTCATGATCAGGATCAATGCTGCAAAGCTGTTCAACCGGCAGGTAACCAAGAGAATCAGCCCCGATCATGGAGGCGATTTCCTCTATAGTGTTGTGACAGGCGACCAAATTCTCCTGGGAATTGATATCTGTCCCATAGTAGCACGGATACATGAAGGGCGGAGCGGAGATTCGGATATGCACCTCTCTGGCGCCCGCGTCCCGCAATAGATCGACGATCCTGCGGATGGTCGTTCCACGAACAATGGAATCGTCAATCAAAACCACTCTTTTATCATGAATAACTTCTTCGATGGCTGACAGCTTCAGCTTGACCTGATCCATCCGATGGTCTGGCGCTATAAAGGTTCTGCCGATATACTTGTTTTTGATGAGCCCAATGCCATATGGGATATTGGAAGCTTTGCTGTAGCCAAGAGCTGCGTCCAGCCCGGAATCCGGCACACCAATCACAATATCGGCAGACACGGGATGTATGGCGGCAAGTGTTTCTCCCGCCCTGACGCGCGCTTTATGAACGCCTATACCATCGATGGTTGAGTCGGGTCGCGCAAAATAGATATACTCAAAAATACAAAGCCGTTTCGATTGTTTTCCACAGTGCTCTTTTCTTGATTTCATTCCATCTTTGCTGAAGACCAGGATTTCACCGGGCTCCACATCCCGGATGAATTCCGCGCCGACTGCCTTAAGCGCACAGCTCTCAGACGCAATGACGATTACGCCATCCTTTGTCTTGCCGAAGCACAGAGGCCGAAAGCCATAGGGATCTCTGGCACACATCAGCTTCTGGGGCGACATCAGCACAAGGGAATAAGCGCCATCCAGGGTATCCATGGCGCGACTCAGCGCATTTTCTATGGATGTTGTTCTGAGTCGCTCTCGCGTTATGATATAGGCAATGGTTTCTGTGTCGCTGGTTGTATGAAAGATCGCACCAGATAGTTCCAATTCGGATCGAAGTTCAGAGGCGTTGGAGAGGTTGCCGTTGTGGGCCAGGGCCATTCTTCCCTTTTGATGATTGACTTCAATCGGCTGACAGTTTTTCCTGTTGGTTGCGCCGGTTGTACCGTACCGGGCGTGCCCAACCGCCATAGTACCCGCTGGAAAACGGGACAATACCTCAGGCGAAAAAACCTCGCCAACAAGGCCCAAATCCTTGTATGAAGCGAATACACCATCATCATTGACAACGATCCCGCAGCTCTCCTGCCCTCGATGCTGCAAAGCATATAGCCCATAGTAAGCAATGCCTGCGACATTGATCGGCATATCAGCGAATACGCCGAACACGCCGCATTCTTCATGCAGACCCATGGTGATTAAGCCCTCTTTCTGGAATTATCTGTGCTTTCCTGTCATCCGGAAAAGCTATTTATGTTATGCTCTCATCATTTCAATGAAACGGTCGAACAGAAAACCGGTATCTGACGGGCCCGGACAGGCTTCGGGATGAAACTGCACAGTGAAGCAGCGCAGCTGTGGATAGTCAAAACCCTCACAGCTGCCATCATTTGCGTTGATAAAGCGTTCGTTGCCGATGCCCTTCAGACTGTCTGACAATACCGCGTAGCCATGGTTTTGACTGGTCGTCCATACGCGGCCCGTCTTCACATCCTTGACCGGCTGATTGCCTCCGCGATGCCCATATTTCAGCTTTGCGGTGTCGCCGCCCAAGGCGATCGCCGTCAACTGGTGCCCCAGGCAGATGCCGAATACAGGCTTCACGCCCAACATTTTCCTGATCTCGCAGATACAGTCAGGATTGTCCTTTGGGTCTCCCGGGCCATTCGACAGCACGATGCCATCCGGAGCGCTGGAGAGCACCTCTTCGGCCTTTGTGGCCGCGGGCCAGACCGTGACGTGGCAGCCCCGCCGTTGCAGTGAGCGGATGATATTCAGCTTTACCCCGTAGTCCATCAGGGCGACGCGATGCTTCTGCAGGCCCTCGGCGGGATATTCACGCTGCAATCGACCGGTAACGGAGGGCACCGCGCAGCTCACGCGATAGGCCCTCAGAGCGATCAGATCCTCAGGGGGCTCGTCACAGATCATCGCGTTCATGACGCCGTGCTCGCGCACCGTCTGCACGATGGCCCGGGTATCTACCCCGCACAGTCCCGGAATGCCTTTCTGTAGTAGATAATCATTCAAAGGCGAACTGCTGCGGAAGTTTGAAGGCGTAGCACAGAGTTCGCGAACAATGTATCCAAACAGTGCAGGTTCCCCTTCAAAATCATCCTCGATGACCCCATAGTTTCCAATCGTCGGGAAGCTGTGCGTGACAATTTGTCCGTAGTAGCTGGGGTCAGTCAATGTTTCCAGATATCCGACGACGCCGGTCGTAAAGACCAGCTCGCCAATTCTGTTTAATGGCGCGCCGATGCGCTGCCCTTCAAATGTCATTCCATTTTCAAGCACTAAATATGCCAAGTAAATCACCCAATGATGATAGAGTTGTTGCCGGGATTTTCAGCTTTCCGTGTGATTGTCTGGATATAGGGCTGCCCCTACAAAACCCATAAACAGCGGATGTGGCCTGTTGGGACGGCTCTTGAACTCGGGATGGAACTGTACGCCGATGAAGAAGCGTTCGCCGGGAAGCTCCACGGTCTCCACCAGCCGTCCGTCGGGAGAGAGGCCGGACAGGGCAAGACCCGCGGTTTGCAGGATATCCCGGTAGGCGTTGTTGAACTCGTAGCGGTGACGGTGGCGCTCGCTGATCTCGGTCGCGCCGTAGCAGGCGGCGATGGCGGTTCCGGGCTTCAATATGCAGGGGTACTTCCCCAACCGCAGCGTGCCGCCTTTGTCGATGTCGTCATTTTGGTCAGGCATAAAGTGAATCACTTGGTGAGAGCTGTTTTCATCGAATTCATGGGAATTGGCGTTCTCCAATCCCGCTACGTGCCGCGCAAACTCGATCACGGCGATCTGCATGCCCAGACAGATGCCCAAATAGGGCACATGGTGCTCGCGGGCATACTGCGCCGCCAGGATCATGCCCTCGATGCCGCGACTGCCAAAGCCGCCGGGAACGATGATGCCATCCGCCTGCGACAGCGTTTCAACATAGTTTTCTTTTGTCAGCGTCTCAGAATCGATCCACTCGATCTCAACCCTCGCGTCCAGCGCGTAGCCCGCGTGGCGCAGGGCCTCAGCCACGGACAGATAGGCGTCGTGCAGCTGCACATACTTGCCGACGAGGCCGATCCTCACGGTTTTGGACTGATGGTGGATGCGCGCCACCAGTGCCCACCATTCCATCAAATCCGGCTCCGGCGCGTCGATGCCCAGCTCCCGGCAGACGATGCCGGACAGATTGGCTTCCTCCAGCATCAGTGGGGCCTCGTACAGGTTCGGCAGCGTGCGGTTTTCGATGACGCAGTCGCTCTTCACGTTGCAAAAATGGGCGATCTTGGCAAAGATGCTCCCGTCCGTGATCGGCTCGTCCACGCGAAGCACGATGATGTTGGGGATGATGCCCATGCCCTGGAGCTCTTTCACGGAGTGTTGGGTGGGCTTCGACTTGTGCTCACCGCTGGCCTTCAGGTACGGCACCAGCGTGACATGGACGTACAGTGCGTTTTCGCGGCCCACCTCCAGCCCCACCTGGCGGATGGCTTCGATGAAGGGCTGGGATTCGATGTCGCCGATGGTGCCGCCGATCTCGGTGATAACCACGTCAGCATCGGTGCGCTGGCCCACGGCGTAGATGAAGCGCTTGATCTCATCGGTGATATGCGGGATGGTCTGCACCGTGCTGCCCAGGTAGCCGCCCTGGCGTTCCCGCTGGATGACGTTTGAGTAGACTTTCCCAGTTGTCAGGTTGGAGAACTTGTTCAGGTCCTCATCGATGAAGCGCTCGTAGTGGCCCAGGTCCAGGTCAGTCTCCGCGCCGTCCTCGGTGACGTACACCTCGCCGTGCTGGTAGGGGCTCATGGTGCCGGGGTCCACGTTGATGTAGGGGTCCAGCTTCTGCGCGGCCACCTTTAACCCTCGTGCCTTCAAAAGCCGCCCCAGCGACGCCGCCGTGATGCCCTTGCCCAGTCCGGACACCACGCCGCCGGTGACAAAGATGTATTTCGTCATTCCGCGTCCCCCTTCAGATATAGATCGATTTCCATGGCCGCCGCCCGGCCGTCCGCCAGAGCCCGCACCACCAGCGACTGGCCCGTGCGCATGTCGCCGGCAGAGAAGAGGTTGTCCCGCAGATGATGGCTGCCGTTCTCCGGCATCATGCAGCCCCTTGGATTGAGCTTGATATCGAAACGATCTGCCGTGACTGTTTCGCAGCCCACAAAGCCTGCGGCGATCAGCATGAGATCGCAGGGGATGATCTGTTCCGTGCCGGGAATGGGATCGAAGCCCTTGAGCTTCACGGTTTCGATGGCCCCGGGGAGAAGGCGCTTGACCGTCGTTTCGTAGATTCGGGGATCGCTGCCCTGCCGGTGGATGGTCTCCAGCTGCCCGTAATCTGTGCGCAGCGTGCGCGGCCACTCCGGCCAGGGATTGCCAGCGGTGCGCTCCACCGGCGGCGCGGGCATCATCTCCAGCTGGACAACAGAGGCGCACCCCTGCCGCAGCGCCGTGCCCACACAGTCGTTGCCGGTGTCGCCGCCGCCCACGACCACCACATGCCTGCCCTTGGCGTCGATGGAGGATTCATTCCCGGATAATACCGCCCGGGTCGCCTCCGTCAGGTAGTCCACCGCGAAGATGCCCTCCACGTTCAGCGCCCGAGGCTTTTTCGCCCCGCCGCAGAGCGACACGGCATCGTATTCCTCCATGATTTCAGGCTTTGCCTCGGTGTTCAGCAGGAAGCGCACGCCCTCGGCCTCCATCAGGCGGATTCGACGTTGCACAACGGCCTTCGGCAGCTTCATGTTGGGGATGCCGTACATCAAAAGGCCCCCGGCGCGGTCGGTGCGCTCGATCACCGTGACCTCGTGTCCAAGCCGGTTCAGCAGATCGGCCGCCGCAAGCCCGGCGGGACCGCTGCCCACCACCGCCACGCGCCTGCCTGTGCGGTTCTTTGGAATTCTCGGCTGTATCCAGCCCTTCTCAAACCCCGTTTCGATCAGATACAGTTCATTATCCCTATTGGTAAGTGCGTCGCTTTCCAGATTGCACGCCTTCTCACACAGCGCCGGGCACACCCGCCCCGTGAACTCCGGGAAAGGCGCGGTTTGCAGCAGGCGCTCCAGCGCCTCGCGCTCTTTGCCGCGATACAGCAGGTCGTTCCACTCCGGGATCAGGTTGTGCAGCGGACAGCCGAAGTCCGACTGGCAGAAGGGCACGCCGCAGTTCATGCAGCGGGATGCCTGCGCCCGCCGCGCGTCGGTGGGCTGGGCAATGTGCAGATCCTCAAAGTCGCAAAGGCGCGCCGCCTCTTCGCGGTATGGGTTCTCCATGCGGGCGATTTCCATGAATCCTGTCGGCTTTCCCATCGTCACGCCCTCCTTAAATAGTCCAGGTACTCATCCGATATGACCGCCCTGAACCTTGGCAGCCATTTTTCATAATCCTCAAGAATGTCCTTTGCCTTGACAGAGCCTGTCTTTTTCAGGTGCATCTCCAGCAGATTCCGCAGTTCCTTTGCCTGTTCGGATGCAACTTCATGCACCCGCACCAGGCCGCTGTTGATGCGGCTTTCCAGCGTGCCCTCCTCGTCCAGCACCCAGGCGATGCCGCCGGACATGCCCGCGCCAAAGTTGTCGCCCACCGGCCCCAGCACCGCCACGCGCCCGCCGGTCATGTACTCGCAGCCATGGTCGCCCACGCCCTCCACCACGGCCCAAGCGCCGGAATTGCGCACTGCGAAGCGCTCGCCCGCCATGCCCGCGATGAAGGCATAGCCGGAGGTCGCGCCGTAGAGCGCCACATTTCCGATCAACGTGTCACTTGGATTCCACACCGCGTCCGCGGGCGGGCAGATGGCCAGAGTGCCACCAGAGAGCCCCTTTCCAAGATAGTCGTTGGCCACGCCGTACAGCGTGACGCTCTGCCCCTTCGGCAGGAACGCGCCGAAGCTCTGTCCGCCGCAGCCCTGGGCCTGGATGTGGCGCTCACCCTTTAAAAGCGTGCCAAAGGCCCGGTCAGTGGTGGTCAGCTGGACGTGATTCTGGATCAGCCTCGCGTCCATGCGCTCGTGCAGCCTGAAATCATGGCGGGATTCCGGCTGGACGTGGGTGTTCCGGCTAAAGCCGATCAGTGCGGACAAATCCATGGGCGAACCGTCCTTCATCTTCAGCAGGTCGCTTCGGCCCACCAGCTCGTTCACCGTCCGTGCGCCGAGCTTTGCCATGATCTCCCGAAGCTGCTGGGCTACGAAGATCATAAACCGCTCCACATACTCCGGCTTGCCGACGAACCGCTTGCGCAATTCAGGGTTTTGCGTCGCCACACCGAAGGGGCAGGTGCCCAGCTGGCACACGCGCATCATTCGGCAGCCCATGGTGATCAGCGGCGCGGTGGCGAAGCCGAATTCCTCCGCGCCCAGCAGCAGCGCCACGGCTACGTCGTGCCCGGACATCAGCTTGCCGTCGGTCTCCAGCGTCACGGTCTGACGAAGACGGTTTCGGCACAGCACCTGGTGGGTCTCGGCCAGCCCGATCTCCCAGGGCAGGCCCGCGTGGTGGACGCTGGACATGGGGGCCGCGCCGGTGCCACCCTCGCCGCCGGAGATGAGGATGCCGCCCGCCCCGGCCTTGGCCACGCCGCTGGCGATGGTGCCCACGCCGGTGGAGGACACCAGCTTCACGGTGATCTTGGCGTCCTCGTTGGCGCATTGCAGGTCATAGATCAGCTCGGCCAGATCCTCAATCGAATAGATGTCGTGGTGGGGCGGCGGGGAGATCAGGGATATGCCGGGGGTGGAGCAGCGGGTCTTTGCCACGCTTTCCGTCACCTTCGCGCCGGGCAGATGGCCGCCCTCGCCGGGCTTCGCGCCCTGGGCCATCTTGATCTGGATCTCCTTTGCGGACAGCAGATAGTCCCGGGTCACGCCGAAGCGCCCGGAGGCCACCTGCTTGATGGCGGAGTTGAGTTCCGTGCCAAAGCGCTCCGGCAGCTCGCCGCCCTCGCCGCTGTTGCTCTTGCCGCCCAGGTGGTTCATGGCTTTCGCCATGCACTCGTGGGCCTCTTGGGAGATGGAGCCGTAGGACATGGCCCCGGTCTTGAAGCGCCGGACGATGGATTCCACAGGCTCTACCTCGTCAATCGGCACGGGTTTGCACAACTCATAGTTGAAATCCAGCGACGCGCGGATGGTGCGGGGGCCGTTGTTCTCCACCAATTTGGCGTACTCGTCGAACTTGGCCCTGTCGTTGGTCCATACCGCCTGTTGAAGCAGGTGGATGACCTTCGGGCTGTACAGGTGTTCCTCGGTGCCCTCGCCGGTGCGCAGCTTGTGGCGGCCGACGCTGGTCAGACCATTTTGCAGCGGGTTCGCGTAGGCCGCGGTGTGGTGGAATCGGCTGTCTGCCTCCACGTCGTGCAGACCCTTCCCGCCCAGAGTGGTCGGCGTGTTGGTGAAATACTGATCGACGAACTGCCCGTCCAGGCCCACCGCCTCGAACAGCTGAGCGCTCTGGTAGGCCTGCAATGTGGACACGCCCATCTTGGAGGCGATCTTCAAAACGCCCGCCGTCAGGGCTTTATTGTAGTTTTCGATGGCCTCCCCGGACAGGTTCTCCTGGATGACCGCATGGGCCAGATACGGGCACACCGCCCGCGCGCCGTAGGCGATCAGCATGGCCAGCTGGTGGGTGTCCCGGGGCTCGCCGCTCTCCAGGATGACGGAGACTTTCGTGCGCTTCTTGATGTGGATCAGATGCTGCTCCAGCGCGGAGACCGCCAGCAGCGAGGGAATGGCCAGATGTTCAGCATCCACACCTCTGTCGGACAGGATCAGTATGTTCGCGCCGCCTGAACAAGCCGTGTCGCAAGCGGCGAAGAAATCCCGCATGGCCTGGCGAAGCCGCGTCTTGACCGGATAGAGCAGAGAGATTTCCTTTACGGAAAACGACGGGTGGTCGATCAGGCGAATGCGCCGCAATTCCTCCACGGTCAGTACGGGGGAGGGCAGCTCCAGCACGGTGCAGCTGTCGGGATCGCAGGACAGGAGGTTCCCGTCGTCGCCAATGTAGATAGAGCAGTCCGTCTTGCATTCTTCCCGCAGCGCGTCGATGGGCGGGTTGGTCACCTGGGCGAAGCGCTGTTTGAAATAATCGTACAGCGGCGGGTGGGCCTTGGACAGCGCTGCCAGAGGTTCATCCGCGCCCATGGACACGATGGGCTCCTGCCCTTTTTCGGCCATCGGAAGGATGACATCCTGAATGTCTTCATAGGCATAGCCGAAGGCCTTGCAGAGGATTTCTATATCGTCGGTTTTTTCATCTATGCCGGCTTCGGACAGGTCGTCCAGCTTGACGATACGTTTGACCCACTCCCCATAGGGGTGTTCTTCAGCAAAGTGCGTTTTCAGGGCCTCTGATTCCAGCAGCTCGCCGGTGTGAAGATTTGCCATCAACACGTCCCCGCCCTTGAGTTTCCAGCGGCGGCGGATGTGGGCGTTTTCCTCGAACAGCACGCCGGCCTCGCTGGACAGGATCAGCCGCCTGTCGTCCGTCAGGGCGCAGCGCAGCGGGCGCAGGCCGTTGCGGTCCAGCGACGCGCACACGCTGTCACCGTCGGAATAGAGAATGGCAGCGGGGCCGTCCCAGGGCTCCATCATCGTGGCGTAATAGCGGTAGAGATCGTGCCAGGGTTTGGCCTCTCTTTCGCCCTGCCAGGGTTCGGGCAGCAGCACCATGCCCGCCAACGGCAGCGGGAAGCCGTTCATGGCCAGAAATTCCAGCACGTTGTCCAGCATCTGGGAATCGCTGCCGTCGGGATCCACCACGGGAAGCACTCGCAGCATGGATTCGCCCATCACAGCGGAGCGCATAGTTTCCTCCCTGGCCTTCATGCGGTCGTGGTTGCCTCGAATGGTGTTGATCTCGCCGTTGTGCAGCAGCATCCGCTGGGGGTGGGCCTTGGACCAGCTGGGGAAGGTATTCGTGGAAAAGCGGGAGTGCACCATGGCCATGGTCGACACATATCGCACGTCCTGGAGATCGTCGTAGAAGGATCTGAGCTGGCTGACCAGCATCATGCCCTTGTAGACGACGGTGCGGCAGGACAGCGAGCAGATGTAGGTGTCCGTGTCCTGCTTTTCAAACACCCGGCGCAGGATGTACAACCTGCGGTCGAAATCAATGACTGACAGAACATCTTTGGGACGCTTCAGGAAGCACTGCCGGATGCGGGGCATGGTGCGCCGCGCGCCCGCGCCCAGCTGGGCAGGATGACAGGGAACGTCGCGCCAGCCCAGCACCTTCATACCCTCGGAAACCGCCAGCTGATCGAATATGCGGCAGATATTTTGAACCCCGACTTCATCCTCCGGCAAAAAGAACATCCCGACGCCGTAGTCGCCGGGCTTGCCGAGGGATATGCCTTCCTCCCGCGCCCATGCGGTGAAGAATTCGTGGGGCAGCCGGGTCATGATGCCCACGCCGTCGCCGGTGGTGCCCAGGGCGTCCGAACCCGCCCGGTGGGCCAGGCGTTCCACGATGGTGAGCGCCTGATCCACGGTGCGGTGGGTGGCGCGACCGCTCAGATCGACGATCGCGCCGACGCCGCAGGATTCATGCTCCAGTTCCGGGTGATATAGCGGGTATTGCTGGTCAAACATCGTTGGAACCCCCTTGTAACAACTGAGCGGCATAATCTGTCATTTTGACGCCGTGCCGCATGGCGTATTGCTGCATTCTCCGGTGGGCCTCCGGTTCATCGATTTGGTATTGGTTCATCAGCAGGCGCTTCGCGTCCTCCACCAGCGCCCTGTCCCGGCCCCGTCGGTGCGGCATGCGCATGTAATGAAGCTGGGACAGCATCTCCACTGCGCCAAGCACTGCGTTACCGGAACAGGGATAGGTCAGTTTGAATACCTGCGGCGATTCGCAGGCATTGAGCGTTTCCGGCCTGCCGATCAGCAGGAAGTGGAAGCAGTTCCCGAAGTCGGTGGAGAGATCGTCCGGCTGCATACCGGATATGAGGACAATTCCATCCTCACATTCCGTAAGGGTTCGTCGCAGTTCGCCCTCCGAGGCGCAAATGCGGAAGATCGAGTGCCCCGAGGAAGCCAGCAGCCGGGAGAGTTGTGTGCGGCTGGCCTCAGATGGGCTGGCAATCACAATTCTGGCCACTGGCTTCACCTCCGTTCAGAACAGTTCAGGATCTCAGTACATCACCAAATACCTATCGATCTCCCAGGAGCTCACATGCGTCCGGTAGGCGTCCCATTCCTTTTCCTTACCCTCAACGTACTGGGAAAGCACGTGCTCGCCCAGCGCCTCGCAGATGACTTCGTCGGCCTTTAAGCACTTCACAGCCTCGTGCAGCGTTCCAGGCAGGCTCTCGATGCCCTTGGCGGCGCGGGTAGCGGCGTCCATGGCAAAGATGTTCTCGGTGGTCTCCTCCGGCGGCGTCAGACCCTTTTCGATGCCGTCCAGGCCTGCCGCCAGGCACACCGACATGTTGAGGTAGGGGTTGCAGCTGGGGTCCGGGCAGCGCAGCTCCACGCGGGTGCCCATGCCCCGGGACGCGGGAATGCGGATCAGCGCCGAACGGTTGCTGGCGCTCCAGGCCAGGTAACAGGGGGCCTCATAGCCCGGCACCAGACGCTTGTAGCTGTTCACCAGCGGGTTGGTGATGGCCGCCATGCCCCGCACATGCTTCAGGATGCCGGCGATGAAGGCATATGCCTCTTTGCTTAGGCCACGGCTATCGGACGGGTCGGCGAACACGTTCCTGCCGTCCTTGAAAAGGCTCATGTTGGTGTGCATGCCGGAGCCGTTGATGCCGAACACCGGCTTGGGCATGAAGGTGGCGTGCAGGCCGTTCTTCTGGGCCAGGGTCTTGACCGCCAGCTTGAAGGTCATGATGTTATCAGCGGCGGTCAGAGCATCGGCGTACTTGAAATCGATCTCGTGCTGGCCCGCGGCCACCTCGTGGTGGCTGGCCTCGATCTCAAAGCCCATCTGCTCCAACGCCATGCAGATCTCGCGGCGCGTGGATTCGCCGTGGTCCAGCGGGCCCAGGTCGAAGTAGCCCGCCTCATCCGAAGTCGTGGTTGTGGGCCTGCCCTGCTCGTCGGTCTGGAACAGGAAGAACTCCATTTCCGGGCCTACATTGAAGCTGTAACCCATGTCGGCCGCTTTCTTCAGAACGCGCTTCAGCGTGCCCCGGGGGTCGCCCATGAAGGGAGTGCCGTCCGGGTTGTACACGTCGCAGATCAGCCGCGCTACCTTGCCGTGCTGGGGCCGCCAGGGCAGTATGGCGAAGGTGTCCAGGTCCGGCCGCAGGTACTGATCGGATTCGTTGATGCGGACGAAACCCTCGATGGAGCTGCCGTCGATCATGATCTCGTTGTTTACCGCCTTTTCCACCTGGCTGGCCGTGATGGCCACGTTCTTCAGCTGGCCGAAGATGTCGGTAAACTGCATGCGGATGAACTCCACGTCGCCGTCCTTGACGAGCTTGATGATATCTTCCTTCGTGTACTTGCTCATAATCACACCTCCGAAATAAAAAAGGGGCAAGGGGACGCATAAACACGACTCCCTTGCCTTGTCACGCAGAAAGCATAGCATATCCATGGGCAGGCTGTCAAGGGGTTTTGAATGTTAAATGAATTGGAAATGCGGATTAGATGCAGATTCAGCCGTCGTATAATGAAATATTGCAAGTTTACAAATTCTTAATTGCATAATCCTATTGACAACGTCCCGCCGGGATGCTATAATCAGCGCAAAATTTCACAGCGAAAGCGTTGCGGAAGCAGAGTAACCCGGCGGGAATGAAGCCCTTGCCCATTCCCCACGGCGGCATCCCAGAGAGCGGGCGACGGTGAAAATCCCGCATGAGCCACCGGGCGAAGAACCCTTCCAAGTCCAAACTGAAAGCAGCAATGTCATTAGGGGCGGCGTGCTGGCGGCACGTTACAGCAGCCAGGGTTGAACACGACCCGACAAGAGAAGCAAATCAGGTGGCACCACGGAGCGGCGGCCTTCGTCCTGAAATCCAAACAGGACAGCCGACCATTAACGGAGGTGCTTTTTATGTGTTCCATCTTTGGCGTTGAAGGGAAATCCATTCCCGAGGAAAAGCTGCGCGAATGTTTTGATCGAACGATCTCACGCGGCCCGGACATGAGCCGGTTCGTGGAGATTCCCCGCGGGTACCTGGGCTTTCACCGCCTGGCCATCATGGGCCTGACGGCGGAGGGCATGCAGCCCTTTCAGATGGGCGACAGCTTCGTGGTCTGCAACGGCGAGCTGTACGGCTTCCGACCGCTCAGGCAGCGTCTGATCGACGAGGGCTTCCCCATCCAAAGCGCGTCGGACTGCGAGATCCTGCTGCCGCTGTATAAGGAATACGGCGTGGAGATGTTCAAGACGTTGGACGCGGAGTTCGCGCTGATCCTCTACGACGGCGAGCGGGACAGGCTGATCGCCGCCCGCGACCCCATCGGCATCCGCCCGCTGTACTACGGCTATACCGAAGGGGGCAAAACCGCCTTCGCCAGCGAGCCCAAGAACCTGGTGGGCCTGTGCGATAAGATAAAGCCCTTCCCGCCGGGATGCTACTGGGTGGACGGCGAATTCGTTCGCTACGCCGACCCGGCCCACGTGGATCAGTTCACGATGCGGGACGAGGATCATATCTGCCAAAAGCTGCGCCGCCTGCTGATCGACGGTATTGAGAAGCGCCTGGACGCCGACGCGCCGGTGGGCTTCCTGCTCTCCGGCGGGCTGGATTCCTCGCTGGTGTGCGCCATCGCCCAGCGGATGCTGGACAAGCCCATCCGCACCTTCGCCATCGGCATGGACGTGGACGCCATCGATTTGAAGTACGCCCGCATGGTGGCGGAGTACATCGGCAGCGACCACACCGAGGTCATCATCAGCGAGAAGGACGTGCTGGAGGCCCTGCCCACCGTGGTGGAGCTGCTGGGCACCTGGGACATCACGACGATTCGCGCCTCCATCGGCATGTACCTGGTGTGCAAGTACATCCACGAGCACACCGACATCCGGGTGCTGCTGACGGGCGAAATCAGCGACGAATTGTTCGGCTACAAGTACACCGACTTCGCCCCCAGCGCCGCGGCCTTCCAGGAGGAGGCGGAGAAGCGCATCCGGGAGCTGCACATGTACGACGTGCTCCGCGCAGACCGTTGCATCAGCGTGAACAGCCTGGAGGCGCGGGTGCCGTTTGGCGACTTGAAGTTCGTAAGGTATGCCATGTCGATCGATCCAGAGCTGAAAATGAACCGCCACGACATGGGTAAGTATCTTATCCGCAAGGCTTTCGCCGACGATCACATCCTGCCTGACGAGATCCTCTGGCGGCAGAAGGCGGCCTTCTCCGACGCGGTGGGCCATTCGATGGTCTCCGACCTTAAAGCCCTGGCCGAGCGCAGCTATACCGACGCAGAGTTTGCCGAAAAGGCGGCGCGATACGACTACTGCCGCCCGTTCACTAAGGAGAGCCTTATGTACAGGGAGCTGTTCGAGCGCTACTACCCCGGCCAAGCGGAAATGATCGTGGACTTCTGGATGCCCAACAGGACCTGGCCCGGCTGCGACGTGGACGATCCCTCCGCGCGGGTGCTATCAAACTATGGGGACAGCGGAAAATAGAGGGGAAATGATATGCAAAGAGTCGTCATCTTGGATTTCGGCGGCCAGTATACCCAGCTCATCGCGCGGCGGGTGCGGGAATGCCGTATCTATTCGGAGGTCGTGCCGTGGAGCATATCCGCGGATGATATCAGAACCCGGCAGCCCTCGGGCATCATCCTCTCCGGCGGTCCGGCCAGCGTGACCGACCCGGACGCGCCCCATTGCGACCCCGCCGTTTACGATCTGGGTGTGCCGGTATTGGGCATCTGCTACGGCATGCAGTTGACGGCCCAGACATTGGGCGGTCAGGTGGAACGGGCGGTGGAGCGGGAATACGGGCGCGTGACGGTACGCATGAAGGAACAGGCGGGACTGCTGAAAGGTCTGTCCCCGGGATCTGCCTGCTGGATGAGCCACACCTGGCAGGTCAGCGCGTGCCCACCAGGGTTCCACATCATCGCGGACACGGACAACTGCCCCATCGCCGCCATGGCGAACGACGCAAAGCGCATCTACGGTGTGCAGTTCCACCCCGAGGTGACCCACACCGACGAGGGGAAGCGAATCATCGAAAACTTCGTGCGGGTTATCTGCGGCTGTAAGGGCGACTGGACTATGGACGCCTATGCCGAAACGGCGGTGAAGCAGATACGGGAGATTGTCGGCGACACCGGAACGGTGCTGCTGGCGCTGTCCGGCGGCGTAGATTCCTCCGTGGCAGCGGCGCTGATCCACCGCGCTATCGGCAGCCGGCTGACCTGTGTGTTCGTCGATCATGGCCTACTGCGCAAGGGCGAGAGCGAGCAGGTATGCCGGGTGTTCAATGAGCTTTTTCCGGTGCGCTTCGTCCGCGCAGACGCCGCTGAAAGGTTCTTCGCCGATCTCAAGGGCGTCACCGAACCCGAGCAGAAGCGCAAGATCATCGGGCGGGATTTCATCGAGGTGTTCAAGGATGCGGCGAAGGACCTGGGCAAATTGGACTACTTCGCGCAGGGCACGATCTACCCGGATGTGATCGAGAGCGGCCAAGGCACCAGTGCCGCGGTCATAAAGAGCCACCACAACGTGGGCGGCCTGCCGAAGGAGCTGGGCTTCACGGAACTGATCGAGCCACTGAGGATGCTGTTCAAGGACGAGGTGCGCGCCCTCGGCGAAGCCCTGGGCCTTCCCCACGATCTGGTCTGGCGGCAGCCTTTCCCCGGACCCGGCATCGCCATCCGCATCATCGGCGAAGTGACGACGGAAAAGGCGCAGATCGTCCGTGAGAGCGATGCCATCTTCCGGGAGGAGATCGCCAAAGCAGGACTCGCCGGACAGGTCAACCAGTACTTCACCGTGCTGACCGGCGTACACTCCGTGGGCGTGATGGGAGACGAGCGCACCTACGACTACACCATCGCTCTGCGCGCCGTCACCACCGACGACTTTATGACCGCCGACTGGGCCAGGCTGCCCTATGACCTCATCGCCCGCGTCTCCGAACGCATCGTCAACGAGGTACCCCACGCCAGCCGCGTGGTATTGGATGTTACTTCGAAACCGCCCGCCAGCATCGAATGGGAGTAGGCTTAACAATCTGTTTTCTTGACAATTCGGCGCAACCGGCATAAAATACACACAATTCCAACGAAGCGCAAGGGTGCGCAGTGAGATTCGTCTCACCGCCGCCCTTGCGCTTTTGTTTTGGAATCCACCAGAAAGGAGCTGTTTACGATGACATTTTCCGCTGTCAACACGATCTGGGTGCTGCTGGGCGCGGCGCTGGTGTTCTTCATGCAGGCGGGCTTCGCTATGTGCGAAGCGG
>CACZXF010000033.1 GCA_902785105.1 uncultured Eubacteriales bacterium | reverse complement strand
ACTTGAATCCATGTTATGATGTAGCGCCGTATACCTGACCGGTACGTACGGTGCAACGGGAGGGGCGAGGGCTATGGCCCTCCTTCTACCCTATTATTCGATTTCCTTTTCTACGGCAGGGGTCTCCGGTTCTTCCTCGGCAAACTCGGTTTCAATGGCCTTGGCCTCAGCGCTCTCGCCGTTCATGAAGGTGAGGAACTCTGCCTTGTCGATCTTTTCCTTTTCGATCAGCAACTTGGCGAGACCGTGGAGTTGGTCGATGTGCTCGGTGAGGATGCTGTTGGCGCGGTCGTAGGCTTCCTGCAACAGGGCGCGGACCTCGCTGTCGATGTCCTCATTGACCATCTCGGAGAAGCCGGAATTCTGCTGGCCGAAGGACTTGCCCAGGAATACCTCGTGCTCAGTGCCCAGGAAGACCGGGCCCAGTTTGGCGCTCATGCCGTACTCCGTGACCATGCCTCGGGCGATCTCCGTGGCCTGTTTGATGTCGGAGGAAGCGCCTGTGGTGACGTCGCCGAAGATCAGCGCTTCGGCCACCCGTCCGCCCATGGCGCTGGCCATCTGAGCCTTCATGCGGGCGGTAGTGACGTAGTGGAACTCCTCCTGAGGCAGGTACATGGTATATCCGCCGGCGGAGCCGCGGGGGATGGTGGTAATCTCGTGGACGTCGTCGCACTCGGGAATGTAGTGGGCGACGATGGCGTGGCCGCCCTCGTGATAAGCCACCAGCCTGCGGTCCATATCCGTAACTTTCCTGGATTTCTTCTCAGGTCCCGCCATGACGCGGGTGATGGCCTCCTCGATGGCGCTCATGTCGATGACCTCAACGCCGCGCCGCGCGGTGAGCAGCGCCGCCTCGTTCATGACGTTCATCAGGTCCGCGCCGGTGAAGTAGGGCGTACGCCTTGCCAGCACCGCTAAATCGACGTCCTCTGCCAGGGGCTTGTTACGGGCGTGGACCTTGAGGATCTCCTCGCGTCCCTTCACATCAGGATAATTGACCACGATCCGCCGGTCAAAGCGGCCGGGACGCAGCAGCGCGGGGTCCAGTATGTCAGAGCGGTTGGTGGCCGCCATGACGATGACGCCCTCGTTGTGGGTAAAGCCGTCCATTTCGACCAGCAACTGGTTCAGCGTCTGCTCCCGCTCATCATGACCGCCGCCCAGACCCGCGCCGCGTTGGCGGCCCACGGCGTCGATCTCGTCGATGAACACGATGGCAGGGGCGTTCTTCTTGGCCTGGTCGAACAGATCGCGCACGCGGCTCGCGCCGACGCCCACGAACATCTCGACGAAGTCAGAGCCGGAGATGGTGAAGAAGGGCACGCCCGCCTCACCGGCCACAGCCCTGGCCAACAGCGTCTTGCCGGTGCCCGGAGGGCCTACCAGCAGCACGCCGGTGGGGATACGCGCGCCGACCTTGGTGAAGCGCTGCGGGTTTTTCAGGAACTGAACGATCTCCCGCAGCTCCTCCTTCTCCTCGTCCGCGCCGGCCACGTCGTTGAAGGTGACCTTGTTGCCGTTGGGGTCGGTCATCCGGGCGTGGGACTTGCCGAAGCTCATCATGCCCTTGCCGCCGCCCTGCTGGCGCATCATGAAGTAGAGCAGAATGCCCAGGGGCAGCATGGTCAGCAGCAGCGGAACCCATTCCACCCACCACGCCGTCTGGGCGGGCAGCTTGGAGCTGATGACGAACTTGTACTCGGTGGGACTGACCTTGCGATCCAGCACCGCCTCGTAGATGGCGTTCACATCGTTATAGAACTGGATTTCGCTGGGCAGCACACATTTGATGTCATAGTTGCCCGTCAGCTCGTAGGCCGCCTGGTTCTCCTCGGTGACGCCCATCAGCGTGCTGGACTGTATGACCACGGTGGAAAGGGTCTTGCCCTTCTGCTCGTCCGACAGCTTTTCGCCCTGACTGTGGCGCAGATCAGCCTCGACCCACTCCAGCAGCTCGGAATAGCTGATGGACTGGGGCTGGTTGGTCGTGCCGTCCGTCAGCAGATGTACCACCAGCAGGATGATGGCCACCATCAGCATCAGCATCAGCGGTCCCTGCAGGATTTTGCGCGTGGGTTTCTTGTTCAACTCGAAGGTCCTCTCTTTCGGATGCTCCGCAATGCCTGCGGATAAACCTTAACAGTTCTTATACTATTTATTATAACCATATTTAGCGCTCGATGAAAAGCGCAAATCAGTTATTTTGGTAAACTTCCGGTTTCAAAATGCCGATATAGGGGAGGTTGCGGTAGACTTCGGCGTAATCCAGCCCGTAGCCCACCACGAAGGCGTCGGGGATCTCAAAGCCCGAATAATCTGCCTTCAATGTAATGCCGGGGGCGCGTCGGGCGGGCTTGTCCAGCAGCGTGCAGATTTTGATGGACTTGGCGCCGCGGGCGGACAGCATCCGTGAGAGATAGCTCAGCGTAAACCCGGAATCGATGATGTCCTCCACGATAATGGCGTGGCGGTGCTCGATGGAGCCGGATAGGTCCTTGCGGATCTCCACCTCGCCGGAGGACTTGGTGGTGCGGCCATAGCTGGAAACCGCCATGAAGTCCATGGTCAGCCGGATGGGCATGGCCCGGAGCAGGTCGGCGAAAAACATAGTGGAGCCCTTCAGAATGCAGATCATCACGGGGTTCTTGTCCTTGTATTCCTCGGCGAGCTGTGCGCCCAGCTCACGGACGCGGTTCTGAATCTGTTCCTCAGTCAACAGTACCCTTTCAATATCATTCTGCATGATGCTTTCCTCCGTTGTATTCATTGTATTTCAGCGTGACGGCCTCATCGCCGGGACTGACGGCAGCCTCCTGTGATATGCCGTAGCCACAAACCCAATGGATGCGATTTCCGACAGCCACCAGCGGGATGAAATCCCGAAGCGGCCGATCTACCTTCTTATCGGTCAGATAATCGGACAACAGCCTGTCCCCACAGCCCAGCGGGCGAATCCGATCTCCTGCCCTTCGCGTGCGGATCACCGCGCCGCGCAAAGTCGCGGCCTTTAATACTTGACGACTTTGGTCTGTTTTGACTGGATTCGGCAGGCAGGGCGCCGCGGTTATGGTACACAGCGGTTTGCAAGCAGTTTCACCATCCAGCGACAGTGACACGGGCACGATTGCTTTGGATTTCTTCGGGATAAAATAGATACGATTCCCCGTGCGTTCGGCCATAAGTTCCCCTGACAGATCGATTTTACCCCGTTTTTCATGACAAAGCGATTCCAGAGCGTTCAACTGTTCCCAAGAGAGTCCCTCCACAGAACAGACCTCCCGGATAGCACGACGCATTATGGCACGATGAGGCAGCTCCGACAGCTCAAGCCACGTGAAAAACTCATTTCCGCCATGGGTTTTTGTAAGGTATTCACGAGTCAGCACGCCAATAAAATCGCTTTCGATCTGCGAAGATTGAGCAAATCGCGCCGTCGCGCGCACAAACTGGGGATAGCATTGCTCCAACGCCGGTATGCCATGCAGACGAAGGATATTCCGCGGATTGTCAGCAATCTGATTGGTGGAATCCTCCCGCCATTCGAAGCCTCTTTCGACGAGCCAGGCCACCAGCTCAGACTTTCTATAGTCCAGCATTGGCCTGTAGAGGCCCTTCGACAACCTCCGCATCCCGCAAACGCCCTCCGGACCCGCGCCGCGACCGAGGTGCATCAAGACGGTTTCCGCCTGATCGTCCATGTGATGGGCGAGGACGATGAAATCCGACCGGGTTCGGTTTTGAACCTCCCGCAGCCAGTGGTAGCGAAGCTCACGGCCAACAGCCTCAAGTCCGCGATGCTGTTTCTTCGCCTCGGCAGGAACATCAAAGCGCACACTTTCAAAGGGGATACCCAGCCGTTGACACAGCGATCGGCAGAAACGGGCATCCTCCTGACTTTCCGGGCGGATGCCGTGATCCACATGGGCCGCATACAGCGTTAAATCGTATGCCTTCCGGGCCTCGGCCAGCATCACCGCCAGCGCCACGGAATCCGCGCCGCCGGACAGCGCGATCAGCAGACGCCTGCCCCGCACGTCGGAAAAGTCCGGTCTCAATGGTTGCGCCATGCCATGTTCCTCCATAATACATTTTATTATACCCGTTTTCACAAAATATAGCAACTGTTTTTAACTGAAAATAGGCATAAATGTGGTTAAAAGAGGTTAAATTGTATGAATAAGAAATGAACCTGGTGTATAGGGAAAAGCACTCAAAAGCGTTTGGTGACAGAGAAAAAGACGATAAGAAGCTCCGCCGCTGCTAAACGTGAGGAATATGTCGACAAAGCTATGCTTGTAATCCGACTGATTTGCAAAATATCCGCCAGAATGGCGCAATAAACAGGACCGGCTGCATCCAATATCTCCTGCATGAAAACACTATTATTAGTATAAATCACCAGTATATAACCTTTGTATCTTAACAAATTTACGGTATACTATCAGCGATATTATGTTACGGAGGATAGGCTCTTGAGCGATACCAAACGTTCCGAAGCTGCTTTGGACGGCAATGGCCGGGTGGAGATCCTCGCGTCCGCGGATGCGAAGACCCTTCGCCTGCCGGTGCTGCCGCTTCGGGGGCTGAACATATTTCCGAATACCGTGCTGACCATCGACGTCGCCAGGGACAAGTCCCTCGGCGCGCTTCAGCGTGCCGTGAAGAGCGATTCACGGGTGTTCATCGTCGCCCAGCGGGACAGCTTGGTGGACCGGCCGGAGGTGGAGGACCTCTATACAGTGGGCACGGTGGCGGTGGTCAAGCAGGTGGTGAACCTGCCGGACCAGTCCATCCGTGTGCTGGCAGAGGGCCGTGCCCGCGGGCTGCTGCTCAATTTGGAGGAGGCGGAGAACAGCCAGACAGCGGAGGTCATCGAGACCCGCCCCATCCATCCCTCCGAGCTGACCACCGAGGAGAAGGCATTGATGCGGGCCATCCGCAGCTTCGCGCCTCAGGCCGCCCGCAGCAGGGGGCAGAACATGCCCGAGCTGATGCAGGAGGTGATGGGGGAGCGCAACCCTTCCGTGCTGTGCGACGTCATCGCTGCCAATATACTCTCACGTCTGGAGGACAAGCAGGCTATCCTGGAATGTATCGACATCGAGAGCCGCATGAAGCTGCTGCTGGAAAAGCTGGCGGACGAGATCAAGGTCGCCGAGCTGGACGAGAAGATACAGGCCCGCGTCCGGGAGTACATGGATCGCCAGAACCACGAATACTACCTCCGGGAACAGATTCGCGCCATTCAGGAGGAGTTGGGCGAGGACGAGGATGAGGAGATCGCCGAGCTTCGCAAGCGCATCGAGCAGAGCAAGATGCCCCGACTGGCCCGGGAGCATGTGGAAAAGGAACTCAAGCGCCTCGCCCGCAGCGCCATCCATGCGCCGGAGAGCAGCGTCAGCCAGAACTACATCGAGTACATGCTGGAGCTACCCTGGGACGTCTACGACACCTCTGAAATCGACATCAAAAAGGCCCGGAAGGTCCTCGAGGCCGACCACTACGGCATGGAGGATGTGAAGAAACGGCTGATCGAATATCTGGCCGTACGGTCCGTGGCCTCCGATAAATTGAAGAGCCCCATCATCTGCCTCGTCGGGCCGCCCGGTGTGGGCAAGACCTCCATCGCCCGGTCCATCGCCACGGCGCTGAACCGCAAGTTTACCCGCATGTCGCTGGGCGGCGTCCACGATGAAGCCGAAATTCGCGGCCATCGCAAGACCTACGTCGGCGCGATGCCGGGGCGCATCATCTCCTCCATTCGCCAGTGCAAGACCATGAACCCGGTGTTCCTGCTGGACGAGATCGACAAGCTGGCCCGCGACATGCGCGGCGACCCGGCCTCGGCCATGCTGGAGGCTCTGGACCCCGCCCAGAACGGCACCTTCCAGGACCACTATATCGAAGCGCCTTTCGACCTGTCCGACGTGCTGTTCATCACTACGGCGAACACCACCGACACCATCGACCGGGCGCTGCTGGACCGCATGGAGGTCATCGAGGTGCCCAGCTACACCGCCGAGGAAAAGCTGCAAATCGCCAAGCGCCACCTGCTGAAAAAGCAGCGGGAGGAGCACAACCTGACGGTGAAGCAGTTGAAGATATCCGACAAGACCCTCGCGGCCCTCATCGACGGCTACACCCGCGAGGCGGGCGTCCGCAATCTGGAACGCCTGCTGGCTCAGCTCTGCCGCGCCGCTACGCTGCATCTGGTGGAGAATCCGGACGAAACCTCCGTGACCATCAAACCCGCCGACCTCAAGACCTATCTCGGTGCGCCGCGCTATCTGCGCCAACCCACAGCCGGAAAGGCGGAGGTGGGCATGGTGAACGGCCTGGCCTGGACCTCCGTGGGCGGCGAGGTCATGCCCGTGGAGACGGTGACTTTCCCCGGAAAGGGCCGCTTGAAGCTCACCGGCAAGCTGGGCGAGGTGATGAAGGAATCCGCCGAGCTGGCCGTCAGTGTGACAAGGGGCCTGCTGCCGAAATACGGCATGCCCGAGGATTATTTCGACACCCACGACGTCCACATCCACGTCCCCGAGGGTGCGGTGCCCAAGGACGGTCCCTCCGCCGGCGTGGCGCTGACCTGCGCGCTGGTCTCTGCGGTGACGGGCCGGAAGGCCAGCGGCGAATGGGCCATGACCGGGGAGATTACGCTTCACGGCAAGGTGCTGCCCATCGGCGGCGTCAAGGAAAAGCTGCTGGCGGCGCACCGCATGGGCATCGACCGCATACTGCTGCCGAGGGAGAACGAAAAGGACCTCGAAAAGATCGATGGCGACATCCTCGAAAAGTTCGAGATCGAACTGATGGATACCGTCGCGGACGCGCTTGATAAAATCATACTCGACGACACGGTGGAGGCCGCGTAGACCATGGAGATCAAGAAGGCAAAATTCGTCCAGTCCCTCAGCGCCTTCCGGGAATTTCCCGGACAGGGGCTGCCGGAGATCGCCATGGTGGGCAAGTCCAACGTGGGCAAGTCGTCCCTCATCAACAATCTGACCCGCAATTCCAAGCTGGCCCGGACATCGTCAGAACCGGGTAAAACCCGGCTGGTAAACCTCTTCCTAATTAACGAGGCATTTTTCCTCGTCGACCTGCCGGGCTACGGCTTCGCCAGAGCCTCAAAGCAGGAGAAGGACAAGTGGGCGGAGATGATCGAGGGCTATCTCAAAGGCTCTGAAAATCTGAAGCGTGTCTTTCAGCTTGTGGACATCCGCCACGCGCCGACATCCGACGACCAGCTCATGGTGGAATATCTCAGGCACTATGAGATACCGTTCACCGTGGTGGCCACAAAGGCGGACAAGCTCTCCAAGGCCCAGCGCGGGCGCAACCTGCCCGTCATCTGCCGCACGCTGGCGGTGCAGCCCTGGGAGGTGCTGGTCCATTCCTCAAAGGATGGCACCGGTCGGGAGCTGCTGCTGGAACACATCGAAAAGGAATTGACACAAAACGACACTGATTCACTCATATGAGGGGGAGTTTTCTTTGGGACTCAAGGTAGCAAAATTCGGCGGTTCCTCGCTGGCTGACGCGGAGCACTTCGCCAAGGTCAGGGACATCGTGCTTTCAGACCCGGACATCCGCTATGTGGTGCCCAGCGCGCCCGGCCGGCGCTTCAAGGAGGACAGCAAGGTCACGGACATGCTGTACCAGTGCCACCGGCTGGTGGAGCGCAACCAGAGCCATGAGGAGGTCTTTCAGAAGATCATCCAGCGCTACATGGACATCTACTGCGCCCTGGATCTGGATTTCGACTTCTACGGCCTGCTGCTGGAGACCGGCGACCAGATCCGGCGCCTAAAGAACCCCGATTTTGCGGCCAGTCGCGGCGAATACCTCAACGGCATACTGCTGTCTCATTATCTGGGCTGGGACTTCATCGACGCGCAGAACGTCATCAAGTTCGACCGACAGGGCGTGTTTGCCTCCGAATGGACCAATGAGATCATGGCCGAGGAGCTGAGCAAGCACGAGCACGCCATCGTCCCCGGCTTCTACGGCTCCTATCCCAATGGCGATGTGCACACCTTCTCCCGTGGCGGCAGCGACATCACCGGCGCCATCGTGGCCCGTGCCTCCAAGGCGGACGTCTATGAGAACTGGACGGACGTTTCCGGCTTCCTGATGGCCGACCCGAACATCGTCGAAAATCCCAAGTGCATCCGGGAGCTGTCCTACCGCGAGCTTCGAGAGCTGTCCTACATGGGCGCCACGGTGCTTCACGAGGATGCCATCTTCCCCGTACATAAGGCCAGCATTCCCACCAACATCCGCAACACCAACGACCCCTCCGATCCCGGCACGATGATCGTGCCCAAGGTGTCCGAGAACCGGCACCGCGACCAGCGCATCACCGGCATCGCGGGCCACAAGAATTTCACCCTCATCACCATCGACAAGGCCATGATGAACTCGGAGTACGGCTTCGGCCGCCGGGTGCTCCAGGCGCTGGAGGACTTCGGCGTCAGCTTCGAGCACATGCCCACCGGCATCGACACCATGTCCGTGGTCGTGTCTGATAAGGAACTGCTGACCCGCAAGGATCAGATCATCCAGCGCATCGAACAGCTCTGCCAGCCTGACACCATCAGCGTGTCCACCGGCATCGCCCTCATCGCCACTGTCGGCCACGGCATGGTCAGCCAGCCCGGCTCCGCAGCCACGCTGTTCAACGCCCTCTATGAGGCCGGCGTCAATGTCAAGATGATCGACCAGGGCTCCAGCGAGTTCAACATCATCGTCGGCGTCCACGTGGACGACTTCGAGACCGCCATGCGGGCCATTTACAAAGCGTTCGTAAAAGAGTAAAAAAGGCAGCAGGTACCGTAGAAAGTACCTGCTGTAATTTTATACTAAATTGTTTCTAAGACATGTACAAATGCGGAGTGGATTTTTTGTCCTGGCGACGCGAAGCGGAGGGAGGCGATGCCGAAGCATCGTTGACCGGAGCGACGCTAAGCCAGGGTGGAAAAGACACCCGCAGATGTACATGGATTAGATGCAATTTAGTATTATTCTTCTTCCTCCGCGACTGGCGTTTCCAGCTTGACCGGGATGTTCTTTGACAGTGCCGTCAGCTCGGCGATGGTGTCCTCGGCGGACTGGATCAGTGCCTGCTGGGCTTTTTCGGCGGCGATCATCTTTTCGTCGGAATCGCGGGCGGCCTGGACATCCTCGGCGGTGAGGGTCATCAGGTCGTCCTTGGAGAGGTCGGCGGACTGGGCCAGGCGGTTGGCCTGCTGGACCAGGAGGCGTTCGAATATGTTGCGCACGCCGCGGGCGTTGCCGAAGGAGATGGAGGAGGTGTTGGCGTCGCTGATGTACTGCTTCGCCGCCTCGCGCCCGTCCTCGGTAAACTTGTACTGGCCCTTTTTGACGTTGAGGTCGAGGATCGCGGCCATCTCATCCAGGGTATAGTCGTCAAAGTGGAGGTAGCGGTTGAAGCGGGATTCCAGGCCGGGATTGGAGTGGATGAACTTCTCCATCAGCCCATCATAGCCCGCCACGATGACCACCAGGTCCTCCCGGTGATCCTCCATGGCCTTCAGTAAGGTGTCGATGGCCTCCTGGCCGAAGTCGTTCTCGGACTTGCCGTTGAGGGCATAGGCTTCGTCGATGAACAGCACGCCGCCCAGCGCCTTCTCGATGACCGCGCTGGTCTTGGTAGCCGTCTGGCCCACATAGCCCGCCACCAGCCCGGAGCGGTCCACCTCTACCAGATGCCCCTTGGACAACACGCCCAGGCTTCTATAAATGCGGGCCATGATTCGGGCTATCATGGTCTTGCCCGTGCCGGGATTGCCGGTGAACACCATGTGCAATGACATGTCCACGGTCTTGAGGCCGTTCTCCTGCCGCAGTTTGTGAATGGTCACCATGTTGATCAGGTTGTTGACCTCTTTTTTTATGCTGTCCAGACCGATCAACTCGGTCAGCTCTGCCTTCAAATCCTCGATCTTCTCCGGGGGCGGCAGCTCTTCCTCGGCCTGTTCGGCGGATTGCTGTTGCGCCGCCTGGGGCTGGGCGTCGGTCCTGGGCTGCTTCGCTTCGGGCTTTGCCGTCTCGGCAGGCTTGTCGCCGGAAAGCTCATCCCCCCAGAGGTCGTTGCCGAGGTTGCGGATGTTGTTGTTTATCAGTGTGCTGATGACGTCCAATTGCGTCCTGATGATCTCATCGCGGTTATCCATCTTGTCACCTCATTTTATGACTGCCCGTAACGATTCAGTCTGTCCCAGATGTATGGGGGACGGGAGACTTTTCTCGCACAGAACCAAATTGTTACATTGTTCATAAGAATAACCGATGAACGCAAGCATCCATCGGTTATCCGGGGGCCGTTAAAGCGTTACTCGGCGGGGTTCTCCGCGGGCTTATTGGCCTCGGCGGCAGCCTCGTCCTCGGCGCGCTTCTTTACCATTTCATACAGCTCGATATACTGCTTCGCGGACTGGTCCCAGCCATACTGGCCCTTCATGGCGCGGATGGCGAGGCCGTTGAAGATGTCGCGCTGATTGTGGAACATGCGCACGGCGTTTTCGATGACGTGGAGCATGTCATGCGCGTTGTAATAGAGGAAGGTAAAGCCGTTGCCGTCGCCGGTGTACTCGTTGTAGGCCAGCACGGTGTCGCGCAGACCGCCAGTCTCGCGGGTGACGGGCAGCGTGCCGTAGCGCAGGGAGATGAGCTGACTCAGACCGCAGGGCTCAAACAGCGAGGGCATGAGGAACAGGTCCGCGCCGGCGTAGATCTTGTGGGACAGCACGTTGTTCATCTGGAAGTTGGCGGAGACCTGGTTCGGGTACTTCCACTGCGCCCAGCTGAACAGATCGACATAGCGGCTCTCGCCCATGCCCAGTATCACAAGCTGCGCGCCGGTATTCATGATCTCGGGCAGCACACACTCCACCAGGTCCAGGCCCTTCTGGCCGGACAGGCGGGTGATCATGGCGATCATGGGGATCTCGGCGTCCACCGTCAGCCCCAGCTCCCGCTGCAGGGCCAGCTTGTTGGCCACCTTGCGGTCGTAGGTCTCGGCGGTGTAGGTCTGGGTGATGTGGGGGTCGGTGGACGGGTCGTAGGCAACGGTGTCGATGCCGTTGAGTATGCCGTGGAGGTGATCGACGCGCGCCCTCAGCAGGCCGTCCAGCCGCTCGCCGTAATAGGCGGTCTGAATCTCCTGGGAATAGGTGGGGGAGACCGTGGTCACCTCGTCAGCGAACACGATGCCGCCCTTCATGCAGGAGCACATGCCGAAGAATTCCAGCGCCTCGCTGGTGTAGGCCCACGGGCCGAGGTAGAGCAGATCCTCCATCATGTCGATGGGGAACAGGCCCTGATATTGCAGGTTGTGAATGGTGTAGACGGACCGGATGTTTTTGTACAGCTCCAGGTGCTTGTACTGCGCCTTGAGCAGGATCGGTATCAGGCCGGTCTGCCAGTCATGGCAGTGGATCACATCGGGAATCCAGTCGATCTTCGTCAGCGATTCCAGCACGGCGCGGCAGAAGTAGGCAAAGCGCTCGCCCTCGTCACCGCCCATGCCGTAGATATAGTCGCGGCCAAAATACTGCTCGTTATCCACGAAATAGAAGGTGATGCCGGAATACACCAGCTTCATGATGCCCACGTACTGGCGGCGCCAGCCGAGGTTGATATAGAAATAGAGCACATGCTCCATCTGGTCGCGCCAGCTCTGATCGATGGCCTTGTAGAGGGGCAGGATAATGCGGACGTCCTCGCCAGCCTTCAGGATCTCCTTCGGCAGCGCACCCACAACGTCCGCCAAACCACCGGTCTTGACAAACGGGACACATTCAGACGCGGCGAAAAGTATTTTCATGGCTTCAACCTCCCATCTTGGATAAATGGGAAATGGGGAATGGGGAATGGGGAATGAAAGGCTTGCGCCGTCCATCTCCCATTTCCCGGTTCCTTATCCCGATTGGAATGATTACAGGGTGATGTTCTTGCCGATGACGATCGGATACTGGGCCTGGCCGATCAGGCGGCCGTGGCTGCGGATGGTGACCTCCTTGTCGAAGATCACGTTCTCCAGTTCCACGTCGTCCTCGACGTAGCTGTCCTGCATGATGACGCAGTTCTTGAGCTTCGCGCCCTTGCCCACGCGCACGCCGCGGAACAGCACGCAGTTTTCGACCTCGCCCTCGATGACGCAGCCGTCGGCGACCAGAGAGTTGGTGACCTTCGCGTTGCCGCGATAGATGGTGGGCACGGAGTCGCGGGTCTTGGTGAACACGGGGTTGGCGTCGAACAGCGCCGCGGCGGCCTCGGCCGTGAGCAGCTCGAGGTTCAGGTTGAAGAAGCCGCGGATGGTCTCGACACGGCGATAATAGCTGGTCTCCTCATAGCCCATGATCTTCAGGCTGTTCGCCTGGATGGCGGGGATTAGCACGTCGGCATACAGATCGTGGGAGCCGCGGGAGATGGCCTGGTCCACCAGATAGATCAGCAGGGTGCGCTTCACCATCAGGATGCTGAGGAACAGGTTGTCATAGGCCGCCGCGTTGGGGTTGACCTCGAGGCCCACCACGTTCTTGTCGGCGTCCACGCCCATGTAGACGTGGTTGTTCTTGGAGGAGGAGGAGAACTCGGTGATGGCCGGGGTCACCTTCTGATACATCAGGGTGATGTCCGCCTTGGACTTGATGTGCTGCTCGATCATCGCGTCGAAGGTGGTGTTCATCACATAGTCGCTGTCCGTCAGGATCACATAGTCCTGCTTGGAGCGGCGGAGATAATCGAAGTTGGAGCGCAGGGCATCCATGATGCCGTTGTACTCGCCGTTGTTGTCCCGGGTGGTGAAGGGGGGCAGGAAGAACAGGCCGTTGTTGCGGGTGTGCAGGTCCCAATCCTTGCCGCTTCCCAGATGGTCCATCAGGGACTGATAGTTCTTCTGGGCGATGATGCCCACGTTGTGGATGTTGGAGTTGACCATGTTGGCCAGCGGGAAATCGATCATGCGATAGCGTCCGGCCACCGGAATGGCGGCAACCGCGCGCTGACTGGTCAGCTCACGCAGCGCGAGATCGTCTTTAGAGGTATAGATAATACCCATGACATCGTTTTTCATCTGCTTAAGCCTCCCCTCTGAGTGCGTCCGTGTCTACCTGCGTGCCCGCCTTGACCACATAGCCCTCGGGCAGCGTGGTGGCCTGGCCGATCAGTGCGATGTCGCCCTCATCCTCGCCGACCTTGGCGTTGGCGCTGATGACGCAGTCCTCGGCCACGATGGCGCGCTTCACGACCGCGCCGGCCTTGACGGTGGTGCCCGGCATCAGCACGGAATCCTCAACCACGGCGCCCTCTTCAACGACGACGCCCGCGAACAGCACGCTGTGCTTCACGGTGCCAAACACCTGGCAGCCCTCGGTGAGCATGCTGTTCTGAACTACGGCGTTCTTGCCCAGGTACTGGGGCGGCATCACCGGGGAGCGGGAATAGATCTTCCAGCGGGGGTCGGTGAGGTCGAACTCGGGGTTCTCCTGGAGGAGGTCCATGTTGGCTTCCCACAGGGAGGCGATGGTGCCGACGTCCTTCCAGTAATCGGCGAACTCATAGGCCAGCATGTTCTTCTTGTCGCGGAGCAGGCTGGGGATGATGTTCTTGCCGAAGTCGTTCTTGGAGTTGGGATCGGCGTTGTCAGCCTCGAGGTACTCCTTCAGCACCTTCCAGGTGAAGATGTAGACGCCCATGGAGGCCAGGTTGGATTTCGGATGCTTCGGCTTCTCCTCGAACTCGATGATGTTGTGGTCCGCGTCGGTGTTCATGATGCCGAAGGACGGAGCGACCTCCCACGGCACGGGACGCACGGCGATGGTGATGTCCGCGTTGCGCTCGATATGGGCGGTCAGCATCCGGTTGT
Organism: uncultured Eubacteriales bacterium; assembly: GCA_902785105.1. GTDB lineage: Bacteria > Bacillota > Clostridia > Christensenellales > Aristaeellaceae > UBA2862. The sequence continues at coordinate 10,849 of CACZXF010000033.1, read as the reverse complement.
AATCCATCTTATAGATGTGATCGCCGGAGAGGATCAGCACGTATTCCGGGTCAAACTGCTGGATGAACCCGATATTCTGATAGATGGCGTTGGCCGTGCCGCTGTACCACTCGCCGCTCTTGGCGGTCATATAGGGGGGCAGCACATAGACGCCGCCATAGCTCATGTCCAGATCCCAGGGCTGGCCGGAGCCGATATAGCTGTTCAGCTCCAGGGGCTGATACTGGGTAAGCACGCCGACGGTGTCGATATTGGAGTTCGTGCAGTTGGACAGCGGGAAATCGATGATGCGATACTTCCCACCAAAGGGAACGGCTGGCTTGGCCATGACCTTGGTCAGCAGACCGAGACGGCTGCCCTGACCACCGGCCAGCAGCATGGCGATACACTTTTTCTTTTTCAAGATCAATCCCTGCTTTCATAGTGCTGTTTGGCAGGGCGCGAACCACCCGGTTACACCCATTACCAAATCATAATATTAGTATACAACAAATCTCTTAAAAAATCCAGCCCAAATTGCATGTTTTTGTCATTTATTTTGGCTGTACGGCCAAAAAAGTTTCATTTACCACCATAAGCTCCTCGTTGGCGGGGATGACGTGGGCCTCGATTTTGGATTCCGGGGCGGAAATTAGGCGCTCGCCCGCGCCGTGTTCGTTGCTCTCATGGTCGATCACCATGCCCATGTGGGCCATGCCTTCCAATACCCGTCGCCTCAGCGGTGCGTAGTTTTCACCGATGCCTCCGGTGAACGCGATGGTGTCCAGCCCCTGCAGCTCCATATAATAAGCGCCGATGTACCGGAGGATGCTGTTCACATAAACATCCAATGCCAATTTTGCCCGTTCGATGCCCGCCTTTATAGCCGCGTCGATGTCCCGGAGGTCGCCGCTGGTGCCGGAGATGCCCTTCAGACCGCCGTTCTTGCCGAGACCGTCGTAGATCTCATCCAGCGTCAGGCCCTGTTTGAGCAGATAGGGCACCAGGTACACGTCCACGTCGCCGGTGCGGCTGGCGTGGGGGATGCCCATTTGCAGCGAGAAGCCGAAGCTGTTGTCCACGCTCTTTCCGTCCAGTATGGCGCACAGGGAGCCGCTGCCGCCGAGATGGCAGGAGATGACCCGCCGTTTCCCCGCCAGCTTTTGCGCGATATAGCCATGGGACGCGCCATGATAGCCCATCCGCATGACGCCGTATTTTTCATACCACTCATAGGGCACAGGGAATATGCGGCGCTCCAGGGGGATGGTCCGATGGAAATTCGTCTCAAACACGCCCACCCGGGGCACGTCTGGCAGCAGCTTTTCAAAGACGCCGATGGCCTCCAGATAGGGACCGTTATGGGCCGGGGCTACTGGGAAGTAGGCCCGCATACCCTCCTTGACATCTTCCGTCAGCAGGTGGACGCCGTAATGGTCCTTGGACAGCACTGTCTTAAAGCCTACCGCCTCTATGGCGTTCAGAGGCGTCACCGCGTCCCGCAGGGCGTCTAAAAAGCGGCTGATGCCGCTGGTATAGTCGGGAATGTCCAGACCGTCCAGCTTGATATGCTGTTCCCCGCCGTTAAAGTGGAAAATCGCGTCCTTCGATCCCACGCGCTCCACCTTGCCATCAGCCAGCACAACGTGCCCCGGCATTTCCCAAAGCTTGAATTTCAAGGATGTGCTGCCCGCGTTGCAAATCAATATCTTCAAATCTTAACTCACCTCACACATTTCTTAATATACATGATTTTCACGATTTATGCAACCATAAATTTATTTGCGGACAGGACAGACGGATATAAAAAGAGGGGAGACGTTTCAAACGCCGCCCCTGTCTGTCATATGGGAGTATACATTATTATGCCAGCTTCTGAAGCTGTTCCCTGAGCTTTCCGATGATGCGCTTCTCCATGCGGGAGATGTAGCTCTGGGAAATGCCCATCATGTCAGCCACCTCCTTCTGGGTGTGGACCTTGTCTGCGCCGATGCCGTAGCGCAAACCGACGATGGTCTTTTCCTTGGCGGACAGCCCCTCGATGGCGCTATGCAGCATCTGCCGCTCCACCGAGGCATCCAGGTCCTGGCTGACCAGGTCGGGCTCGGTGCCCATGATGTCGGAGAGCAGCAGCTCGTTACCATCGCAGTCGGTGTTTAGCGGCTCGTCGAAGGAGACTTCCGACCGAAGTCGGTTTGTCTTGCGCAGCACCATGAGGATTTCATTCTCGATGCAGCGGGAGGCGTAGGTGGCCAGCTTGATGTTCTTCTCCGGGTCGAAGGAGTTTACCGCCTTGATGAGGCCGATGGTGCCGATGGAGATTAGGTCCTCGATGCTGATGCCGGTGTTTTCGAACTTCCGGGCTATGTAGACCACCAGTCGAAGGTTGCGCTCGATCATCGTGGCCCGGGCGGCGGCGTCGCCCTGGCGGGTGCGACGGGTCATATCGACCTCCTCCTCCCGTGAGAGCGGCGGCGGGAGCAGGTCGCTGCCGCCGATGTAGCAGACGGAGCCCCTGCGGATGTGGACGATCATGCCGAAGATGGACTGACGAATGGATGACATAGCCATGAGAAATCCTCCTTTTTGTAAAGACGTTGGGTTCAGTAAAAGGCAAAATCAACAGGCGCGAGGGCCTGGAAGGCACCGGGAAGCCGGTCCGGGAAAACGGCGATCCAAACCTCCGGCATTCTGCGGCGGCGCCCATTTGACAATATGTAGAGGGCATCCGGCCGAAAACAGGGGAGCAATCCACCCCCGCCAACGGACCCAAACGATACCTGACGATACCCTTTGACGGGCAATATCTTTTCGACGAGCTTCGCACTGGCAATCAGCACCGGCTCGCCGGAGAAGGGCTCCGTCAGGCGGTTGCCTGTGTCTACGCAGGCGGGAAACCGCGTCGCTGCGCCTCGGCAATGGACCTCAAGTATGGCGGGGAGAAAGGACAGCGTCGATTTTCGCAATCGAGGGGCAACGCACATCAGCGCAGGCAGTGGGAGCAGCGCCGCATTAAACCCTTTCATGCCAAAGCATCCGGCGCAGGCGCCTGCCGCCAGAGCCGTGGTCGCCAGGGAAAGGATCGCGGTCGATGCCAGAAGCAAAGGACCCTGGCCAACCATCAGCAGCGAGACGGGCAGCAGCAGTCCCAATTGAATCGGAGGCGCGGCGGCGCCCGGAATCACATGGGTGAGTACCGCATAGCACGCGCCGAGGGCCGAGGCCAGGGTCACGCGCCTCAGCCGAAAGCAGCCCAGGCTCCGGGCCACCGCGGCGCACAGGGAGAAGTCCATCAGCAGGTTGATGAGGAAAAAAAGCTCAATGCACATCCCGATCACCTCGTTCAGACATCATAGCGAAAATGGTGGGCGATTCCAAGAAATCCATGTCGAAGGAATTGGCAAATCCTTCGACAATATGCGTTGGCGGAGGTTAAGTTCGACCCATTTCACGGACAAAATGGCTGATTTGGATGGGAATGTGACCCGGCGCAAACCCCTGGAGGCCCCGCCACTGTTGGGCTTTTCACCCGTTTCGACAAATTGTCGAAGCAATGTGGCAAAAAGCGTCGATATGTCGAAGGTTTTGGAGGGTTCGACATCATTTTCCGTCACCATGTCGCCGTGTTCCTCATAGTATGGCAACAGGAGGCGGTGTGCATGAGCTTTTCGGAGATCCGGGACAAGGATGTCATCAACATCCGCGACGGCAGAAATCTGGGCAAGCCTATCGACCTGATATTGAACGAGAACGCCTGCGTGGAGGCCCTGGTGGTGCCCGGCACGCGAAAGGGCCTGCTGAGCTTTCTCAGGCCAAACCGGGAGGGCCGCGCCATCGACTGGCATCATGTCCGCCGCATTGGCGACGATGTCATCATCGTGGATGTAGAGGGCGAGCCCTGTGGGGAGGAGTACCATTGAATTATTTGACACCCAAGATAAATTGGAAATTATTTGAGAATGGAGAATGATAGGTTAGCCTGCAAACAAAGGCACTTTTCATTTTCCATTAACTCGATAAATCTCTATTTATTAGGAAAGAATCGAATCATCCTCAAATCTTTACCGGAATAAACATTTTGGAACCAAAATATTGTATTTAGGCGACGAAATTTAAAAAAAGGCTGGACTTTGCACTTTGAATTGTGTATAATAGAGTGTGCAAGAGGTGAGGTAGGTTATGAAATGCGCCTATTGCGGATGCACGCAAAGTCGGGTGGTGGATTCGCGGCAGAGCGAGGACGCCACGACCATTCGCCGCCGCCGGGAATGTGAAAACTGCGGCCGGCGCTTTACGACCTATGAGCGCATCGAGCTGGTGCCGCTGATGGTCGTCAAGAAGGACCAGACGCGGGTACCCTTCGACATCAACAAGCTGCGGGCCGGGATCGTGAAGTCCTGCGAAAAGCGGCCCGTGTCCCTGGATCAGATCGAGAAGCTGGTGCGCGATATCGAGCGCAGGCTCTATGCCCAGTCGGATTCCGAGATCACCAGCAAGATGATCGGGGAACTGGTGATGGATGGCTTAAAGAGTGTGGACGAGGTGGCTTATGTTCGCTTCGCCTCGGTCTATCGCCAGTTCAGGGATATACAGACCTTCCGGGACGAGCTGAACAAGCTCCTCTCCGATTTCGATTCGGGTGCTGCTGATGGCGAAACCGTCAGATGAAACCAAAATACATAAATAAAGGAAAGAGGAAACGCACATGGCAAATGAACTGATTCTGGCCGTCGACGACGAAGCCCATATCCTTGAATTGCTCTCGTTTAATCTTGAGGCTTCCGGCTACCGGGTTGTCACTGCTGCCACGGGCGAAGATGCGCTGGTGGTTTGTGCCCATGAGCGTCCGGCGATGGTGCTGCTGGACATCATGCTGCCCGGCATTGACGGCATGGAGGTCTGCCGCCGTCTGAAGAGCGCCCCCACAACCGCCGATATTCCGATCATCATGCTGACCGCCAAGGGCGACGAGGTGGACAAGATCCTCGGCCTGGAGCTGGGCGCGGACGATTACATCACCAAGCCCTTCTCCGTGCGCGAGCTGATCGCCCGCGTGAAGGCCCTGCTGCGCCGCGCCGCGCCTCAGAATGAGGAGGAGGGCATCCTCCACGTGGGCGGCCTGACCATCGACGTGGGCAACTACGAGGCTTTCCGCAACGGCGAAAAGCTGAGCCTGACTCTGAAGGAGTTCGAGCTTCTCAAGCTGCTGGTGCTGAGCCGCGGCAAGGTGCTGACCCGCGACTTCCTGCTGGACCGCATCTGGGGCTATGAGTTCTACGGCGAGACCCGTACCGTCGATGTGCACATCCGCCACATCCGCCAGAAGCTGGGCGACGATGCCCATTACATCGAGACCATCCGCGGCGTCGGCTACAAATTCAACGATCGTCAGGAGAATCGCCTATGAAATCAAGGGTCGCATTCATCGTGACCCTGATTTCTCTGCTGTTGCTGGGCATACTCTATTCCTACCACTGTTCCTGGCTCGCTGACGAGGACAATGAGGAGCTTCAGGCAAGGCTGAACAGCTTTTGCCTGAATATCTCCATCATCAGCAAGGATTATGGCAACGACGAGCGTGTCGACCTGCTGAAAAGTCTCAAGGCGGGCCCGAGGACAGCTGCCGGCCTCTATGACAAGGACGGCACCCTCATCTATGGCATGAGGGATACCATGGACGCGGTCCTGGAGGACGATATGCGGCAGGCCGCTCAGGTGGGCACCGTCGTCCAGGGGCGGCACATGAACGCCGAACAAAAGGTCGAAATGTTCGCCATCTATCAGTATGAGGATGGCGCGTTTTTGATTTTTGAGGCGCGGGAAGCCAGCCTGATGACGGTACTGTCCGAAGACAAGGCACTGGTGGCCTTCGGCGTCGTGTTTGGACTCACCATGCTGGCTTTCATCATCGTGCTGACCTACATGCGCCGCCGTGAGAAATATCTGAACAGCGTCATGCGGGCGCTGGATCAGTTCTCCGAAGGCGACTTTGACGCGAAGATCGGCGGCTTCTCCCAGGATGATCCCGAGGTCGAGTCCTACAACGCCGTCATGACGCGCATCAAGGACCGCGTTTTCAAGCAGAGAAATCGAAACCACGTTTTGAACGTGGTCATGTCACAGATGCAGAACGGCATCATCGCCGTGGACGACGGGATGCGGGTGATATTCGTTACCTCCATCGCCAAAAAGCTGCTGGGCATCACCGGCAACGCCGAGGGCATGCACATCAATGAAGCCTCCAAGGATGTCAAGCTGGACGAGCTGTTCAAGGAGGCCATGAATCAGGACGGCGTCTACACCAACGAGGTCGCCGCCCGCACTGCCGTGGGCCGGGGCCATCGGCCGCTGAGGCTCTACATTTCCCGGATGCGTCAGGACGGCCGCATCGTCGGCGCGCTGGCCATCGTGGAGGACATCACCGAGCTCAGGCGACTGGAGCAGGTGCGCACGGACTTCGCCGCTAACGTTTCCCACGAATTGAAGACCCCGCTGACCAGCATACAGGGCTTCGTGGAGACGCTGGACGCCGGCGCCATCGACAACCCGGAGATGGCCCACAAGTTCCTCAAGATCATCATGATGGAGACCGAGCGCCTGACCCGCCTGATCAACGACATACTGTCCATCAGCAAGCTGGAATCCGGCGATGACGAGGTGGCCATCGAGCGCATACGGCTGGACAAGAAGGCCCATGACGTCTGCGAGATGCTCTCCTTCAATGCCGCCGACAAGCAGGTGACCATCAACAACAAGCTCAACGACCAGCCGGTCTACATCATGGGCAATCCGGACCGGGTAGAGCAGCTGCTCATCAACCTGACCGAGAACGCCATCAAGTACAACAAGCCCGGGGGCTCGGTGACGGTGCAGGTGTTTGCCGACGAGAATCAGGCAAATGTCACCATCTCCGATACCGGCATCGGCATCGCGGAGGAGCACCTGCCCCGGCTGTTTGAGCGCTTCTACCGCGTGGACAAAGGCCGCTCCCGCCAGATGGGCGGCACGGGTCTGGGCCTCGCCATCGTCAAGCACATCGTCCGCTCCATGGGCGGCGAGATCGAGGTGCAGTCCAAGCTGGGCGAGGGCACAGAGTTCCTCGTCACCCTCCCGCTGGCCTCCCCGGAGGCCCCGGATCAGGAGACCATCTTCGAGGACGACAACAACTGATAAACCGACATGGGCGGCGCAGTCCGCCCATTTTTGAGTACAGAAGGGATAGCTTTGTAAACAGGGATTTGTCGGAGAGTTGCTAACTTTCCTGTAGGGGCGGCGTTGCGCCGCCCGCCGGGTAGAACGATGAACTTCGTACAAGACGGGCGCCGAAACGGCGCCCCTACAGGGTTGGTTTGATTCCTCGATATACTTCAATTTGCCAACATGTCTATTTCTCATTGTTCACCCCACCGACCAACACCATGGAGGTGTGACCATGCGCCTTGGAGCATTGGAGGCCAGCGGCAGGAGGATGCTTTGCGCCATCGGCAACGAGCGGGGCCGCGTCATCGAGAAGCAGGAATTCCCCACAGGACTGCCGGAGCAGAACATCGCCGACATCGTGGGCTTCTTTCAGGGAAAACGCATCGACGCCCTGGGCATCGGCAGCTTCGGCCCGCTGAATCTGGACCCAAAGAGCAAGGATTACGGATCTCTGACGACAACACCCAAGCCCGGCTGGGAGAATTTTCCGCTGCGGAGGACGCTCTGGGAGGCATTGGACGTGCCGGTGGGCATCGACACCGACGTGGACGCCGCCGCCCTGGCCGAGGTGGAGCTGGGCGCGGGCAAAAATGTGGACACGCTGGTCTACTACAACATCAGCAACGGCATCGGCGGCGGCGTGATGGTGACGGGCAGACTTCATCACGGCTTGGTCCATCCTGAGATGGGCCACATGCTGCTTCGCCCCGATCCCCGCGACCCCGAGCCAAAGGGCTTCTGCCCCTATCACGACGGCTGTCTGGAGGGCCTGGCTGGAAAGACCGCCATCGAAAAGCGGTGGGGCATCCCTCTTGAAGATCTCCCCGCCGACCATGTGGGCTGGGACATCGAGGCGGATTATCTGGCACAGATGTGCGTCAACACCATCGTCATGCTGTCCCCGGAGCGCATCGTGCTGGGCGGTCCGGTCATGCGTCAGCTTTCGCTCTTTGACCGCATCCGAAAGCTGACCACTGAAAAGCTCAACGGTTACGTCGCCCACAAGGACGTGACGGGCGGCATGAAGGGGTACATCGTGCCCCCGGCGCTGGGCGAAAATGCGGTGCTGACCGGTGCGCTGCTGCTGGCCTTCGACGCGCTCAAAAATCAGTAATTTTCCCGGAGGTTTCCATGTCCGCAACCAAGACCAAAGGAAAATGGCCGCTGGCTTTTACGCATGTCGATCTGAACAGCGATACTAACCTGCTGAAGCTGGTGGCCATGCTGACCATGCTCATCGACCATACCGGGAAGATGTTCTTCCGCTCCGACCTCATGCGCATCATCGGGCGTACGACCTTTCCCATCTACGCCTATTGCATCGCGGCGGGATGTGTCTATACCAAGAATCATTTGAAATATCTCAGCCGCCTGACGCTGGTGGGCCTCATCTCACAGCCCTTCTACGCGGTGGCGCTGGGGCACACCTATCAGTCGATGTATGCCATAGCCTTCAAGGATAACCCGGTAGGGGCGGTGCTGAACTTCTATGTGCAGAGCTTCAATCATCCCAGCATATTTCTGACCCTCATTCTGGGCATGCTGGTGATCTGGACCATTCGGGAAAAGCAGCTCGTGCTCACCGCCGCCCTGGCGCTGCTGATCTGGCGCATTACGGGAAGCATTGATTACGGCTGGAAGGGCGTGCTGCTGATGGTGCTGTTCTATCTGTTCATCAGCAAATGGTGGCTGTCGCTGCCGGTCATACTGGCCTATATGCTCTGGTGGGGCCTGCAGGGGAGCAGCTACCATCTATTCGGCGTTTCCTTTGCAATGCAGGGCTTCGCCATATGCGCCTTGCCGCTGATCTACATCCATACCCATTCCAACATAAAGATCAATAAATGGGTGTTCTATCTGTTCTATCCCGCACACGTCATTGGAATGCTGCTCATTGAGATGGCGCTGGGGATGGTGTGACTGTTTTATCTTATCGACAAACAGGGATTTGTCGGGGTGTCGTTCGAGTCCACCTCATCCGCCCTCACGGGCACTTGACAAGGGCCTACCGGCCCCATCTCACTGAAAACAGTCCACTGGACTGTTTTCCGCGTTCGATGCTCCTCAAGGGGAAGGCAAGGGGCTGGGAACGGCGGTTCCAAAAGCCTTCCCCTTGAGGGGAAGGTGCCCCGAAGGGGCGGATGAGGTGAACCCCCGTCTCCCCGACAAATTCCAATTTGTTGAGGATATGTTTTTAATACTATCTTTACTTGAAAGGGCATTACCAATGAAAACTGCGTTGATTGTGCCGGCCTACCGGCCGACGGAGGACATGATACCGATGCTGGAGCGCTTCGCTGCGCAGCCGGAGTTTGTGCCGGTGGTGGTTAACGACGGCAGCGGCCCGGAGTATGCAGGTATTTTTGAGCGCGTGCCGAAGGGCTGCGTGCTGCTGGACCACGGGGTCAACAAAGGCAAGGGCGCGGCGCTCAAGACGGCCATCGGCTATGTGCTTCAGAACCTGCCGGAGTGTGACCTGGCCGTGACCGCCGACGCCGACGGTCAGCATCGCTATGAGGACATTCGCATGGTAGTGGAATCGACGCGGAAGCATCCAGGCATGCTGGTGCTGGGCAGCCGGGCTTTCGATGGCAAGGTGCCCTTCAAGAGCAAGTTCGGCAACGGCATCACCCGGGAGGTGTTCGCCATCGCCAGCGGCGTCAAGATCAGGGATACTCAGACCGGTCTGCGTGCCTTTGACCGGGCCTGTATGGAGAAGTTCCTCGAAATTCCCGGTGAGCGCTACGAGTACGAGATCAATATGCTGCTCTACGCCGCCCGGGAGGGCATCGCCATGCGAGAGGAGACCATACAGACCATATACATCGACGACAACTCCGCCTCCAGCTTCCATCCCATTCGGGATTCCTTCAAGATCTACGCCTGCATATTGAAGTTCGCCGCGTCCTCCATGCTGGCCTTCGTGATCGACGCCGTGATGGTGCTGCTGATGATGCGCCTGACCGGCGGACAGGCGCGGCTCTCCCAGACCGTGGCACGCATCGTCAGCGCCACCGTCAACTTCATCGTCAACAAAAAGGTGGTCTATGAGAGCAAGCAGGACTGGCTGCCGGAGATGGTGAAGTATACCATTCTCGCCATCGTCAATCTCATCATCAACCTGCTGGTGGTCAAACCACTGTCCGATCTGATGGCCGGTCGGTTCTTCCTGGCCTATCTCATCGTGCAGGTCATCATGTACATGCTGAACTTTGTGCTCCAGGGAAAGCTGGTGTACAATCGTAAAAAATAGGGAAACTTATTGACAGAGCCGCTTTAGCGTGGTAAACTACGTCACATAAGGTGATGACCGGGAACAAGTAATCCCGTCCATTCCCGCAAAGAGAGTTGCCGGTTGGTGCGAGGCAATGGGGGAGGGCAGGACGAATACATCCCGTGAGCCGCGCACTGAAAGACCCTCGTCGAGTAGGCTGCGACGGATTTCGACCGTTAAAGCGATAGGGTATAAGCTTGCGAGCCGTACCCGAAGAGGGCGTCTTTGTGAAAAGACGTCGAATAGAGGTGGTACCGCGGATTTTCCGCCCTCTGTGCGCGTTGCGCATGGAGGGCGTTTTTATGGTGTGCCGGGCATGGCACACATCTAACCGGTGAGAGTCCGGTCGCGGGTATTTACCGCCAAGCGTAGCGAACCGCAAGCCGTTGGTGGCGA
>CACZXF010000032.1 GCA_902785105.1 uncultured Eubacteriales bacterium | reverse complement strand
GAGGAGCATCGAACGCCCGGAAAACAGTCCTGTGGACTGTTTTCAGTGAGATGGGGCCGGCAGGCCCTTGTCAAGTGCCCGTGAGGGCGGATGAGGTGGACTTCCACTTTCCCCTACAAACTCCAATTTACCAGGCAGCCTGAAATGCCGCGTACCCTCAAAACAAATCCAGCGCGCTGTCCAGGTAGATTTCCTCACGGACCCTGAGCTGATATTCCGGCTTTGTCATGTAATAGAGCAGGAATTCCAGTATGATGGCACTGCCGAGGCTTCGGCCCTCTATCTTGAAGTGGGAGAAGCCGCGGGGCAGGTAGACCTTTTGAATGTCCTCGATGCCGATGAAGCCGGGATTTTGCATGGCGTCGGAGAATCGGTAGCCGCGATGGGCCAGGGGTGAGGCGCAGACGTGGTCCGGGCAGTCCTCCCCCAGGTTTTTCCGGCTGACGTTCTCGTAGCACGCCCTTCTCTCGGTACAGCCGAACCAGCAGCATTCGTTGCACAGAAATTCCACCTTGCGCTTCTGTTCATCGGGCAGCGCGTCCAGCCGGTCCAGCGCCTTGTTCAGCCTGAAATCCGGCACCACATAGTCGAACTCCGGGCGGCTCAGCTCGGCCTCCAACTGAGAAAATTCCGTCAGCACCTTTGTGGTGGAGGAGACAAAATAGAACCCCGGATAATGCTGTCGGATATACTGAAGCAGCAGGTCGGAGGAGAGTATCACGCCGTTCCGGACCGTCCCGCCGTCCTCAAACAGTGCGCACAGCGCGTTGCACTTCCTGTCGGAGAGATGCTCCGCCCTGAGCAGCGAATTGCTGAAGGTGAGCCGGGCCGATACGCGGTACTCCCGCGCCAGCGCCGCAACGTCCTTTGGCCGCGTCTCGCCAAAGCCCACACGGCCACCGCCCCACATACAATCCCCCGGCGCGCCATAGATAGACCCGATATCGCACCAGTCATAAAAGTATTCCCTCCGCTCCCGGAACAGCGGCAGGAAAACCCGATACAATTCATAAAACTCAAACAGTCCGGGAAGATGATAGTATGCCTTCATTGCTTTTTACTTCCTGTCAGGGATAATATGTAGATAAACAGGGATTTGTCGGGATGTCGTTCGAAACCCACCTCATCCGCCCTCACGGGCACCTTCCCCTCAAGGGGAAGGCAAGGAGTTAAGAACGGTAGCTCCAAAAGCCTTCCCCTTGAGGGGAAGGTGCCCCGAAGGGGCGGATGAGGTGGATTCCCGCTCACCCCGACAAATTCCAATTTGTCGAGGTGACGAAATAAGAAGAAAAAACGCTCCCGGACAGCCTCATCTGCCCGGGGCGTTTTGCCACTGACAGCATTTTACAGCATTGTGCGGCTGCCTGTCAAGGACTGCCGCTTTTTTGCTGAATTTGGGAGTGTTCATAATGGCGGGGGCGGCGCATACAATTCGATGGCGGGCGGTTTGAGCCTGCCGAGGGGAGGGAGGTCGATGGGCATGGAGAACGGAGGCGCGGCGCAGGCGCCGCGTGCGCACACCATCGCGCTGAATGACCGGCGGAAGCTGTGCATCACGGGGGTGGAGGACGTGGACTGCTTCAATGAGCAGATCGTGGTGCTCCAGACACCGCTGGGCACGCTGACGGTGACGGGGGCGGGGCTGAACGTCTCCCAGCTCAATCTGGAGGACGGTCGTGTCGCGCTGGAGGGCGAGGTGGACGCCATGGAGTACACCGGCGGGAAGAAGAAGGGCGGCGTGCTGGGCCGCCTGTTCCGGTGATGCTTTTTGAAACCCTGGGCCAGCTCCGTGTATTTCTGTGGCTGATGGCGGCGGGGGCGCTGGCGGGGGCGTGGTACGCGGTGACGGCGGGCGCGCGGCTGCTGCTGCGGGCCGGGGTGGTGCTGGGGCTGTGCGCGGACCTGGCCTTCGGGCTGGGGGCGGCGGCGCTGTTCTGCCTGGCGCTGTACACGGCCAACTACGGGGAGCTGCGGCTCTATGAGGTCCTCGGCTTCGCCCTGGGCTTCGCGCTGTTCGCCGGCGGCGCGTATCCGCCGGGAAAAAAGATCGTTAATGACACAATTGTCACAATGCGTCGAATTATCGTCAAGGTTCGCCGTCATCGTTGGATTAATGTCATCTTTAAATGACAGGAAAAGCGCGGCTCATGTCGAATTTTTGGAGTATATGGAATTCCTACGAAAGCGTGGAAAATATACTTCGGGGAGGGTTTGCCGTGCGACGCAGGGCGACGCCAAAGTTCTGGGTGCTCATGATCGTCACCACCATCGTGGTGTTTGGCGTGAGCATTGGCGTTTTGCAGCATCAGTATACCCTCGGCGCCCGTGAGCTCGCCCGAATCGAGGATTACCGGGATGAGCTGGACCTGGAGGTCCGCGACCTGAGCGACGCCTTCGCCTATGCCCAGACCGACGCCTACATCATCCGCGCCGCCCGGGACAATCTGGGCTGGATCATGCCCAACGAAGTGCGCTACGTCAACGGCGCGGGCTGACACAAATACCAGCGGGGGGAAACCCCGCTTTTTTACATTGGAAGGCTTTCGGGGGAACGACTCCCTCAGTCAGCCTGCGGCTGACAGCTCCCTCTGAGAGGGAGCCTTAGGGCGATCCTTCAAAAGGCTCCCTCTCAGAGGGAGCTGTCACCGAAGGTGACTGAGGGAGTCCGTTTCCCAGATACATTTGAACAACGGAGGCGACACATATGATAGATAACAAGCTTTTCGGCTTCATCGGCACGGGCAACATGGGCGGCGCGCTGGCCATGGCGGCGGCGAAGGCGGTGCCGGGAGAACACATCCTGTTGAGCAACCGAACCCCGTCCAAGGCGGCGGCGCTGGCAGAGAAGCTGGGCGCAGTGGCGACCGACAACCGGGACTGCGCCGTCCGTGCGGACTACCTGTTTTTGGGCGTCAAGCCGCAGATGATGGCGGGGATGCTTCAGGACATACAGGCGACGCTGAAGGCGCGGAAGTCCCCCTGCGTGCTGGTGAGCATGGCGGCAGGGCTTTCCATCGAGACCATCCGGGCCATGGCCGGGGTGGATTTCCCCGTCATCCGCATCCAGCCGAACACCCCGGTCGCCATCGGCCAGGGCGTGGTGCTGTGCTGCGCGGACGGCGTAAGCGACGACGCGCTGGAAATCTTCAGGGAGAGCATGGACGGCGCGGGCCTGCTGGACTTCATCGACGAGAATCTGATCGACATCGGCTCCGTGGTCTGTGGCTGCGGCCCTGCCTTTGCGTCGATGTTCATCGAGGCTTTAGCCGATGGCGGCGTGGCCTGCGGTCTCCCCCGCGCCAAGGCCCAGGCCTACGCGGCTAAGATGCTGCTGGGCACGGCGGCACTCGCCCTCGAGACCGGCAATCACCCCGGCGCGATGAAGGACGCCGTGTGCAGCCCCGGCGGTTCCACCATCCAGGGCGTCCGCGCCTTGGAAAACGGTGGCTTCCGAGCCGCAGCCTTCGAAGCCGTCATCCGCGCCTATGAAAAGACGAAGGAAATGGGAAAGCGGTAAACGGGGATTTATCGGGATGTCGTGCGTGACCACCTCATCCGCCCTCACGGGCACCTTCCCCTCAAGGGGAAGGCAGGGGCTGGGAACGGCGGGCCCAAAAGCCTTCCCCTTGAGGGGAAGGTGGCGCGAAGCGCCGGATGAGGTGGGTTACCCGCTCACCCCGACAAATTCCAATTTATCACTCTGCAACAGAAAGGAATCTCAATGACCACAGTTCTTCTTGTCATGCTGCTGATGGTGGCGATCATCGCGGTGGCGGTGCTGATGGGGTCGCTGACGAAGGAGCGGGAGCGGCAGGCGAAGCTGCTGATGCGGATGCGCCGGGAGACGGAGAAGCAGCAGCGGACCATCGAGCAGCTCTCCCAGAACCTGCGCATGTCGGCGCGGCAAACCCACCAGATGTCGGCGGCGATGGAGGCCCGGCAGGAGCGGATGCGCCGCACGCTGGACGAGAAGGTCAGCCAGATGCAGCGGGCCAACGACGAGAGCCTGGAGAAGGTGCGGCAGACGGTCTCCGACAAGCTGGACGGCCGGCTGAACGAGAGCTTCAAGGTGGTCAACGCCCAGCTCGCCAGCGTCCACCAGGGCCTGGGCGAGATGAAGGAGATCACCGCCGGGATGACGGACCTCCGGAAGCTGCTGGGCGGGGTCAAGACGCGGGGCGTCTGGGGCGAGGCACAGTTGGACGCGCTGATGACGGAGCTGTTCGCGCCGGACCAGTACGTGGAAAACGCGGCCATCCCCGAGGGAAGCATGCAGCGGGTGGAGTTCGCGCTGAAGCTGCCCGCAGAGGGCGGCGGGACGCGGCTGTTGCCCATCGACTCAAAGTTTCCCCGTGAGGATTACCTGCGGCTCATCGAGGCGGCCGAGGCCGGGGACCGGGAGAAGGCGCGGCTGTGTGCCCAGCAATTGGACCGGGCGGTGATGGAGCAGGCGAAGCGCATTCACGACAAGTACATCCAGCCGCCCCAGACCGCCGACTTCGCGGTGCTGTTCCTGCCCACCGAGAGCCTCTATGCCGAGGTGGCCCGGCTGGACGGGCTGATGGAACGCTGTCAGGATAAATACCGGGTGCTCATCTCCGGCCCCGCCACCTTCTGCGCGCTGATGACCAGCCTGCAGATGGGCTTCCGCTCGGTGACGCTGGAGCGTCGCAGCGGCGAGGTGCTCAGGCAGCTCGCCTCAATGAAGCAGGACTTCGCCCGGTTCGATGAATCCGTCCAGCGGATGCGCCTGCGCCTCTCCCAGGCCGGGAGCGAGCTGGACACATTGGAGAGCCGCGCCCGGAAGGTGGTCAACGCCATCGAAAATGTGGATACGCCCGTGTGACAGTTCTGTGATGGTTGGTGTGATAAAATGTTCTCACAAACAAGGAAAAAACAAGGAGGAAAAAAACAATGATGAATTACTTTGACGATATCGAGAATCTGAACATGGTCGAGCTGAACGACGACGATCTGGAGAGCATCTCCGGCGGCCGCAGCCGCTACATCGAGGGCGACAACGGCAAGTCCAACGTCCGCCTGGGCCCCGGCAAGGAATACAGGTCCATCGGCGTGCTCCACAAGGGCGAGGACGCCAAGTACCTGGGCAAGACCTCTACCGATGACCGCGGCGTGGTCTGGTACAAGATCCGCTTCAATGGCCGCGACGCCTGGGTCTCTTCCCGCTACACCTGCAAGGTTTCCTACTGATAGAGCTGTGTGACAGTTCTGTGACAGACGGTATGCTACAATAGACGCACAAACAAGGAAAAAACAAGGAGGAAAAAACAATGATGATGAATTACTTTGATGATATCGAGAACCTGAACATGGTCGAGCTGAGCGACGATGAGCTGGAGACCGTTTCCGGCGGCCGCAGCCGCTACATCGAGGGCGACAATGGCAAGTCCAACGTCCGCCTTGGCCCCGGCAAGGAGTACAGGTCCATCGGCGTGCTGCACAAGGGCGAGGACGCCAAGTACCTGGGCAAGACCGCTACCGACGACCGCGGCGTGGTCTGGTACAAGATCCGCTACAACGGTCGCGACGCCTGGGTGTCCTCCCGCTACACCTGCAAGGTTTCCTACTAATTAACAAAACCATGGACGCCAGAAAATATGGCGTCCATGGTTTTTTTCTTATGTGAGACAAATTGGAAGTTGTCAAGAAGTCAAACCAACCTGTAGGGGCGCCGTTTCGGCGCCCGCCTCCAACGAAACGCATCGTCCTACCCGGCGGGCGGCGCAACGCCGCCTCTACAGGAGATCGGGAAATTCTCGACAACTACCCCTTTTATTATCCCATCCTCTTCAAGTCTGTTCCCCCGTCGCCCCCACGGTTGGCGCACTGAGTATGATATCCTCATAAGCACTGTCCTGCTGGACTCTCAGGCGGTTGAGCTTGATGAGCTCCAGCAGGGCCATGAACATGGTGACGATCTCCTGCTTCGTATAGTCCTCTGCGAACAGCTCGGAAAAGGTGCAGCTCCCCTTTCGTATGCGGCGGGAGATGCGGGCCATGCAGCCGGCGACGGTGAAGGAATCCCGGCGAATTTCGCGGTTGGCGAGGAGGTCGGCGGCGTCGGCCTTCGCGGCGCGCTCCAATACCCGCTTATAGGCGCGGATGAGCTTTTCCAGCGTCAGGCCGGTGATCTCGATGGTGGGCGGCGGCAGGGGGTATTCCTCGGGGAGCTTGGTCATCAGCGCCCGAGCCTCCTGCTCCAGCTCCTTCATGCGGGCGGAGACCTCCTTGAACTGGCGGTACTCCTCCAACTGCTTGATGAGGGCTTCCTCCGGGGACAGCTCGTCCGGGTCCTCCGGCTTGGGCGGCTTGGGCAGCATGGCGCGGGACTTGATCTCCAGCAGCGTCGCCGCCATCTGCAAAAATTCGCTGGCAGAATCCATGTCCAGCTCATCCACCAGCTTCATGGATTCCAGATATTGCTCGGTGATCTGGCTGACGAATATGTCCTGTATGTCGATCTTCGCGTTGGAGATCAGCGTCAGCAGCAGGTCCAGCGGCCCGTCGAACTGCTTTAACGATACGATGTAGGGCATAGGGTCTCCTTTAGCGTGAGAGGAACGATTATTAAAATACGACCGAACATTGTAGGGGCGGCGTTTCGCCGCCCGCCCTCAGCGTAGAACAACGTCACGGGGATGCGGGCGGCGAAACGCCGCCCCTACAGGCTTTTTTGTGTGTCAACGGGGGCGGTTCTCTTTGACACATTTTTGTCAGGTCATCAAACCCATAGCTCTTAGCCCCGCGGCGGCCAGCTCGCCGGCGGCGTTGAGGATGCGGGTGTCCACCCAGCCCAACAGCTTGCCGATCCAGCCGGTCATCACCAGGGCGAACATGATGCCCGTGGCAATGCGGGCCACCTTGGGGTCAGCGAAGAGATTGCGGCGGAGGACCAGGTCGTTTAAGACATGGTAGCCGTCCAGCGGCGGGATGGGGATGAGGTTGAACACGCACAGCACCAGGTTGGTGGCGGCGAAGTAGCCCAGCATCTGATAGAGGTAGCCGGGAACCTCGCCGAACACAGGGCGCACCAGATAGTCCCCGGCGTAGGGCAGCATCTGAAGCAGGGATTTCAGCGGAAGGTAGCTGTAGCTGCCCTCCTCCAGCAGAAACAGGCAGTCCTGCCCGCCGTAGCTGGCGTGGAAGATCTTGCCGGAGATGGCGTTGACGTCACCCACCGGCACCCGGCGAAGGGCGGTGGCGACGATGCCGAACAGGGCCAGCATCGAGAAGCAGAACAGTATGAAGTTCATGGTCACGCCGGCCACGGAGACCTTCAGATCGTCGGCCCGGTAGTTCCGGTAGTTCCGCGGGTTCACCGGCACCGGCTTGGCCCAGCCGAAGCCCACCAGCAGCATCATGATCGCGCCCACCGGGTCCAGATGGGCCAGCGGGTTCAGCGTCAGCCGCCCCATCATCCGCGCCGTGGGGTCGCCGCACTTGTCCGCCACCCAGCCGTGGGCAAATTCGTGGCACGAAAGCGCCAGTATCCGCCCCGGAAAGGCCAGCAAAAATACGATGATGACCCCCTTCGGGTCGGCCAGAAAGGAATCCAGATAAGTCAGCAATGTGTTGTCCTCCTGAGAGCAATCTTTTAACCTTGATAAATTGGAACTTGTCGAGGTTAGCGGAAGTCCACCTCATCCGCCCTCACGGGCACTTGACAATGGCCTGCCGGCCCCATCTCACTGAAAACAGTCCACTGGACTGTTTTCCGGGCGTTCGATGCTCCTCAAGGGGAAGGCAGGGGCTGGGCTACCAGGGCTCCAAAAGCCTTCCCCTTGAGGGGAAGGTGCCCCGAAGGGGCGGATGAGGTGGGTTTGTACACCCCCGACAAATCCATGTTTATAGGGAAGCACAGTACATCTGCAACCATTTTACAATGGTTTTTCCCGCATCGCAAGTACGGGGCTGTCAGAGAAGCCTCTCATGTATCTTCGTCGGGTGTTCCCATGTATTCTTCAAATTCCGGCAGCGGGTCATCGAAATCATCGGCTATCCAAGGGAAGCGATCGTCCAACACGCCCAGCTTCCGGACGGGGTGCTTCCGCTCGGGATTTTTCACTTCTTCGTTATTCTCCGGGATGTTTTCCATATCGCGCACCTCCTTAACCTCTTTTAGTATACCACAGTTCCGCCCCAGTGACAAATAAAAAATCACCCACCGCCAGACGGCGATGGGCGAAATGCAATTAATTAACCCTGCTTCTGCTTATGCTTGGGATTCTCGCAAATGACCATGACGCGGCCCTTGCGCTTGATGATCTTGCACTTTTCGCAGATAGGCTTTACGGAAGGTCTCACTTTCATGGGGTTTCCGCCTCCTTATCTATGATTAGTTTTGCTTAGCTCTTGGAGCGCCAGGTGATGCGACCGCGGGTCAAATCATAGGGCGAGAGCTCAATTTTAACCTTGTCGCCGGGGTAGATGCGGATGTAGTTCATGCGCATCTTGCCGGATACATGCGCGAGCACCTTGTGCCCGTTGGGCAGCTGTACTTCAAACATGGCGTTGGGGTAGGATTCGGTGACAACGCCATCTACTTCGATAACATCAGACTTGGACAAACTTTTCCTCCTCCTCACGCAACCATGCGCGCAGCTCATGATCCTGAACGGCAGGGCCATTGGCCAGTCGTTCCCGAAGCGCTTCGACTATCGTCCCGGTGGGCTTTAAGTGTTTGCGCCTCTTTTTCTTCTGACGATCCATTCCCCGCAAGGCGCCATTGGCGACCATCACGAAGTCGGCGTCCACCTCGGAAATCACCAGGAACAGGCGTCCCTGGTCGCGTCCCGCAAGGGACCTGACGACGCTTCCAACCTCCACCGGCCAGCGATTCATTTCAGAACCTCCGAAACGCGCATTCCGGGATAGGACAATATCTCGGGCTCGCCGTCAGTGATGAGGAGGGTATGCTCATAGTGGGAGCAGAGGCTTCCGTCCCTGGTGACCACGGTCCAGCCGTCGTCCTCCTGGTACACCTTCCAGGTGCCCGCGGAGATCATGGGCTCGATGGCGATGGTCATGCCCGCCTCCAGCTTGACGCCGCGATGGGGCCGGCCGTAGTTGGGCACATTGGGGTCCTCGTGCATCTCGGTGCCGATGCCGTGGCCGCAGAGGTCGCGGATGACGCCGTAGCCGAAGGACTCGGCGTAGGTCTGAATGGCGTGGCCGATGTCGCCGAGGTGATTCCCGGCCACGGCCTGCTGCGCGCCCAGCCAGAAGCAGCGCTCGGTGACATCCACCAATTGCTGGGCTTCCCTGGAGCCGCCGCCCACCAGCACGGAAAACGCGCTGTCGGACTGCCATCCATCCAGTATGCAGCCGCAGTCCACGGACAGAAGCTGTCCCTGTCTGAGGGGCTTTTTGTTGGAAAAGCCGTGAACGACCTGATCGTCTACGGAAGCACAGATGGAATAGGGGAAGCCCTCATAGCCCTTGAAGGAGGGCACGGCCCCCGCCTGGCGGATGAGCTTTTCGGCCATCTGATCCAGATGCAGGGTGGTGACGCCGGGTTGTATCTCCCTGCGCAGAGCCTCCAATACGTCGTGCAGCAGCACGCCGGCCTTGCGCATCTTCTCTATCTGTGATTCGTTTTTAATGGTGATCATGCAGTTACTCCAGCGCTGAGAGGATGGCGCGGAACACATCCTCGGGTCTACGGTCGCCATCGACAACCTTCAAGCGGTTCTCGCCGGGGCGGCTCAGTTTATCCTGCCCGGAATAGTAGCCGATCAGGGGCTCGGTCTGGGCGTGATAGGCGTGCAGACGGGTCATGATCGTCTCGGGCTGGTCATCATTGCGCTGATACACCCTGCCGCCGCAGACGGGGCAGATGGTGGGATCAGACAGCTTGGAAATATGGAAGGTCCCCGAGCACTTTTCGCAGATGCGGCGGCCGGTGAGGCGGTCCATCAGGCGCTCATCGGGCACCTGGATGTCCACCACGGCCTCGGGGACGCTGATGTCATCCAGCGCCACGGCCTGCTCCACCGTGCGGGGGAAGCCGTCCAGCAGGTAGCCGTTCTGGCAGTCGGCCATCGACAGGCGCTCGCGCACCATGTCGATGACCACGCTGTCGGGAACCAGCTCGCCCGCGTCGAGGTACCTCTTTGCTTCAAGACCCACTGGGGTCGCGTTCTTTATTGCCGAGCGGAACATATCCCCGGTGGAGATATGCGGCACGCGCAAATGCGCGCTGACGCCCGCGGCCTGCGTGCCCTTGCCCGCTCCGGGAGGGCCTAAGAAGATCAATTTCATTTCGGTAACCTCCTGAGGTCACTGCAGGAAGCCCTTGTAATGCCTCATCAGCATCTGGCTCTCCAGCTCGCGCATGGTCTCCATGGCGACGGAAACCGCGATCAGCAGGGAGGAAGCCGCGAAGGGCAGGCTGACACCGGCGATGGCATAGATGATCATGGGCACCACAGCCAGCACGGCCAGATAGATGGCGCCGAACATGGTGATGCGGTTGGAGATCTTCTTGATGAAATCGCTGGTGGGTTTACCCTGGCGAATGCCGGGGATCATGCCGCCGTTCGCCTGGATATTCTTGGAGATCTCAACGGGGTTAAAGCTGATCTCGTTGTAGAAGAACGTAAAGCCGAAGATCATCAGCGCGAAGATCAGCATATAGAGGGGACGGTCGGAGCGGACGTGGGCAGTCCACCACTGGTTGGCCGCGCTGTTGGGGAAGAACGCCAGGATGGTGGCGGGGAACTGCATGATCGCGTTGGCGAAGATCAGGGGCAGCACGCCGGAGGCGTTCAGCTTTAGCGGGATGTGGGTGGTCTGGCCGCCGTACATCCTGCGGCCCACCATGCGCTTGGCATACTGGATCGGGATGCGGCGCTCGCCCAGATCGACGAACACGATGCCGACGATCAGGATCACGAACACGATCACGGAGGCGATCATGGCCGGGACGTTGGTGACGGCGTTGGGCATGAACAGATTGTAGATGGCGGTGATGACGGCATGGGTCAGGTTGGCGATGATGCCCGCCATGATCAGAAGGCTTATGCCGTTGCCGATGCCGTTCTCGGTGATGCGCTCGCCCATCCACATGGCGATGGCGGTACCGGCCGCCAGGCACAGGCCGATGGTCAGGTAGCTGATGAAGCCGCCGGTGGCGCTGGTGTGCAGGCCGATGGTCAGCGCGACAGCCTGGATGAAGCCGAGGCCCACGGTGACGTAACGGGTGATCTGGGCGATCTTCTTGCGGCCCTCTTCACCCTCCTTCTGCATCTCCTCCAGCTTCGGGATCGCCACGCACAGCAGCTGCATGATGATGCTCGCGTTGATGTACGGGGTGATGCCCATGGCCATGATGTTGAAGTTGGCGAGGTTGGAACCGGTCATGGAGTTGATGAAGCCCAGCAGGCTGTAGTTCTCCACCGCCTGGGCGACAAACGTCGTGTCAACGCCGGGGGTGGGGATGAAGCACAGCACGCGGTACAGCAGCAGCATGCCCAGGGTGTAGATGATCTTTTTGCGGAGGTCGATGATCTTCCATGCGTTCTTCAGTGTTTCCCGCATATCAGAACACCTCGACTTTCCCGCCTGCCGCCTCGATCTTTTCCTTTGCCGAAGCCGTGAACTTGGTGGCCTTCACGGTCAGCTTCTTGGTGATTTCACCATTGCCAAGGATCTTGACGCCATCCTGAACGTTCTTCAGGATGCCGGATTCGATCAGCTCGACGGGAGTCACGACGGCGCCATCCTCAAACACATCGTTGAGACGGCCGACGTTGACAGTGGAGTACTCCACGCGCCACTTGTTGGTGAAGCCGCGCTTCGGCAGCCTCATGGTGAGGGGCATCTGGCCGCCCTCGAAGCCGGGCCGCTTGCCGCCGCCGGAGCGGGCCTTCGCGCCCTTGTGACCTTTGCCGGAGGTCTTGCCCAAGCCGGAACCTACGCCGCGACCCAGACGCTTCTGAGCAGTGGTCGCGCCCTCAGCGGGCTTCAGATCATGAAGTTTCATGTTGGTGGACCTCCTTACTCTGCAATTTCTTCGACCTTGACCATGTGCTTGACCTTGAAGATCATGCCGCGGATGGCGGGGTTGTCTTCCTTCACGACGGTGTGGCCGACATGATGGAGGCCCAGGGCCTTCACGGTGGCGATCTGATCCTTCAGGCAGGCGATGGTGGACTTGGTCTGCGTAATCTTAAGCTTCATTTTGGCTTACCCCCTTAACCGAGCAGCTCTTCGACGGACAGGCCGCGCATAGCGGCGACCTGCTCGGCCGAACGGAGCTGGCTGAGTCCTGCCAGGGTGGCACGAACCATGTTGATCTTGTTGTTGGAGCCGATGGACTTGGTCACGATGTCCTTGATGCCGGCGGCCTCAAGCACGTCGCGGACCGGGCCGCCGGCGATAACGCCGGTGCCTTCGGGGGCGGGCAGCAGCTTGACCCTGCCGGTGCCGAACACGCCGACCACCTCGTGGGGGATCGTGGTGCCCTTCAGCGGGATGGTGATCATGGACTTCTTGGCGTCCTCGATGCCCTTGCGGATGGCCTCGGGGATTTCAACGGCCTTGCCCATGCCGCAGCCCACGGTGCCGGGGTTCTGCGTATCGCCCACAACCATCAGAGCGCTGAACCGCATGTTGCGGCCGCCCTTGACGGTCTTGGAAACGCGGTTCACGTAAACCAGCTTCTCCAAATATCTATTGTCTTCTTCTCTGCGCTGCATAGCGTCGTTTCCTCCTCCTGATTAGAAGTCGAGTCCGCCTTCGCGAGCGCCAGCAGCGAGCTCGGCCACGCGACCGG
This sequence comes from uncultured Eubacteriales bacterium, assembly GCA_902785105.1. GTDB lineage: Bacteria > Bacillota > Clostridia > Christensenellales > Aristaeellaceae > UBA2862. Next base: position 55,684 of record CACZXF010000032.1, on the reverse strand, counting down.
TGTAGATATAGCCACCGCGATCAAAGACGACCTCTTTGATGCCGGCCTTGATGGCGCGCTCGGCGACGATCTTGCCGACGAGCTTGGCCTCGCCCTTCTTATCGACCTCGCCGAGCTGAGAAGCGATTTCCTTCTCAACGGTGGAGGCGGCGGCCAGGGTGTTGCCGGCCACATCGTCGATCACCTGGGCATAGATGTGCTTATTGGAACGATATACGCAAAGCCGGGGCCGTTCGGGCGTCCCGCTGATCTTTTTGCGCACGCGCTCGTGACGGATCTTGCGAACCTCATTGCGATCACGCTTATTAAACATGTGCGGTTACCTCCCTTATTACTTCTTACCGGCCTTGCCTTCCTTGCGGCGGACGACCTCGTTCTCATAGCGGATGCCCTTGCCATGATAGGGCTCGGGCTTGCGGATGGCGCGGATATCCGCGGCCACCTGGCCGACGGCCTGCTTGTCGATGCCCTTCACGGAGAAGTTGACATTGGACTTGTCCACGTCAAACTCGATGCCGGCGGGAGCGTCCACGATGACGGGATGGGAATAGCCGACCGCGACGGTGAGCTGATTCTTGTTCCAGTCGGCGATACGCCAGCCGACGCCTTCGATGTGCAGCTTCTTCTCGAAGCCCTTGGTGACACCCACTACCATATTGTTGATGATGGAGCGATACAAACCATGCATCGAGCGGTGGGGTTTGTCGTCGGAGGGACGGGAGATGTGGATCTCCGCGCCAACCTGCTCGACCTTGATATCCTTGTTAACCTTCTGACTCAGTTCGCCCAGGGGGCCCTTGACGGTGACGGTGTTGTCGTCAGCCACGGTCACGGTGACGCCGGCGGGAACCGGAATCGGAAGTCTACCGATTCGACTCATTCTAGTGCACCTCCAACTCTCTTACCAGATATAGGCCAGAACTTCGCCGCCAATGCCCGCGTTGCGCGCAGCCTTGTCGGTCATCACGCCCTTGGACGTGGAGACGATGGCGATGCCCAGTCCGCCCAGGACCTTCGGGATCTCCTCGGACTTCGCGTAGACGCGCAGGCCGGGCTTGGAGATGCGCTTGAGGCCCTTGATGACGGATTCCTTGCCCGCGACGTACTTCAGGGTCACTTTGATCTGGCCCTGGAGGCCGTCGTCGATATAATCAACTGCCTTGATGTAGCCTTCGTCCAGCAGGATCTTCGCGATCGACTTCTTCATATTGGAAGCGGGGATCGTGACGGCGTCATGTCTGGCAATCAGGCCATTGCGGATGCGGGTGAGCATATCCGCGATGGGATCATTAATAACAGCCATTTTGTTACCTCCTTAGAATTGCCAGATTACCAGCTGGCCTTGCGAACGCCCGGGATCTGGCCGGCATAGGCCAGTTCGCGGAAGCAAATGCGGCACACACCGTACTTGCGCAGCACGGAGTGGGGACGTCCGCAGATGCGGCAGCGGGTGTAGGCGCGGGTGGAAAATTTTGCGGGCCGAGCCTGCTTGATCTTCATACTTGTCTTAGCCACGTTGAATTTCCTCCTCTAATCAAGCCTGCTGGAACGGCATGCCCAGAAGGCGGAGCAGTTCCCTGGCTTCCTCGTCGGTCTTGGCGGTGGTGACGAAGATCATCTCCATGCCGCGGATCTTTTCAACCTTATCGTACTCGATCTCGGGGAAGATCAGCTGCTCGCGGACGCCCAGGGCGTAGTTGCCGCGGCCGTCGAAGGCCTTGGTGGAAACGCCGCGGAAGTCGCGGACGCGGGGGAGCACGATGCTGACGAGCTTGTCGGCAAATTCATACATGCGGTCGCCGCGCAGGGTCACCTTCGCGCCAACGTTCATGCCGGCGCGCAGCTTGAAGTTCGCGATGGATTTCTTGGCCTTGGTCACCAGCGGCTTCTGGCCGGCGATGATCTCCAGCTCGCCCACAGCCTGCTCCAGCGCCTTGGCGTTGTCCTTGCAGTCGCCCAGGCCCATGTTGATGACGATCTTTTCCAGGCGGGGGATCTCCATGACGTTTTTATAATTGAAGTGCTGCTTCAGCGCCGGAGCGACTTCAGCGCGGTACTTATCCTTTAACCTTGCCATTGTGCGAATCCTCCTAATCAGTTGTCAAACACCGCATTGCACTTCTTGCACTGGCGGCGCTTGCGGCGGGAGGGCTTGCCTTCGCCATCGATGAACACATGGCCGACGCGGGTGGGCTTGCCGCACTTGGGGCAAACGACCATCACGTTGGAGGCGTCGATGGGCGCTTCCTTTTCGATGATGCCGCCGGGCATGCCCTGTCCACGGGGCTTCTGGTGCTTTTTCACCATGTTGATGCCCTCGACGATGATCCTGCCGGTCTCGGGGAACACCTTCTGGACTTTGCCGGTGTTTACCTTATTATTTTTGTCAGCGCCGGCGATGATCTTTACGGTATCGCCGACCTTCACATTCAGCTTAGCCATGACGCACCTCCATTAAAGCACTTCGGGCGCCAGCGAAACGATCTTCATATAATCCTTTTCGCGGAGCTCACGAGCCACGGGCCCAAAGATGCGGGTGCCCTTCGGCTGCTTCTGTTCATTGATGATGACGGCGGCGTTGTCGTCGAAGCGGATGTAGGTGCCATCCGGACGGCGATACTGCTTCTTGGTGCGGACGATGACGGCCTTGACGACCTCGCCCTTCTTCACCGCGCCGCCGGGGGTGGCGGACTTGACGGAGGCGACGATGACATCGCCCACGCTGCCGGTGCGGCGGAAGGAACCGCCGAGCACGCGGAAGCACATGATTTCCTTAGCGCCGGAATTATCGGCAACCTTCAAACGAGTTTGAGGCTGAATCATATTATATCTTCCTCCTCTTGCGGATTACTTCGCCTTTTCGATGATCTCAACCAGGCGCCAGCGCTTGTCCTTGGACAGCGGACGGGTCTCCATGACGCGGACGGTATCGCCGATGCCGCACTCATTGTTCTCGTCGTGGGCCTTGATCTTGTTGGTACGGTTCATGATCTTGCCATACAGCGGATGGCGGACGCGGGTGCGAATTTCAACAACGATGGTCTTGTCCATCTTGTCGGAAACAACCACGCCGGTGCGCGTCTTGCGCAGTGCTCTTGCTTCAGCCATTGTCAGTTGCCTCCTTCGCTTATGCCTTGCCGGCCAGCTCGCGCTGACGGATGACGGTCTTGACCCGCGCAATGCTCTTCTTGCACTCGCGGATGGCGGCGGTGTTCTCCAGCTGACCGGTGGCCTTCTGGAACCGCAGGTTGAACAGCTCGCTCTTCTTATCCTTCAGATCGGTGTCGAGCTCGGCCATGGTCTTGGCCTGCAGAGCCTTCAGTTCGTCCTTGGTCTTCATTGCTCTTCACCACCCTCTGCCTTGATCTCTTCACGCTTGATGAATTTGGTCGTAATGGGGAGCTTGTGGCCGGCCAGGCGCAGGGCCTCGCGGGCGACCTCCTCGGGAACGCCGGCCATCTCGAACAGCACGCGGCCGGGCTTGACGACGGACACCCAGTACTCGGGAGCGCCCTTGCCGGAACCCATTCGGGTCTCAGCGGGCTTGGCGGTGATGGGCTTGTCCGGGAAGATCTTGATCCAGACCTGGCCGCCACGCTTGGTGCGGCGGGTCATGGCCTGACGGGCGGCCTCGATCTGGTTGGAGGTCACCCAGCCGGGCTGGGTTGCGACGATACCATAATCACCGTAGGCGAGGAAGTTGCCGCGCTGGGCCTTGCCCTTCATGCGGCCGCGCATCTGCTTGCGGTGCTTGACTCTCTTGGGCATCAGCATGGTTTAGTTGCCTCCTTCCTTGCGCTGGGGACGATCGTTGCGGTCCCTGCGCTCGCCGCGGTCACGACGGTCACCGCGGTCGCCGCGGCGACGGTCACCGCGACCGGCGAACGGGCTCTTCATATCGGTGTAGCCCACCAGAACCTTCTTGCCGTTCTGGGGCAGCACCTGGCCCTTGTAGATCCAGACCTTGACGCCGACGCGGCCGTAGGTCGTCTTGGCCTCGGCGAAGCCGTAGTCGATGTTGGCGCGCAGGGTCTGAAGCGGGATGGAACCCTCGTGATAGCCTTCGGAGCGGGCGATGTCGGCGCCGCCCAGACGGCCGGAGCAGGTGGTCTTGACGCCCTTGGCGCCGGCCTTCATGGCGCGGGCGATGGACTGCTTCATCGCGCGGCGGAAGGAGATGCGCTTTTCAAGCTGCTGGGCGATGTTCTCGGCCACCAGCGTGGCGTCGGTATCGGGATTCTTGATCTCCATGATGTCCAGGCCGACCTGGCGGCCGGTGAACTTCTCCAGCTCAGCCTTCAGGGCCTCGACGCCAGCGCCGCCCTTGCCGATGACGATGCCGGGCTTGGCGGTATAGACGGAGATGTGCACCTTCGCGCCGGAGCGGGCGATATCGATGCGGGAGATGCCGGCAAGGTTCAGCTTTTCCTTGAGGAGCTTGCGCAGCTTGTAATCTTCAATCAGGTTATTGGAAAAATCCTTTTTCCCAGCGTACCACTTGGTGCTCCAGTCGAGGATGACACCAACGCGCGCGCCATGGGGATTAACTTTCTGTCCCATTTATAAAATCCTCCCTCACTTCTGGTCGAGCACGATCGTAATGTGGCTGGTGTGCTTCTTGATCATGTCGGCACGACCGTGGGAACGCGCCCAGTAACGCTTCAGGGTCGGACCCTGGTTGGCATAGACCTCAGCCACATACAGGCTGGAGCGGTCCATGTCCTTGTTTTCAGCGTTGGCGATGGCGCTGGTCAGCAGCTTTTCAACCACGGGCGCGGCGCTCTTGGGCGTATACATGAGGATGGCCAGCGCGTCGTCCACCTGCTTGCCCCGGATGAGATCGACCACGATCTTGGCCTTGCGGGGAGCAACGCGGACGTACTTGGCGGTGGCATGCGGCCGCTTGTCGGCGTTTGCCTTGCGGGCCGCGGCCTTCTCTTTGATGCGAGTTGCCATTTTAATTACACTCCTTTACGTTACTTGCGGGACGACGCCTTTTCGCCGGCATGGCCGCGGAAGGTGCGGGTGGGCGCGAATTCGCCGAACTTGTGTCCGACCATATCCTCGGTAACGTATACCGGAACATGCTTGCGGCCGTCATGGACGGCAACCGTATGGCCGATGAAATCCGGGAAGATGGTAGAGGAGCGGCTCCAGGTCTTGAGGACCTTCTTGTCGCCGGCCTTGTTCAGCTCCTGGACGCGCTTCAGCAGCGCGGGCTGAATGAAAGGACCCTTTTTAACAGATCTGCTCATTGGGTTTGCCTCCTTTCAGGCTTACTTCTTCTTATTGGGGCGGCTGATGATCAGCTTATCGGAATACTTGCGATGCTTGCGGGTCTTGACGCCCTGGGTCTTCTTGCCCCAGGGAGACATCGGGGCGGGCATGCCCACGGGGGAACGGCCTTCGCCGCCGCCATGGGGATGGTCGCAGGGGTTCATGACCACGCCGCGGACGGTGGGACGGATGCCCATGTGGCGTTTCCGACCGGCCTTGCCGATGCGGACGTTGCTGTGGTCGGTGTTGCCCACCTGGCCGATGGTGGCGCGGGCATTCATGGAGACCTTGCGGACCTCACCGGAGGGCAGGCGGATCTGGGCGTATTCGCCCTCCTTCGCCATGACCTGAGCGGCGGTGCCGGCGGAGCGGACCATCTGGCCGCCGCGGCCGATCTTGATCTCGATGTTGTGGATCAGAGTGCCCAGGGGGATGTTGGCGATGGGCAGGCAGTTGCCGGGCTTGATGTCGGCGGTGGGGCCGGACATCACGGTGTCGCCCACCTTCAGGCCCAGGGGGGCCAGGATATAGCTCTTATCGCCGTTGGCATAATACAGCAGGGCGATGAAGCAGGTGCGGTTGGGATCGTACTCGATCGCCTGAACTTTGGCGGGGATGCCGTCGTTCTTGTTGCGCTTGAAGTCGATGATGCGGTACTTGCGCCGCGCGCCGCCGCCCTGGTGGCGAACGGTGATCTTGCCCTGATTGTTGCGGCCGGCTCTGTGGCGCATGTCGCAGATCAGAGAGCGCTCAGGCGTCTTTTTGGTGACTTCCTCGAAAGTCAGAACCGACATGAAGCGCCGCGCGGGCGAGGTCGGCTTATAGACCCGAATAGCCATAATGATGTTACTCCCTTTCTTTATTTGACCCTTTATCGGCGGGCCTGCCATTGTGGAATCCCCGGAGGGATTCAAAGGGATGCTTCCCTTATTGCTGAATTGAGACGAATTTGCCGCAGGTCACCCGCTCTCCTGTAGGGGCGGCGTTTCGCCGCCCGCCCTATAGGACGGGGACCTCGCTCAGGGGCGGGCGCCGAAACGGCGCCTCTACTGGGCTATTGCGTTTGCCGGACAAATTTCGTCTATCGGAGTGCGAGGCTTATTCTTCTTCGCTCTCCATGCCCTCGAAGAACGGGATCGGCTTGGAATCCTTCTTCAGGGTGACGATGGCCTTCTTGACCTCGGGGGTCCGGCCGGAATAGCGACCCTGGCGCTTGACCTTGCCAATGGTGCGCATGGTGTTGACGGAATCGACCTTGACGCCCTCGAACACGGTCTCAAGCGCCTGCTTGATCTCGGTCTTGTTGGCGTGGATGTCCACCTCAAAGGTGAACTTCTTCTGGGCCATGTCCATATAGGACTTTTCAGTCAGGACCGGCTTTTTGATGATGTCATATGCGCTTTTCATTCCGCGTAAACCTCCTCAACCAGCTTCACGGCGTCCTGGGAAATGATGAACTTATCGCAGTTCAGAATGTCATAGACGTTCAGGCTGCCCACGAAGGTGGTCTTGACGCCCTCGATGTTATTGGCAGCGCGGACGACCATGGGCTCGACGTCCTTGGTGACGATGAGGGTCTTTTTCTCAGCGCCCAGGGCCTTGAGCAGCTTGGCGACATTCTTGGTCTTGGCGTCGGCCTCGGCCAGGGTCAGCTTATCGATGACGATGATCTCCTGCTCCTGAGCCTTGCCGGACAGCGCGGAGCGCATGGCCAGGCGGCGGACCTTGCGGGGCACGGAGATGCGATAATCGCGGGGCTTGGGAGCGAACACCACGCCGCCGTGGGTGAACTGGGGCGCCCTGCGGCCATGATGGCGCGCGTTGCCGGTGCCCTTCTGGCGATAGATCTTGCGGCCGCCGCCACGGACTTCCGTGCGGGTGAGGGCCGACTGGGTGCCCTGGCGCTGCGCGTTCAGATAGGCGCGCACCACAGCGTGCATAGCGCTGACATGAATTTCAGAGCCGAAGACTTCCTCGGAGAGAGCCATCTCGCCGACGGAAGCGCCCTGCATGTTATATACTTTAACGTTTGCCATGATTGCGTCCTCCTATTAACCCTTGACCGCGTCGCGGACCATCACCAGGCTGCCGTTCGCGCCGGGGATCGCGCCCTTGATCAGGAGCAGGTTGCGCTCGGCGTCCACCTTGACGACCTCAAGGTTCTGAACGGTCACCCGATCGCCGCCGTACTGGCCGGCCATGTGCTTGTTCTTGAACACGCGGGACGGATCGGAGTTGGCGCTCAGAGAACCAACGCCGCGATGATACTTGGAGCCGTGGCCCATGGGACCGGTGTGCTGGTTCCAGCGCTGGATGGCGCCGGTGTAGCCGTGGCCCTTGCTGGTGCCGATGACGTCGATCTTGTCGCCTTCCGCGAAAACGTCGCACTTGATGGTGTCGCCAACCTTGTAGTTGGAAATGTCCTCAAAACGGAACTCGCGCAGGTGCCGGGCGGGCTTCACGCCGGCCTTGGCGAAGTGACCTTGCTCGGGCTTGTTGAGCAGTTTCTTGGCCCGCTGCTCGCTGAGCTCATCGAAACCGACCTGTACCGCTTCATAACCGTCGGTCTTTTCGGTCTTCACCATGGTGATGGTGCAGGGGCCGGCGGCCACGACGGTGACCGGGATCAGGCGACCGTCGTCCGCGAAGACCTGGGTCATGCCGATCTTTTTGCCGAGAATTGCCTTTTTCATGATTACACCTCTTCTGCTTATTAAACAAACCGCATTGTCGCAGTTTGCGTTGATAAGCTGGAATGCCTCAATGCTTCATCTGGACGATCATCCCTCGGCTACGCAGGATGCTTTGGGAGAGCGCGTCCATCCGCACATCATCATTACAGCTTGATCTCGATTTCAACGCCAGCCGGCAGGTCGAGCTTGGTCAGGGCGTCTACCGTCTGGGGGGTGGGCCGCACGATGTCGATCAGGCGCTTGTGGGTGCGCATCTCAAACTGTTCGCGGGAATCCTTGTCCTTGTGGGGGGAGCGCAGGATGGTCACGATCTCCTTCTCGGTGGGCAGCGGGATGGGGCCCGAAACCCGGGAGCCGGTGCGCTTCACCACGTCCACGATGCGCTGGGCGCTCTGGTCGATGATCTGATGCTCATAGGCCTTGAGCTTGATGCGGATCTTCTGGTTTGCCATTTTACTTCCTCCTGTTGAACTCATGCACACGCTGCCGGGCGTGTCCTATTGTTTTTTCATTCGACGGGCATGAGCTCCGTCGTCCGATCATGGAACCTTTCGTTCCCGGACATAGTCCCCGAGAATTACCGGCCAGGCAAGGGGCCACAGCCGCAACCTCCCGGTTCATCCCATTTCGTCGTCAGGGCTTCCTCACAACCGCGCCGTTCCGGCACAGGCGCACTTGTACCCCGCACAACCTTATCTATTATAGCTTATAGAAACCCGTTTTGCAAATTAAGAATTGAATACAACACTGCTTTTACTGACATTTAACTCTGTGACATAATTAGCGTCATTTTTTGACGTGCTTTGATTTTTCTTGAATTATTTTCTTCACAATGTTATAATATAGCATACTCTATCCGATAATATAGGCACAAGGAGGCGAAGCGAAATGGCGCGGGAATTCAACGTTTGTGTGCTGGGCGGCGGGCCTGGCGGGTACGAGGCGGCGATACGGTGCGCGCAGTTGGGGCTGAAGGTCTGTTTGATCGAGGCCCGTGAGCTGGGCGGCACCTGTCTGAACCGGGGCTGCATCCCGACGAAGGCGCTGCTGCACGGCGCGGAGGTCTACGAAGCGGCGAAAAACGGCGACGTCTACGGCATATGGGGCGACATCAAACTGGACTACGCCCGGCTGGCGGCATTCAAGGATGATAAAGTGGCGAAGCTGGTCCGGGGCATCGAGGCGCTGGAAAAGGCCAACGGCGTGGAGGTCATCAAAGGCTTCGGCGTGGTGACGGGGCCGCACACGCTGAAGGTGGGAGACAGGGAAATCACCTGGGACAAGCTGATTTTAGCCATGGGCTCCGCGCCTTCGCGACCGCCGGTTGAGGGGATGGAGACGGCCTACACCAGCGACGACCTGCTGTCGGCCACCTATCTGGTGTCCAACGTCATCATCATCGGTGGCGGGGTCATCGGCATTGAGTTCGCCACGCTGTTTGCCACGCTGGGGAAGAAGGCGACCATCATCGAGATGATGCCGGACATACTGCCGGGGACCATCCCGGAGATCACCAGCAAGACGAAGGCCATATTAAAGAAGAAGGGCGTGGAATTTATACTCGGCGCGAAGGTCACGGCGGTGGAAAAGGGACGCGTCGTGCGGTTCGAGAAGGACGGCAAAACGGACGAGCGCCGCGCCTCGGCGGTCCTGGTCTGCGCGGGACGCAAGCCCATGACGAAGGACTGCGGGCTGGAGAGCATCGGCCTGACGCCCGACCGCCGCGGCTTCATCGAGGTGGACGACCATCTGCGGACCGCGGTGGAGGACGTCTACGCCATCGGCGACATCACCGGCAAGATACAGCTTGCCCACGTGGCCTCGGCCCAGGGCATGGTCGCCGCCGCCAACTGCGCGGGAAAGGACGCGGCCATGCGCTACGACCGGGTGCCCGCCTGCATCTACACCTCCCCGGAGATCGCCTATGTCGGCCTCAGTGAGGACGCGGCGAAGGCGCAGGGCATCGAGGTGGAGGTCGGCTCCTTCAACATCGCCGCCAATGGCCGCTGCATGGTGATGAATGAAAACACGGGGCTTGCGAAGATCGTCGCCGAGAAGGGCACCGGCAAAATTCTCGGCTGTCAGCTCATGGCCCCGCGGGCCACGGACATGATCGCCGAGATCGCCGCCGTGATGGAGTACGGCGGCACCGTCGAGACCCTCTCCAACGTCATCCACCCCCACCCCACCGTCTCCGAAATAATCGCCGAGGCCGTCCACGACGTGGAAGGGCTGGCGGTGAACGCCATGCCGAGGAAGTGATAGGCGCTCGATAAATTGGAAGTTGTGGAGGAAACGGGGTTCACCTCATCCGCCCCTTCGGGGCACCTTCCCCTCAAGGGGAAGGCTTTTGGAGCCCGTCGTTCCCAGCCTCTGCAGGAGCATCGAACGCCCGGAAAACAGTCCAGTGGACTGTTTTCAGTGAGATGGGGCCGGCAGGCCCTTGTCAAGTGCCCGTGAGGGCGGATGAGGTGGGTTTCGAACGACATCCCGACAAATCCCTATTTATAGATACATCGCTTTACTATGTTAAATCAATGTATCTCCCTTGACAGTCCCCCGCCTCCATGCTATAATCGTGTAAACCGTTGAGAGAGAAGAGTAACCGGCGTTGAGGACGTCAAAGAGAGTCGCGGGCGGTGGGATCGCGGTACGGACGGCGCGGGCGAATGGGCTCTCGAGGGCAAACCGAAAGGGTTTTCCGAGTAGGGGCGACGGAGTTCCCTCCGTGATCAAAGGGGGCCGTATGATGGTACGGCGACGAGCGGGCGCGCAAGCGTCAAGCGGGGTGGCACCGCAGGGCTGATATGATTCCCTGTCCCAGCAAACAGAACTGGGACAGGTTTTTTTATGCGCTGTCCCGCAATCAGAAAGGAGACACCACCATGAGCGAAGCGAAGAAGATCCCCTACAAGATTTACCTCGAAGAGAACGAGATGCCGAAATATTGGTACAACATGCGGGCGGACATGAAGAACAAGCCCGCGCCGCTGCTGAATCCGGGCACGCTCCAGCCGATGACGGCCCAGGAGCTTTCAGCGGTGTTCTGCGACGAGCTTGTCAAGCAGGAGCTGGACAACGACACCCGCGAGTACTCCATCCCCCAGGAGATACTGGACTTCTACAAGATGTATCGCCCCTCGCCACTGGTGCGGGCCTACTGCCTGGAGAAGAAGCTCCAAACCCCGGCGAAGATCTACTACAAATTCGAGGGCAACAACACCTCCGGCAGCCACAAGCTGAACTCCGCCATCGCCCAGGCCTACTACGCCAAGCAGCAGGGCCTGAAGGGCGTCACCACCGAGACCGGCGCGGGTCAGTGGGGCACGGCGCTGTCGATGGCCTGCTCCTACTTCGAGCTGGACTGCAAGGTCTACATGGTCAAGGTCTCCTATGAGCAGAAGCCCTTCCGCCGCGAGGTCATGCGGACCTACGGCGCCTCCGTGGTCCCCAGCCCGTCGGACACCACCGAGGTCGGGCGCAAAATCCTGGCGAAGTATCCCGGCACCACGGGCAGCCTGGGCTGCGCCATCTCCGAGGCCGTAGAAGTGGCCCTGGGCAATCCCGGCTACCGCTACGTGCTGGGCAGCGTGCTGAACCAGGTGCTGCTGCACCAGTCGGTCATCGGCATGGAGACGAAGATCGCCATGGACAAGTACGGCATCAAGCCCGACATCATCATCGGCTGCGCCGGCGGCGGCTCCAACCTGGGCGGCCTCATCGCGCCCTTCATGGGCGAGAAGCTGCGGGGCGAGGCGGATTACCAGATCATCGCCATCGAGCCCGCCTCCTGCCCGTCCCTCACTCGCGGCAAATTCGCCTACGATTTCTGCGACACCGGCATGGTCTGCCCCATGGCGAAGATGTACACCCTGGGCAGCGGCTTCATCCCCGCCCCCAACCACGCCGGCGGCCTGCGCTACCACGGCATGAGCTCCACGCTCTCCCAGCTCTACCACGACGGCTACATGGAGGCCCGCTCCGTGGAGCAGACCAAGGTGTTCCAGGCCGCGGAGGAATTCGCCCGCGTCGAGGGCATCCTCCCCGCCCCCGAGAGCAGCCACGCCATCCGCGCCGCCATCGACGAAGCCCTGAAGTGCAAGGAGACCGGCGAGGAAAAGACCATACTCTTCGGCCTCACCGGCACCGGCTATTTCGACATGGTGGCCTACGAAAAGTTCCACGACGGCCTCATGACCGACTACATCCCCACCGACGAGGAGCTGCAGAAGAGCTTCGACACCTTGCCGAAGGTCTGATAAATTAGAATTGGGGGGAACGACTCCCTCAGGCACTTCGCGCCAGCTCCCTCAGAGAGGGAGCCTTTTGGAGGACCACCTTCAGGCTCCCTCTTTGAGGGAGCTGTCACCGCAGGTGACTGAGGGAGTCGTCCCCTACAGTCAAACAACCGGAGCTTCCATTCGAAGCTCCGGTTGTTCATTGTTCACTGACGTTCTCGCTTTTAAGTTCTCCCTGCTCCCGTTCGACTTCCTCAATATGTTTGAGAAGCACATATTCGATATAATTCGTCATGGAGCGATGCTCATTTGTCGCCAAAATGCCAATCTTGTCAAAAATAGCATCACTGAGCCGCAGGGTAAATACACGCTTGTTTGTAGCCATGCGCGTCTCCTTATCAAAACGTCTTTCTGCTGTCCAGCAAAATGGTCACCGGGCCGTCGTTGACGAGGGAGACCTGCATATCGGTGCGGAAGCGGCCGGTTTCTACGCGGAGGCCCTTTTCCTCCAGCATTTGTTTGACCCTTTCGCAGAGGGGCTCGGCCACCTCGGGCCGTGCGGCCTGTATGAAATCAGGGCGGCGTCCGTGGCGGGCGTCGGCGAGAAGGGTGAACTGGCTGACCAGCAGCACATCCCCGCCCACGTCGGCGAGGGCCAGGTTCATCTTGCCCTTGTCGTCCTCAAACACCCGAAGCCCGGCAATCTTCTCCGCGCAGTATTTCGCGTCGGCCTCCCCGTCCCCGTTTTCCGCGCCCAACAATACCATAAAGCCCTTTTTGATGGCGCCCACCGTCTCCCCCGCCACGTCCACGGAAGCGCGGGTGACCCTCTGTATCACGCAACGCAATTTGATTTCCTCCTGTCATTGTAGGGGCGGCGTTTCGCCGCCCGCCCGACTACGAAACTATACGCAGTACCCGGCGGGCGGCGCAACGCCGCCCCTACAGTCTCCTGTTCATTCAGTGGCGCAGTTCCCTGGCTATTCATTCCCCTATTGTTTTTCACCCGTTCACCCTGCTCACCTCAATGATATCCGGCCAGCGGTTCAGCTCGCGCATGATCTTATTGAGCTGCTGGGTATTTTTGATGACCAGGGAGATATTGAATATGAAGGTGCTATCCTTGAGGGTGTGGGCGGAGATGGCGGAGACGGGGACGTCCATGGTAGCGAAAAGCACGCTCATCTCGGCCAGCAGTCCGGTGCGGTTGTAGCAGATGATGCGGATGTCGGCGTCGTAAGCGCCGCTTTCGCCGGGGTTCTCCCATTCCACCTCGATGAGGCGGTCCTGCTCCACGCTGGGGTCCTTCAAACTCACGCAGTCGGCCCGATGGACGGACACGCCGCGGCCTCGGGTGATATAGCCGATGATCCGGTCCCCCGGCAGCGGGGAACAGCACTTGGCGAAGCGGACCAGCATTCCGCTCTCGCCCTTGACGATGACGCCATTGGAGCTCGTGCTGTTCTGGGGCTTTTTGATCAGCTCGTCCTTCTTCGGCTCCTCGACGGGGACAGGCGGCTCGTCCACCTTGTGATTCTTCTTGTATTCGTCGATCAGCCGGTTCAGCACCTGCACGGTGCTGAGGCCGCCGAAGCCCACCATGGCGCAGACGTCGTCGTAGCTCTGGACGGAATAGCGCTTATAGAGGGTCTCCACATATTCCGGCCTGCTGAGCTGGGACATGCTGAAGCCCTGCTTTTTGGCCTCGCGCTCCAGCATCTCGCGGCCGTGGATGATGTTGTCGTCGCGGTGCTCTTTTTTCAACCAGGCGCGTATCTTGGCCTTGGCCTCCGAAGTTTTTACGATGCTGAGCCAGTCCCGGGACGGGCCGCGGGAGTTGTTGGAGGTCATGACCTCCACGATGTCGCCGGTGATGAGCTGATGAGACAGCGGCACGATGCGCCCGTTGACCTTCGCGCCGATACAGCGATTGCCCACGGCGGAGTGGATGCGATAGGCGAAGTCCAGCGGCGTCGCGCCCTTGGGCAGGGAAACCACGTCGCCCCTGGGAGTGAACACAAAGACCTCATCCGCGAAAAGGTCGAATTTGAGCATTTCGGAGAAGGTGGCGGAGTCCTTCACGTCGCCCTGCCAGTCCAGTATGCGGCGGAGCCAGGCCAGCTTGCTGTCCAGCTCGTCGGCGGCCTTGCCTTCCTTGTAGCGCCAGTGGGCGGCGATGCCGTATTCGGCGGTGCGGTGCATCTCGAAGGTGCGTATCTGCACCTCGAAGGGGCGGCCCTCCTTGACCACAGTGGTGTGGAGGGATTGATACATGTTCGCCTTCGGCATGGCGATGTAGTCCTTGAAGCGGCCCATGACCTGGGGCCACAGGTTGTGGACCATGCCCAGCACGAAATAACAGTCCGACGTGGTGTTCACCAGCACCCGCACGGCGATGAGGTCCATGATCTGGTCGAAGCTCTTGTTCTGGCTCTTCATCTTCTTGTAGATGGAGTAGAAGTGCTTTGGCCTGCCGTCGATCTCGCACTTGATGCCGGCCTCGGTGAGCTTGCCCTTCAATTCCTGGGTCACCTGAGCGATGAGCTGTTCCCGCTCGTCGCGCTTCATGCCCACCAGGCGCACCAGCTCGTAGTAGCCGTCCGGGTCCAGATACCGGAGGGAAAGGTCCTCCAGCTCCCACTTGACGGTGTACACGCCCAGCCGGTGGGCCAGGGGCGCATAGATGTCCAGCGTCTCCCGGGCGATGGGCTTCTGCCGCTCCGGCTTCTGCCATTTGAGGGTGCGCATGTTGTGGAGGCGGTCGGCCAATTTTATCAGCACCACGCGGATGTCCTTGGCCATGGCCAGTATCATCTTGCGCAGGGTCTCGGCCTGGGCCTCCTCGCGGTTGGCGAAGTTGAGCTGGCTCAGCTTCGTCACGCCGTCCACCATCAGGGCGACCTCCTCGCCGAACATGTCCTTCACCACGTCCAGCGTACAGCCCTCGACGTCTTCCACGCAGTCGTGGAGCAGGCCCGCCGCGATGGTGGAGGCATCCAGCATGAGGTCCGTGAGAATTACCGCCACCGCACAGGGGTGGCTGAAATAGGGATCGCCCGACTTCCTCACCTGGTTGGCATGGGCGCGCTCGGCGTAATCGTAGGCGCGCCTGACCAGCTCCATATCATCGTCCGGGTGATATTTCTGTATGCGCCCGATCAGCTCATCGACGCTGATATACGGACGAATGCCGGTTTCAGACATGTCGGTACCCCCTTCGTTATTAATGGGAAATTGAAAATGGAGAATGGAAAATTGAGTTTGCCTCACTTCCATTCCTCTCCCCGCCAGTGTTGCCGCATACGCTATACGGCGAACCGGTCTTTTCCAGCTCTTTTGAAAAAGGAATTATTGCCTTCAATTCGTACCAAACCCTGTAGGGGCGGCGTTTCGCCGCCCGCCCTACCCCCGCCATCGTTGCAACATGCGCCACACGGTTGACTGGTCGGGGTCGGCCTTTTTGAGGTTGGTTCTTATGAGCCGGGGCGGTACATTATCAAGTTCAATCCTTATCAGGCCCATATCCTCGATGGCGAGGATGGACATGAGCGCCGTCAGCATTTCCTGCCCCGAGGTCACCGCCGCCAGGTGGGCCAGATCCTCCAGCGTGTGAAAGCGCAGGGGACGGCGGGACAGGGATTGGAGCGCCTTGTAAGTCTCCCGCATGGCGTCCAGGTCGGGCAGTAGGTTGCGCCAGCCGGGGTCATCCGGGAGGCGCATAACCTCGCGGTCCTCGGTCAGCCAGTCGGACGGCGCGCCGCAGAGGACGATATTGCCGTAGCCCCGCTGAATCGCGCCTTTTGTCGGGCAGACGCAGATGGCGTTGAAGGCCCGCGGGTCGGAGGGCAGCTCCCCGAAGTACAGATCCGGCAAAGCCTCCGCCGGGGAGAGCAATAACACCCTTGCCGCCGCCGAGAGGTCCCCGGCCACGATCAGCGTGCCCTGGGGCGAGGCCTCCAGCATGGCCGTCAGTTCGCCCGCGTCGATTTGTCGGGGCAAACTATTATGGGATGATATTTTTTTATTATAGCTTATTACCGTTAAGAAATTACATACTAATTTGAGTTCCGTGTTAATATTTGAAGAAATCCGTGCCTTTGCGTCGGCGTCGGCCAGGGCCTTCACCTCCAGCTGTGCGGACACCCGACCCATATACTCGTTGAGCTTGGGCACGAACAGCGCGTCCACGGGGCTGGTCTGGCGGGAGAGGGCGTCGGCGCGGTGGCCCTCCCGGAAGGCGATGCCGGCGAGGCGGTGGCTATCCTGGGAGAGCGTCAATTTCAAATGCGCACCCTCCGCGCCCACGGCCCTGGCCTCCACCACCTCCGCCTCGGCGCGGAATACCGGCGCGGGATTGCCGAAGCCCGTGGGCTGGAGACCCTCCAGCGCGGCGATGAGGCCGGGAGTCACGGCTTCAAAGTCCAGCGCCGTGTCGTAGGGCAGCGCGGGGATGTAGACGGAGGGCGGCACATTTTCCGAAAGCCACTTATCCATGGCATTTTTGAAGTCCTGCAAGCGCTCCGGGGCCAGCGTCAGCCCCGCTGCCTGCTTGTGGCCGCCGAACTTGACCAGCGTTTCCGCGCAGCCGGTGAGCGCGGCGTGGATGTCCACGCCCTCGATGCTGCGGCAGGAGCCGGTCATCTTCTCCCCCTGGTCGGCCAGCATCACCACGGGATAGTGGTACTTTTCCACCAGCCTTGACGCGGCCAGGCCGATGACGCCGGGGTTCCAGTCCTTCCCCGCCAGAATCAAGGCGCGGTGGCGTATGAAATCGAAGTCCTTGAGCTGGGCCTCCGCCTCCCGCATGATCTTCAATTCGATCTGTCGCCGCTCGTCGTTCTCGGCGTCCAGCTCTTCGGCCAGCTTTCGCGCCTCGGCGGGGTCCTCAGTCATGATGAGGTTCAGCGGCCGCTTGGCGGTGTCCAGCCGTCCCCCGGCATTGAGGCGCGGGGCGAGCTGGAAGGCGATGGAGGTGGAAGAGATGGTCTTGCCCCCAAGCCCCGCTGCCTCGATCAGCGCAGCCAGTCCGGTTCGGGGTCGGCGGTTGATGGATTTCAGGCCCAGGGCGACGATGGCGCGATTCTCCCCGGTCAGTGAAACCACATCAGCCACGGTGGCCAGCGCGGCGATGTCCACCAGTTCCCACGGGATTTTTCCCGACAGCGCCCAGACCACCTTCCACGCCACCCCCGCGCCGCAGAGGAAGGGGAAGGGATAGTCGTTGAGCAGGGGATTGACCACGGGACAGTCGGGCAGGGTATCGGCGGGACGGTGATGGTCGGTGACGATGACCGTCAGACCCAGCGACTTTGCCAGTTCCACCAGCTCCACACTGGTCACGCCGCAATCCACCGTCACCATCAGCTTCGCCCATTTGGCGATCTCATGGATGGCGTCGGCGTTGAGGCCGTACCCCTCGGTGTGGCGCGAGGGCAGATAGACCTCCGCTTTCGCGCCCACGCTCCTGAGATATTTCAGCATGATGGCCGACGCACTGACGCCGTCCACATCGTAATCGCCATAGACGCAGATGGGTTCCCTCTTGTCAATGGCCCCCTGTATGATCCCAACGGTCTGCCCCATGTCGTTCAGCAGGAACGGGTCATGCAAACTCCGCTCGTCCGGATGCAAAAACCGCTCCGCCGCCTCCGCCGAGCCGATGCCCCGCTCCACCAGTAAACCGTGCAGCGCGGGCGGCATGTCCGGGGGACAGTCGAAGGGGGTGGGGTGGTCGTTTCGCTTGATGTATTTGAGCATGTTTTCCTTTATCCTTAACTGTTTAGATCAGCACGATAAATTGAAAGTTGTCGGGGAGTCAATCCAACCCTGTAGGGGCGCCGTTTCGGCGCCCGCCCCCCAACGAAACGCATCGTCCTACCCGGCGGGCGGTGGGACCGCTCCCAGCGGCGCAACGCCGCCCCTACAGGAGAGTGTGCATCATCCCTACAAATCCCCGTTTATCGAGCAGAACTAAACAGTCCCCAATCATCCTTCATAAAAGCCAAATTAGGAACCGGCACAAAGTCGATTCCTAATTTGTTTGTGGTGTTCAATTACTTCGCGGACTTGGCGCGATTGGCCGCCAGCTTTTCATCCCACATGGCCCAGACCTGACCGCTCAGCAGCACGGAGGAATAGGTACCGGCCAGCATGCCGATGATCAGCGGGAACGCGAACTCCTTGATGGAGGACACGCCGAAGATGAACAGGCACACCAGGGTGATCAGCGTGGTGAGGGTGGTGTTGATGGTACGGGCCAGCGTGGAGCTGACGGACACCTCGACGATATCCATCATCGGCATCTGGGACATGCCCGGGCGCTTGCGATTCTCGCGGATACGGTCAAAGATGATGATGGTGTTGTTGATGGAGTAACCGACGATGGTCAGGACCGCGGCGATGAAGGAGCTGTTCACCTGGAAGATCGGCCGGAAGAACACCATGAAGGCGCACATGATGAGGATGTCATGCACCAGCGCGAACAGCGCGGCCGCGCCGGACAGCGGGCTGAAACGGATGGCGATATAGGCCAGCATGCAAACGAAGGCGATCAGCAGCGCCTTGATGGCGTTAGACAGCAGGTCGCGGCCCGCGATGGCGGACACGTGGTCGACGGAGATGAAGCGGAAGTTCGGATACTTCACCACCATCTCGCGCTCCAGGATGGAGCGGACCTGGCTGGTCACGTCGTCCAGGTTGACGAGGATGCGCAGATCGGTGCCGGTCTCCTCGGCGGGAGCGGCTTCCTCGGTGGTCTCCTCAGCGGCTTCCTCAGTCGCTTCGGTCTCCTCGGCCTCGGCGGCGGCTTCGTCAGCGGCCTTCTTGGCGGCCTCGGCGGCGGAGTCGTACTTGACGAACTGGATGGCGGTCAGGCTGTAGCCGCCCTGCTCCAGCGCGGACTTGACGGCGGTCTCGACGGCGTCCTTGTCATAGTCAGCGCCCATCTTGAACTCGAAGATCTTGCCGCCGGCGTAGCTCAGGTCGTAGCCCAGGTCGCTGATCTCCAGGTTGGTGGCGTTGCGATAGCTGGTCTGCTCGGCGCCGGACACGACGCTCTGGACGGCGTTCTTGACGGTGTCCTCCATGCCCACGGTGGCGTCCACCAGCTTCAGGCGGATCTGGAGGTCGGTCAGGCCGTCGGCCTGGATGCCGGACTTGTCCAGATTCAGCATGGAAGCGGCGGGAGCCTCAGCGGTCTCAGCGGCGGCTTCCTCAGTCGCGGCTTCAGCAGTTTCTTCGGTGGCTTCCTCAGTCGCGGCCTCGGCGGCTTCCTCAGCGGGAGCGGCGGCGGCCTCCTCGGCAAGCTGGGCCTGGAGGGCGATGGAAGCGGCAGACGGCGCGGCCTTGGTGGGCTGGTCGTTATAGCCGACGGACTGGAGGATGGTGATGACGTCGTTCACGTCATAGTTCTCACCGACGGAGTAGCTCAGAATGGAGCCGCCGGTGAAGTCGATGCCCATGTTCATGCCCATGCCGATCACCTGCATGATCAGAGCAATGACGATGATTGCGCCCGAGATGCACAGGAACAGGCGCGTATTTCCGGTAAACGTCTTTTTCATGCTTGTTCCCTCCTCATTAGCGCGTGTAGGCGCTGCGATTGTTGATGCCGAGCTTGCAGATCAGTATCAACAGACTGCGGGTGACCACCACGGCGGTGAACAGGGAAACGACGACGGAGATGGTCAGGGTCAGGGCGAAGCCCTTGATGGTGCCGGTGCCGAAGATCATCAGCACGATGGCGGCGATCAGGGTGGTGATGTTGGAGTCCGCCACGGCGCGGCCGGCGTTGCGGAAGCCGTACTTGACGGCGTTCAGCGGGGTGCGGCCTTCCTTCAACTCCTCGCGGAAGCGCTCGAATATGACGACGTTGGCGTCAACCGCCATGCCGATGCCCAGCAGGATACCGGCGATGCCCTGCAGGGTGAGCTGCGCGCCGGAGATGGCCAGGGCGTAGAACACGATGAGCACATAGATCAGCAGCGCCATATCCGCGGCGACGCCGGGCAGGCGGTACATGACCAGCATGAAGATCAGGATCAGCACCAGGCCGATGACGCCGGCGATGAGCGCGCCGTTGATGGCCTCCACGCCCAGCGTGGCGGAGATGGCGCGGGTCTCGACCTCGGCGATGTCCATGGGCAGCGCGCCGGACTGGATCTGAATCGCCAGAGCGTTGGCCCAGTTATAGGACTCCTCGGTGGTCTCGTTCTTGCCGCCGGTGATGATGCCGCGACCGCCGGTGATCTGGGTCTGCACGGTGGGGGCGGAGATCAGCTCGTCATCCAGATAGATGGAGATGGACTGGCCGATGAGCCTGCCGGTGGCATCGGCGAAGGCCCTTGCGCCGTCATTGGTGAGCTGGAAGCCCACGCCGCAGAGGGTCTGGGTCTCGTCGGTCCACTGAACCTGGGCCTGGCGGATGTCCTTGCCCTCGATGACGACGGTGCCGTCGGGCTCGCGGAATTCCAGGTGGGCGGGGGTGCCGATGATGCGGGCGACCTCCTCGGGGTCGTCGACATCGGGGATCTCCACCAGTATGCGGTCATTGCCCTGAGTGGCCACGGTGGCCTCGGTAAAGCCCGCGTTTGTCAGACGGGTTCGCAGCGCGCCCACGGTGCCCTCCAGCAGCGCGGCGTAGTTGTCCATGCTGGTATCCGTGGCGATGTACTCGGTGGAGACGCCGCCCTTCAGATCCAGGCCCAGGCTGATGGCGCTGCCCACGGGCTTCAGAATGTACTTGCCAATCTGAAGGCCATGGAGCGCCAGGAACGCCACAACTACGATCAGCAGCGCAACGATTCCCAGTTTGATGATACTCTTCTTCATGTCGGTTGTTCCTCCCTGCTGTGGGCTGTAGACACAGCCATCCAAAGCATTACTTCACAGGATAATATTATACTCATTGAATTTTAATCAGTCAACCGGCAAAGGGCCCCTTGTGCGTGTTCTTTACATAAATTAACCTATAAAGCCTCGATTCATGCGATAAATCGAGGCTTTACAGGTGTCTGACAATGCTGTTTTTCGTATGACGCGGGCCGTCCAGGGCGGGCGGCGAAACGCCGCCCCTACAAGGTTCCTGCTAAAACAAGAGGAGTTCGCCTGTTTTCGCGCTGACCCTGTAGGGGCGGCGTTGCGCCGCCCGCCGGGCAGGACGATTATTCTTAAATGACTTCTACTTTAATGAGGTTGGTATTGCCCGACTTGCCGTTGGTGACGCCGCCGGTGATGACGATCTTGTCGCCGGGCTTGAGGCCCAGCTTTTCCTTCGCCAATTGTGTAGCGACGTAGAAAAGAACGTCGGTGGAGGTGTATTCCACGGACAGGGCGGGGACGACGCCCCAGGAGAGGGCCAGCTTGCGCATGGCGATGTCGCTGGTGGTGACGCCGAGGATGTCCACGGGCGCGCGGAAGCGGGAGATCATGCGAGCGGTCTTGCCGGAGAGGGAGCAGACCACGATGGCCTTGGCGCCGATGTCGATGGCCATGCCGCAGACGGCGTGGGAGATGGCGTCCACGGTGTCATGGGTGATGAAAGAGGTGTCGGCGTGGAAGCGCTCGGCATAGTCGATCTTGTTCTCGGTGGCCTCGGCGATCTTCGCCATGACGGCCACGGACTCCACGGGGTGCTTGCCTGCGGCGGTCTCGCCGGAGAGCATGACGGCGGAGGTGCCGTCATAGACGGCGTTGGCCACGTCGGAGATCTCGGCGCGGGTGGGGCGGGCGTTGTGGATCATGGATTCCAGCATCTCGGTGGCAGTGATGACGCGCTTGCCGATCATGCGGCACTTGGTGATCAGCGCCTTCTGGACGGCGGGCAGCTCCTCATAGGGTATCTCCACACCCATGTCGCCACGGCCGATCATGATGCCCTCGCAAGCCTCGCATATCTCCTCGATGTTGTCAATACCCGACTGATTCTCTATCTTGGCGATGAGGCTGAGATTTTTGCCGCCATGGGCGTTGACGAACTCCCGGACGTCCAGCAGGTCCTGCTTGCGGGAGACGAAGGAGCAGGCCACATAGTCCACCCCATGCTCGATGCCGAAGAGCAGGTCACTCTTGTCCTGCTCGGACAGGTAGATCTGGTTCAGCACCTTTCCGGGGAAGGACATGCTCTTTCGGTCGGACAGCTCGCCGCCGATGGCGACGCGGCAGTGGATTTCATTGCCCTCGATGTTCTCCACATCCAGCGCCAGCAGTCCGTTGGCAAGGAGGACGCGGTCGCCGGGATTCAAATCCTCCGCCAGACCGGCATAGCTGACGGAGACGCGGGTTTCGTCGCCAGGCACATCGTCCACGCAGAGGGTGAAGGGCGCGCCTTCCCGGAGCATGATCGGCCCGTTGGCAAAGGTCTTGATGCGGTATTCCGGGCCCTTGGTGTCCAGCATGATGGCGATGGGCTGGTCATACCTCTCGCGCACCTGCTTGATGGTCTCTATCTTCTTCGCGTGTTCCTCATGGGTGCCGTGGGAAAAGTTGATGCGGGCCACGTTCATGCCCGCCTCCACCATGGCGGAAAGCACCTCCGGCGATTCACTGGCCGGGCCTATGGTACAAATGATCTTCGTCTTGCGCATTCGTCATCATCCCCTCGTTTTTGTTCATTATAACACATTATAAACTGTATGGGAAGTGAAAATCGTTTATCGCTTGAAAACGCCAAATAACAATCTGATATAAATGAAACCCCCCTGCTTTCGCAGGGGGGCATGTAATCAGTTAGATTACTTGCTGATAACAACCTTGAAGGTCTTGGACTTCTCGCCAGCCTTGGCCTTGACGGTCACGGTGCCAGCCTTGTCAGCACGATACAGGCCGCCATCAACCTTCACCAGCTTGGAGGTGCTGTGAGTGGGCGCAACGGTCAGAGTGCCGAAGAAGTCGTAGGGAACAACTTCAACATACTCGCGCAGGTCAACGATGTCGCCAACATTCAGCTTCACAGAGGAGCCGAAGGGGAGCAGGATCTCGTCAGCGCCCTTGTTGTTGACAACCTTCAGGGTCACGGAGAAGGACTTCTTGCCGTCCTTGGTCTTGGCAGTCAGGGTGGTGGTGCCCACGCCCTTCAGCTCGACGACCGCGGCGTAATCGACATAACCATCAGTCAGGTCATACACATTGTTGCCGAAGATGTCTTCCAGAGTGGTTTCGTCCTGATCCTGAGCATAGCCAACATAGTTCTTGTAGATGCGGATCTCGGCAACCTTGGTGTTGCTGGACTTCCACTGCACGTTGGCATACTGGGAAACAGCCTCAGAAACCTCGAGCTCGCCGTAAGCGTTGGAGATGACGGGGACGATCAGGAAAGCGTCGCGGACGGGCTTCTCGGGGGTGCTGTAAGTGAGGGTGTACTCCTCGTCATACAGTTCAGCCTCGAACTTCTCCTTGTTGTAGAAGCCGTACATTTCGATCTTGGTGGGCTTGGTGTTGTCAACAACCTCGATCTTGATGGTGGACTTCTTGCCGTTGTAGGTCTTGGCGGTCAGCTTAACTTTGCCTTCCTTGATGCCGTACAGCAGGCAGTTCTCGCTGCCAGTCCAGGTCTTGCCGGGAACGATGTCGCCATCTTCGTTGGCGAACACAGCATACTTGGTGTTGTCCAGGGTCCAAGTCACGAGCGCGTCAGAATAGGGACGGGGGGAGATCACGCTGTAAACCGGCAGATAGGCGCCAACAGAAACCTTGTTGCCGCTGACGTCAGTCTTGGCGCTGATGCTCTTGGGAGCGTTGTCGTCGGTAACCTTAACGGTGAACTTGGCGGAAACGGTGCCGCACTTCGCGGTGATCTTCGCAGTGCCCTTGCCCTTCAGAAGGATGGTGTTGTCATCGCCGGGCTTGGTGACTTTGTAGTAGGGGATAGCCACGGAGGTCTTGTCGGAGCTCCAGTAGATATCAGCGTCAAGGCCGTCGGGCAGGATGTCAGCAGTCACGTCGAAAGACGCATCGCTGGTGACGTCCATGCTGGGCAGAGTAGCGTCATTGATGACGACGTCGCCCCAGCTCAGCTCAACCGCGCCGGGCTTGGTGGTGTCATACACATTGACGGTCACAGCGCAGTTCACGGTGGTGGAATATTCATCCATGCCCAGAGTCACGGAGATCAGAGCCTTGCCCACGCGCAGGCCTTCAACAGCGCCATCCTCATCAACGGAGGCAACGCGAGAGTTCTTGCTCGCGATGCTCTTGATGAAATAGCCATCAGCAGCTTCGATGGTCATGCTTTCGCCCAGGGCCAGATAGGTGGAGCCGCTGTAGCCCTTCTTGCCGGAATACTGGACAAGATCGGTGGGCAGGGTCAGATCGCCTTCGCCGGCGATGCCGATAGCCTTATAGTCCTCAGCCTCAACAGCTTCGGAGGCGACTTCTTCGCCGCCCAGTTCGACGACCTGCTCTTCGACCGCAGCTTCTTCCATCAGCGCGGCGGGAGCCATGGTCAGCAGCAGGCACAAGGCCAGCAGTCCACACAACAACTTACGCAAATTCATGATGCAATCCTCCTTCAATACTATTCCAAGCGTGTTGCATCGCTGGGAATTAATTGCAGTATCATTATACATCAAATCAAGCCCTTTAGTCAATACCGTCCCCCCAAATGAAATGTTATTTTTCTCTCGACAGATTTATGAAGAATTTTATGGAATTATGACAGAAAATCTTTACACAGCCTCATTTGTGGCATAATCGTATCTAAAAACGGCCTTAAATCGCCTCTGTTGGACTGAAATGTTTCACAAATATGACACAAATTACATCGTCCGCCGCATGAAAAACCAGCGTTAAATCGTTGATACACAACTATAAAATGGGCATTTTATTGGAGAAATTTAGGAAATCTCGACTATTTGTCTGGGTGACACTTCCAAGCCGCTTCTCAAAGCCGCGTTTCATGCTTGTCGGGAGAAATGAAAATATGATATAATGGGAAGGATAGATGGGGTTTGGGGGTAAACGGGGATTTATCGGGGTGAATGGAGAATGAAGTCAGCCCGCAAACAAAGGCATTCTGCATTTTCCATTGACTCAAACAAACTCCTATTTATCGTTATAAGCTATAGTATTTCCGAGGTGGAGGATGGCAAGGAAGCTGATCGTGGCGGAGAAACCCTCGGTGGGGCGGGACATCGCGCGGGTACTGGGCGCGAAGGGCCGCGGCGAGGGGTGTCTGTTCAATGAGGAATACGTGGTCACCTGGGCGGTGGGGCATCTGGTCTCGCTGTCGGAACCGGGGGAGACGAATCCCCAGTGGGTCAAATGGAACATGGGCCAGCTCCCGATGCTGCCGGACAATATCCCGCTGAAGGTGCTGCCGGGGACGAAGGATCAGTTTTACATCATCAAAAACTGGATGCTGAACCCGGAGATCGCCTCGCTGATCTGCGCCACGGACGCGGCGCGAGAGGGCGAGCTGATATTTCGCTACATATATAAGATGGCAGGATGCCGCAAGCCGGTGGAGCGGCTCTGGATCTCCTCGATGACGGACGCGGCCATCAAACAGGGCTTTGAGACCTTAAAACCTTCCTATTATTATGATGCACTGTACGAAAGCGCCCGCTGCCGCAGCGAGGCGGACTGGCTGGTGGGCATGAATGCCAGCCGGGCGTTTTCGCTGGTATACGACGCGCACCTGTCCATCGGGCGGGTGCAGACGCCGACGCTGAACCTCATCGTGAAGCGGGACCGGGAGATCGAAAGCTTTGTGCCCCAGGATTACTGGGAGGTCAAAGCGGGCTTTGGAGACTATGAGGGGTTGTGGATGGACCCGGCCACGAAGCAGACCCGCTGCATGAGCGCGGAGCTGGCCCAGGACATCAAAAAGGCGGTGACGGGGAAGCCGGCGAAGGTGACGGAGAGCGTCCGGGAGCGCAAGAAGGTGCCGCCGCCACAGCTTTACGACCTGACCAGCCTGCAACGGGACGCCAATAAAAAGCTGGGGCTTTCGGCGGACAAGACGCTGAAGGTGGCCCAGGCGCTCTATGAGACCCACAAACTCCTGACCTATCCGCGGACGGACAGCCGATATCTTCCGGACGACATGAAGCCGAAGATCGCGGCCACGCTGAAAAGGCTCCCGGAGCCGTATAAGGGATTTGTGGAGGCCCCGGAGATGAACATGGGGATGCAGTCGAAGCGGTTCTATGATAATGGAAAGATCTCCGATCATCACGCCATCGTGCCCACGGAGAAGGTGGCTGATCTGGATAAGCTGAGCCCGGACGAGCGGAGGGTCTACGACATGGTGGCGCGGCGGCTCATCGCGGCGCACTATCCGCTCTATGAATACGAATCGGCGAAGGTGGTCACGGTTTCGGAGGGCCACAGCTTCAAATCCACGGGGGCCATGCCCGTCGTGGAGGGCTGGAAGGCGCTCTATCGGGACGACAGGGCGGAGAAGGGCGAGGACAAGGAACCGCCGCTGCCGGTGCTGAACGTGGGAGACGAGAGGACAGTGCAGAAGGTCAGCATCAAAGCCTGCAAGACCAAGCCCCCTGTCCCCCACACCGACGCCTCCATACTGAACCTGATGGAAAACGCGGGGCGGGACATCGAGGACGAGGTGCTGCGGGAGCAGATGAAGTCCTCCGGCCTCGGCACCCCAGCCACCCGCGCGGCCATCATCGAGCGGCTGATCCAGGTGGGCTACGCCCGGCGGAAGGGGAAGAGCATCGTGTCCACCGAGAAGGGGCGGCAGCTCATCGACGTGGTGCCGGAGCAGATCTCCTCCGCCGTCACCACCGGCAAGTGGGAGAAGTTCCTCTCCGACATGGCGGGACAGAAGGACGAGGCCGAGCGGGACCGGAAAAGCCAGAGGTTCATGTCCGGCATACGCAAATTCTCCATCTTCCTGGTGGACGCCGCAAAAAACGGCCGGCGCGACGTTGTCTTTGAAAAGGAGCCCGCCGGGGCGTGGAAGAAGAAGGCCCCAGCCAGGGGAAGCCGCAAAAAAAGTGTCAATGAGAACCGTCCCCGGTGACACTTTTCTCACAACGCTAAAATGTGTCAACAAGAACCGTCCCCGGTGACACAGGGAAAGGACTAAAAAATCCGCACAATGACTGTAGGGGCGGCGTTTCGCCGCCCGCCCTGAGCGCGGCGGTTCATCGCGGAGCTGCGGGCGGCGAAACGCCGCCCCTACAAGTCTCGGTCGTTTACCCGCAAGCCGTTCCTTATAATGCCCTTTTGCAAACATCAATTTATCTTACCGCCTGATTGTTTAATAAAAATTTATAATTTCACGCGAAGTAAATATTTTCTCAACGCATGCAGGAAAATACAGGGTGCGTGTGGAATATATAAAGAAGCGTTAAAAATGGGACGCAGGTCATTTTAATATAAAGGAGCGATGAAAATGAAGTTTGTCTATTCCGGCAAAGATGTGGTTTCGGACAGCCTGAAGGCCAGGGCCGAGAAAAAGCTTTCCAAGCTGGAGCGCTACTTCACCCAGGAGCCTGAGGCCATCGTGCGGTTCCGTCAGCAGCGGGGCGGCAGGAACATCGCCGAGGTCACCATGAGCGTCAACGGCCTGATCCTGCGCGCCGAGGAGGACAGCAACGACATGTACCTCTCCATCGACCGCGCCGTGGACAAGCTGGAGAGCCAGATTCGCCGCTATCGCACGAAGATGGGCAAGCAGATCCGCGAGGCTCGCGCCGAGGCGGAGCCCGCCGTGGAGCCGGTCTACGAGGAGGCCAATTACGACGTGGTGCGCACCAAGAAGTTCGCCGTGAAGCCCATGGAGGTGGACGACGCCATCACCCAGATGGAGCTGCTGGGCCACAACTTCTTCCTGTTCATGAATTCCGAAACCGAGACTATGAACGTGCTCTACCGCCGCAACGACGGCAGCTACGGCCTGCTCATTCCGGAAGAGTAAAACATCTATATATGAATCCCCCGGGGCGCTGGTCAAGTGCCCCGGGGGTTTTGTTTGATAAACGGGGAGTTATCGGGGGAGTTGTCCTTACTCCTGTAGGGGCGGCGTTGCGCCGCCCGCCGGGCAGGACGATGCGCTTCGTACAAGGCGGGCGCCGAAACGGCGCCCCTACAAGGTTGGTTTGTCTCTCCAATGAATTCCAATTCACCTTCTCGCCATGACCTCTTCCAAACTGACGGCCTCGTGGCGTGCGATCTCGGCGATGTCCTCAAATTCGGGCTTGACGCGGTTGACGCCGTAGCCGTGGGAGCGCTTGGCGCGGACGGGGCCCCAGGGGGAATCGAGGGTGACGGCCTCCCGCTCCAGGGTGAACCGGCCCACGCGCTGCCAGCGGATGCCGATGCTGGTGGTATGCTTGAGCATCAGGGCGGCGTACTTTTCCTCCTCGCCCGCGCGGCAGAGGCAGCAGAGCATCGTGCCGGGGCGGCCCTTCTTCATGAAGATGGTCTGGCACCAGACGTCCAGCGCCCCGGCGTCCAGCAGCGCCTGGGCGGCAAAGGCGATGGCCTCGCCGGTCATGTCGTCCAAATTGCAGCGCAGTTCGGAGGCGTCGGCGGAACCGACACTGGGGGCGGCGCTCTGATTTTCCACGGACTCGCCCAGCATCGCGCGGAGGACGTTGGCCCACTCGAAGTCCTTGCTGCCGGTGCCGACGCCGGTCCTGGACACCGCCATGGTCGGCATGGGGCCGAAGCCGTCCGCGAAGTGCTTCAGCAGCGCCGCGCCGGTAGGGGTGCAGAGTTCGCCGCGGATCTGGCCGCCGTAGATGGGCGCGCCCTCCAGCAGCAGCGCCATTGCGGGGGCGGGGACGGGGAGTATGCCGTGGGCGCACTTCACCTGACCGCTGCCCACGTGGACCGGGGAGACCACCACACGGTCGGGCGCGATCATATCCATCAGCAGACAGACGCCCACCACATCCGCCACCGCGTCCAGCGCGCCGACCTCGTGGAAGTGAACCTGATCCACCGTGGTCCCGTGGACCCTCGCCTCGGCCCCGGCGATCAGGTCGTAGACCTCCCCCGCGTGCCGCTTCACCTTCTCCGGCAGGTCCAGCCCGTCGATGATGGCACGCACGTCGTGGAGGCCGCTGTGGTGATGATGGTGTTCATGATGATGCTCATGGTCCTGGACGTCGTGGGAATGCTCCTCCTCGCCATGGACGGTCACGGCAATATGCGAGCCCCTCATGCCGCACTTCTCATCGGCCCGACGCTCGATATGCACCCCCGGCAGGCCCAGCCCGTTCATACGCTCGATAAACCGCTCCGGCTCCGGAATCAGCTCCGACAGCGCTGCCATCAGCATGTCCCCCGCCGCGCCCATGTTGCATTCTATGTAGAGGGTTTTCATGTGGTCAGCCCCTTTTTCTCCTGTAGGGGCGGCGTTGCGCCGCCCGCCGGGTAGTACGATGCGTTTCGTTAGGGGCGGGCGCCGAAACGGCGCCCCTACAAGGTTGGTTTGACTGCCCGACAAATTCCAATTTATCCCTCTGCCCCTTCGATCCCCTTCATCCGATTGATCCGATTGGCCAGGTAGCCGGCGCCGAAGCCGTTGTCGATGTTGACCACGGAGACGCCGCTGGCGCAGGCGTTGAGCATGGAGAGCAGGGCGGAGAGTCCGCCGAAGTTGGCCCCATAGCCCACGGAGGTGGGCACGGCGATGACGGGACAGTCCACCAGCCCGCCGACCACGCTGGCCAGCGCACCCTCCATGCCCGCCACGGCCACGACGCACCGGGCGGATTGCAGCTCGTCCACATGGGCCAGCAGCCGGTGAAGCCCGGCCACGCCCACGTCGTACAGCCGAATGACCCGGCTGCCCAGGGTCTCGGCGGTCAGCGCGGCCTCCTCGCAGACGGGCAGATCGCTGGTGCCCCCGGAGGCCACCACCACGCTGCCCACCAGCGCGTGTTCCTTATAATTGGCGATGCCGATGCGGGCCACGGCCTCGTAGCGCAGGGGCACGGCCTTTGATACCTCCCCGGCCTTTGCCTCGTCCAGCCGGGTGATGAGTATGTTTTCCGCCCCGGCTTCGATCATCCGGGCGGCGATGGCGGCGATCTGCGCCGACGTCTTGCCCGCGCCGTAGATCACCTCCGACGCGCCGTTGCGCAGGGGGCGGTGATGGTCGATCTTCGCAAAGCCGATGTCCTCAAAGGGCGCCCGGTCCAGCCGCTTCACCGCCGCCTCCGGACTCAACGCCCCGTCGCGCACCGCCTCCAGCACGCGGGTCAGTTCCTCTCGATTCATTTATGCTTTCATCCTCTGTCCATTGTATCCATCAAAATCACGTCAAAAAAGGGCTTTAACGCGGCACGTATTTCGCCCCTTCGCCGCGCCGCCGATTCGATCTGGGCGGCGGGGAGCTGGAGCCGGGCGGCGTCGTGGAACAGGCGTACGCGGAAATCCGTGAAGCCCAGGCTAAACAGTGCGGCCTCGGCCCCCTCGACGCGGCTGAGCTTTTCGGCGGTGATTTCTTCTCCTGTAGGCACGCGGGTGGCCAGGCAGGCGTAAGCGGTCTTGTCCCAGGTGAACAGCCCCGCTTCTTTGGAATACGCCCGGACCTCCGCCTTGGTGATGCCGCACAGCCGCAGGGGGGAGAGCACGCCAAGCTCCCGAAGCGCCCTCATGCCGGGGCGGTCCCCGGCGTCGTCGGAGGCGTTGGTGCCGTCGATGACGGTATTGAAGCCCTCATTCCGGGCACAGGCGATCAGCGTTGTAAAGAGGTTGCGCTTGCAGTAATAGCAGCGGTCGGCGGGATTGGCCCGGACCTCCGGGTCTTTAAGCGCGTCCACCTCGATGACATGCAGCGCCGCCCCCAGCGATACCGCCAGCCGCCGGGCGTCCTCCAGCTCAAATCCTGGCTGAAAGGCCGACTTCACGCAATACGCCGCCACATCGCACCCGCAGGCCCTGGCCGCATAAAGCAGATAGGCGCTGTCCACGCCGCCCGAATAGGCCAGCGCCACCCGGGGATGTTCCGCGAAAAATTCCGCCAGCGCCCGCGGCACCGTTTCACCCATTTCTCTATGCCTCCAATAGGTTTTACTCCATTAACCATCATAGCACATGCCGCCGCCTAAATCAAGCCGAACAATGTCGTTTTTGTTTAATGTAAGAGTGATTGTAGGGGAAGGGAGATGTGGAATATAATGGGGGTCAGTATTGGGTAAATTGGAAGTTGTTGGAGGGATAAATTGAAAATTGATAATTGAAAATTGAAAATTAATAGCCGTTGACGCGACCATCCCGGAATACCCAAAGCTCCTATAAAACAATGGGT
Organism: uncultured Eubacteriales bacterium; assembly: GCA_902785105.1. GTDB lineage: Bacteria > Bacillota > Clostridia > Christensenellales > Aristaeellaceae > UBA2862. The sequence continues at coordinate 24,251 of CACZXF010000032.1, read as the reverse complement.
TTAGTCTGTCGCAGTTGATAGGATTTCGCGGGTAACTCAATTTTCAATTTTCCATTTTCAATTTTCAATTCACCCCGATAAATCTCCATTTACCCCCATAGGAGGCTTTTCTCATGCGCGTAGTGGTCGGTATGTCGGGCGGCGTGGACAGCTCTGTGGCGGCGATGCTGATGAAGCGGGCGGGCCACGAGGTGATCGGCGTGTTCATGAAGAACTGGGAGGAGAAGGACGAAAGCGGCGTCTGCACCTCCGAGCGGGACTGGGCCGACGCCCGCGCCGTGTGCGAGCATCTGGACATCCCCTACTATTCCGTGAACTTCGCCCAGCAATACTGGGACCGGGTATTCACCCGCTTTTTGGAGGAATACCGCCGGGGCCGCACGCCGAACCCGGACGTGCTTTGCAACCGGGAGATCAAGTTCGATGTGTTCCTCAATTTCGCCGAGCAGCTCGGCGCGGAGAAGCTGGTGACGGGCCACTTCGCCAACATCGACTGCGTGAACGGCGAATACCGCCTGCTCCGGGCCGCCGATGAGAACAAGGACCAGACCTATTTCCTCTACATGATCAACCAGCGGGCCCTGTCCAAAGCCATGTTCCCGGTGGGGAACCTGACCAAGGCGCAGATCCGGGAACTGGCCCGCGAGAATGGCATCCCCGTCAGCGAGAAGAAGGACTCCACCGGCGTCTGCTTCATCGGCGAGCGCAATTTCCGGGAATTTCTGTCCCACTACCTGCCCGCCCAGCCCGGCGACATGGTGACGCTGGACGGCAAGAAGGTAGGGGAACACATCGGCCTGATGTACTACACCCTCGGCCAGCGCCGGGGCCTGGGCATCGGCGGCAGCGGCGACGGGCGGCGGTGGTTCGTCATCAAAAAGGACCTGGAAAACAATCTTCTCGTGGTCCAGCAGGGCGAGGATTCTCCCCTGCTCTACACCCACCGCGCCGAGGGCTCCGAGCTGACCTGGCTGGCCGGGCATCCCCCGGTTCCCGACGGCGAGCCCCTGGAATGTCAGGTCCGCCTCCGCCATCGCCAGCCCCTCCAGCGCTGCATACTCACCCTGCGGGACGGCGTCTCCCACATGGATTTTCCCGACGCCCAGCGCGCCGTCACCCCCGGCCAGTCCGCCGTGTTCTATCAGGACCGCGTCTGCCTGGGCGGCGCCATCGTGGACAGGGCGGGAGATTGAGGGATGGAGGGGAAAATTGGAATTTGTCGGGCTGAGCGGGTAACCCACCTCATCCGGCGCTTCGCGCCCGCCCGGAAAACAGTCCAGTGGACTGTTTTCAGTGAGATGGGGCCGGCAGGCCCTTGTCAAGTGCCCCGAAGGGGCGGATGAGGTGGACTTCGAACGACTCCCCGACAAATCCCCGTTTATCCCTCCCTTCATCGCAAACAAATTTTCCCCCGGTACTATTCATTTTATCTCAATCATGCTATAATGAAAACATATCATTACGCCGACATCCGTCATAGGAGGACTGACCATGGATCGCAAAAGCAAAATCTGGCAGATCGTACTGCTGGCCCTGCTGATCGCCGCCATCATTGCCATCATACTCTTCAACAACCGGCTGAAGAGCAGCAAGGACACGCTTTCCACCGCGATCCAACAGCTCAAGACGGAGCAGGACAACGCCGCCGCCCTCAAGACCGAGCTGGACAAGGTGCAGGCGAGCTACGATGAAGCCAGCGCGAAGCTGAAGAAGGCCCGGAGCGAGGAGGAGGTCAAGACCCTCGAGGCCCAGCTCACCGCTGCCCAGGACGAGGCCAAGGCCAGCGGCGAGAAGGTCGCCGAACTGGAGGCCCAGCTCACCGCCGCTCAGGACGAGGCGAAGACCACCGGCGCAAAGGTCGCCGAACTGGAGGACAAGCTGACCACCGTCCAGGCAGAAGCCAAGGCCAGCGGTGAAAAGGTCGCCGAATTAGAGGGACAGGTTGCCGCCGCTCAGGACGAGGCCAAGGCCAGCGGCGAAAAGTCCGCCGCGCTGGAGGAGCAGCTCACCGCCGCCCAGACCGAGGCGAAGGCCAGTGGCGAAAGGTCCGCCGCGCTGGAGGGCGAGCTGGCCGCCGTGCAGGCGAAGGCCACGGAGGAACAGACCGCCGCCGCCAAGGCCAGCGAGGAGAAGATCAAGGCGCTGGAGGATCAGCTTGCCGCCGCCCAGACGGAGTCCAGGACCAGCGGGGAAAAGCTGGCCGAGGCCGAGAAGCAGCTCACCGCCGCCAGAGCCGAGGCAGACAAGGTCATCGCCGAGCTGGAGGCCGAGGTGAAGGCCGGGGCCGAGCGCCTGCAGGCCCTGGAAGCGGCCATGGCCGAGGCACAGTCGGCGGAGACGGCGAACGTCGAAGCGGAAACCATTGAATCCGAGGCTCTCGCCGTGCTCGAGGACAGCGAGGCTTCCATCACCGAGACCACCCAGGCGCTGATGGACCACACCGGCGCGCTCCAGGCCCGCATCGGCGACCTGCTGGACAGCGCCGAGGACCTCTCGGAGGCGGAGCGCCTTCAGAAGCTGGACGACGTGCAGGCCGACTTGGGCAAATTCGTGGGCACGCTGACCCGCGCCTCCGGCAAGATCGCCGAGGCCAACCAGCAGCGCGACGAGGCAGACGCCACCCTGACCGAGATGCAGACCATGCTGGAGGAGACGGAGGCGCGGTTCGTCAGCCTCTCCAACGAGCTGGACGAAAAGCTTGCCACCATCGACGACCTGAACCGTCAGATCGAGGCGCTGACCTCCCAGTCCGACAGCGACTCCCAGAAGCTGGCCGCCCTCCAGGCGGACCTCGAAAGGGCCACCGCCGAGGCCCAGCGCCAGAGCGCCGAGCTGGAGGAGAGCCGCGAGGAATACGAAAAGCAGCTCGCCGAGGTCGAGGCCTACCGCGTGGACCGCGCGCCCGAGGCGGGCGAGGCCCACACCGCCACCTCCGTGGGCAATCAGATCGACGTGGCCGCCGACGGCGTCACCGCCGCCTGGCGCTACCGGAACACCGACATCAGCTCCAACCCCGTGGTGCTGAGCCTCCAGGTGGACGGCGAAACGGTCTACACCTCGGACACCCTCGCCCCCGGTCAGAGCATCGACGCCATCACCCTTGATAAGCCCCTCGCCCCCGGCACCCACGAGGGTATGGCCGTCACCACCGTCTACGACCAGGACGGCAACCCCCAGCTCACCAACCGCGTGCCCGTCACCGTGGTGGTCGCGCAGTAATAAAACCAACCGCCCGCGCACTTTCAATCGTGCGCGGGCGGTTTTTGGTTTAGTTGGGCGCGATAAACAGGGATGCCGCCCGCCGGGTAGTACGATGCGTTTCGTTAGGGGCGGGCGCCGAAACGGCGCCCCTACAAGGTTGGTTTGACTGCACGACAAATTCCAATTTATCGGGCTACTATCCCTCACTCAATCCCCACGACCTCGTACCCGGCCTCGGTGACGGCGGCCTTGATGGCGGCGTCGTCCACGTCGGACTTGACGGTGGCGCACTTATTCTCCAGGGAGACCTCGACGGCGGGGTCCAGGGGGGACAGGGCGTTCTTCACGTGCTTGACGCACATCTGGCACATCATACCTTCGATCTTGACGGTCTTGCTCATGGTGTTTTCCTCCTTAATGATATCGACGGCGGGCGCGGCGGGAACCGGGCACGCGGTCTGGACGGGTGAATAGTCCAGCTTAAAGCCGCGCAGGCGCAGCGCGTTGGTGACCACGCAGACGCTGGACATGCTCATGGCGGCGGCGGCGAGCATCGGGTTCAGCTCAATGCCCAGCGGGGCCAGCACGCCGGCGGCGATGGGGATGCCGATGGAATTGTAGAAGAAGGCCCAGAACAGGTTCTGGCGGATATTGCGGATGACGGCGCGGCCCAGGCGTATGACACCGGCGGCGAGGCGGGGATCGTCCCGCATCAGCACCACGTCGGCGGATTCGATGGCCACGTCTGTGCCCTGGCCGATGGCGGTGCCCAGGTCAGCCTTCACCAGCGCCGGGGCGTCGTTGATGCCGTCGCCCACCATCATGACCTTGCGGCCCTCGCTTTGCAGAGACGCGATGACGCTCTGCTTGTCCTCGGGCAACAGCTCGGCCCGAACCTCGGTGACGCCCAACTGCCTGCCGATGGCGTTGGCGGCGCGGGCGTTGTCGCCGGTGAGCATGACGGTTTTCACGCCAAGGCTGTTCAGATCCTGTATGGCCTCGGCGCTGGTCTGCCGCATACCGTCGGCCAGCGCGAAGCCGGCCAGCAGCCGCTTGCCCTCGGCGGCGAACATCACCGTCGCGCCCTGGTTCGCCTGCTCGATGGCCCAGTCCTCTACGCTGGCGAGACTCACGCCCCGCTCACGCATCCAGTCGGCCTTGCCGACGATGATGGACTTGCCCTCCACGTCGGCGGCGACGCCCTTGCCCGCGAAGGTCTGATAATTGGCGACCTCGGGCAATTGTATGCCCTGTTCCCCGGCGGCGGCCACGATGGCGGCGGCGATAGGGTGGGTGGACAGGCGCTCCACGGCGGCGGCGCGGCGGAGGGCGTCCTTATCGAAGGACTTCATGGCGGTCATACGCATGCGGCCCTCGGTGAGGGTGCCGGTCTTGTCGAAGGTCACGCAGTCGATGGAGTGGGCCATCTCCAGCGCGGCGGCGGTGCGGATCATGATGCCCAGCTCCGCGCCCTTGCCGGTGCCCACCATGATGGCCGTGGGCGTCGCCAGTCCCAGCGCGCAGGGGCAGGAGATGACCAGCACCGCAATGGCGTGCTTCAGAGCCGTGGGCACGCCGCCGCCGATGAGCATCCAGACAATGAACGTCACCAGCGCGATGCCCATGACCACCGGCACGAATACGCCGCTGACCCGGTCGGCCAGCCTCGAAATGGGGGCCTTGGAGTTGGCCGCGGCCTCCACCAGCTTGACGATCTTTTGCAGGGCGGTGTCCTCGCCGATCTTGGTAGCGCGGAACTGGAAGCTGCCGCCCCGGTTGATGGTCGCGCCCACCACCTCGTCGCCCACGGTCAAATCGACGGGTACGCTCTCTCCGGTGAGCATCGACTGGTCCAGGGAGCCGTGGCCCTCGGTGATGACGCCGTCGGTGGGCACGGTCTGGCCCTCGCGGACCACCACGATGTCCCCGATCAGCAGGTCCGCCGCGTCGATTTCCATCTCAACGCCGTCCCGGATGACGTTCGCCCGCCGGGGAGCCAGGTCCACCAATCGGGAAATCGCCTCACTGGTGCGGCCCTTGGCCCTTGCCTCAAGGAACTTGCCCACGGAGATGAGGGTGGGGATCATCACTGAGGAATCAAAGTAATAGTCCACCATGCCCACGCTCTCCCCCGCGTCCAGCCGCACGGCCACGGAGAACATCACCGCCAGGCTGTACAGCAGGCCCGCCGAGGCGCCGACACATATCAAACTATTCATATTCGGCGCGAGGTGGAACAATGCCTGGAAGCCGTTGACGAAGTAGTTTCGATTGATAACGATGGCCGGGATGACAATGAGCAATTGCACCAGCCCGGACACCATCGGCTGATGCAGCACCATGGGCATGGGCAGATGCAGCATGTGGCCCATGGCGACGTACATCAGCACGATGAGCAGCACAAAGGAGGCGATCAGCCGGTTGCGCATGGCGGTCATCTCCTCATTCTGGCTGGGCCGCGCCGCCTCGGCCTTCTCGCCCCTCGGCGACGCGCTGTAGCCGCCCGAGGCCACCGCCTTGCAGATCTGCTGGGTGGTCAGAACAGAGGGGTCGAAGTCCACCTCCATCGAATTGGAAAGCAGGCTCACGCTGACGCTCTTCACGCCCTCTAACTTCTTCACGCTCTTCTCCACATGGGCGCTGCACGCCGCGCAGGTCATGCCCTTTACGTCAAATGTCATGGTTTATGCCCTCTTTTGGTTAGTCGGTAAACAGGGATTTGTCGAGATGTTTGTTCGAGGCCACCTCATCCGCCCTCACGGGCACCTTCCCCTTGAGGGGAAGGTGCCCCGAAGGGGCGGATGAGGTGAACCCCCGTCTCCCTGACAAATTCCAATTTCTCCCTCGTTCTCATTTCAGCCGCTTAATCAGCTCAAAGACCTCGTCCACGCTCTCCGTGCGGCCGGCCTGGATGTCCTCGGCCATGCAGGTGCGCATGTGCTCCTGCAATATGCTGTAGCCCAGCGCTTGCAGGGCGCTCTCCGCCGCGGCAAGCTGTATCAGTATGTCCCCGCAATAGCGGTTTTCATCCAGCATCCTGCCGATGCCGTTGAGCTGCCCGGTGATGCGGTTCAGCCGGTTCTTCAGCTGCTTCAGCTCCGCCTCGTCCCGCGGCGTCCGCTTGTGCCGCTCGCAGGCGGGACAGACCTTCTCCTGCTCCATATCCCTCACATCCTTCGCACACTATTATATACCCCCAAGGGGTATTTGTCAATCGTTATTTTGGAGATAAATGGGGATTTGTCGAGATGGCGTTCGAGGTCCACCTCATCCGGCGCTTCGGTGCCGCGCCTCAAATCTTCGATTTGAGCCGTGGCAGTCTGGCCTTTGGCCAGACCAACTTTGCCAAAGGCAAAGTTGAGCATCGAGCGCCCGGAAAACAGTCCAGTGGACTGTTTTCAGTGAGATGGGGCCGGCAGGCCCTTGTCAAGTGCCCGTGAGGGCGGATGAGGTGGCCTACCTGCTCTCCTCGGCAAATCCCAATTTGTCTCTCAATCCAAACAAAAAGCGGGCCGTGTTTCCACAGCCCACAATGAGGTCAGTATCAGTGTTGCAGAGACTTCAGCCAGATCATCATGACGGAGATGTCGCCGGGGTTGATGCCGGGGATGCGGCTGGCCTGGCCGAGGGAGGCGGGGCGCTGGGCATCCAGCTTCTGGCGGGCCTCGATGCGCAAGCCGGACATGTTGAGGTAGTCGGCGTCAGCGGGGAGGGGGGTGTCCTCCATGCGGAGGAACTTGCGGCGGTCGGCGTCCTGGCGGGTGATGTAGCCCTCGTAGCGTATGGTGATTTCAAGCTGCTCCTTGACCTCCGGGGGATAGTCGGGGAGGTCCGGGTGGGCGGCGCGGAGGGCGTCATAGGTGGCGTCCACGGCGCGGAGCTTGTCGGTGAGGCGCAGTTTATCCAGCAGGGCGCGGGCCTCATTGGTCAGGCGCTGTTTTTCCAGCATCTTCTGATAGCGCTCTTCCGAGGCGAGGCCGGCTTTTCTTCCCATTTCGGTGAGGCGGAGGTCGGCGTTGTCCTGGCGCAGGAGCAAGCGATATTCGGCGCGGCTGGTCATCATGCGGTAGGGCTCGTCCACGCCCTTGGTGATGAGGTCGTCCACCAGCACGCCGATGTAGGCGTCGGCCCGGTTCAGCAGCATGGGCTCCCGGCCCTGGCACCAGAGCGCGGCGTTGATGCCAGCGTAGAGGCCCTGGGCAGCAGCTTCTTCATAGCCGGAGGTGCCGTTGATCTGACCGGCGCAGTAGAAGCCCTCGATGTGCTTGGCGCGGAAGGAGCGGTCGAGCTGCAGGGGGTCGATGCAGTCGTATTCTATGGCGTAGGCGAGGCGCAGGAGCTTCGCGTTTTCAAGGCCCGGAATCGAGGCGTAAATCTGCCGCTGGACGTCCTCTGGCATGGAGGTGGACATGCCCTGGGCATACCACTCATGGGTATACAGGCCCTCGGGCTCCATGAAGATGGGGTGGCGGTCCTTGTCCTTGAAGCGGACCACCTTGTCCTCGATGGAGGGGCAGTAGCGCGCGCCGGTGCCGTGGATGGTGCCGGAATACATGGGGGCGCGGTGGAGGTTGTCCAGTATGATTTTATGGGTTTCCGGGGTGGTGTAGGTCAGGTAGCAGAGCGCCCGGTTTTTGAGGGTGGCCGGGTCGGTGAGTAAGGAGAAGGGGACGATGGGGTCGTCGCCCTCCTGGGGCTGCATTTTGGTAAAATCAATGGTCCTGCCGTCGAGGCGGGCCGGAGTACCGGTCTTGAAGCGGCGGATGGAGAAGCCGAGGTCCATGAGATTCTGGGTAAAGGCGTTGGCGGCCATCAGGCCCTGGGGGCCGCCGTGCCAGCTGCACTCGCCGATGATGATGCGGGCATTGAGATAGACCCCGCAGCAGGCGACCACGGCGCGGCAGGCGACAGTGCCGCCGGTGGTGGTCTCCACGCCGGTGACGCGGCCATTTTCCACGAGGACCCGGCGCACCTCGGCCTGACGCAGGTCGAGATTGGGGCAGTCGTCCACGGCCCTTCTCATGCGGAGCTGATAGGCCTTCTTGTCCGCCTGTGCCCGGAGGGAATGGACGGCGGGGCCCTTGCGGGTGTTCAGCATACGGGACTGTATGAACACATCGTCGATGGCCCGGCCCATTTCGCCGCCGAGGGCGTCCAGCTCCCGCACCAGATGGCCCTTGGCGGTGCCGCCGATGGAGGGATTGCAGGGCATCATAGCCAGCGCGTCCAGGTTCAGCGTGACCAGCAGCGTCTTTAAGCCCATCCGCCCGCAGGCCAGCGCCGCCTCGCACCCCGCGTGGCCCGCGCCGATGACGACGATGTCATAAATATCCATGTAATTTCTCCTTGTCGTGTAAATCAAACCGGCATCAGAACAGCGTCACCACTCCGGTGGTGATCAGCGTGGTGATCAGGCACGCGGTCATGTTGCCCAGGAGGATGGTAATGGCGGATTTGAAGATGGGCATGTTGAAGAGCGTGGCGATGGCGCTGCCCATCCAGACGCCGGTGCCGGGGACGGGGAGGGCGACGAAGAGGTAGAGCGCCAGGAACTCGCCCCAGTCGGAGGAGGCGTTTTTCGCATGCCTGCCCTTCTTCTTATCGTGCATGGATGCGCGCTTGCGGGCGGCGCGGCGCTCCAGCCAGGCGGCGAAGGCGCGGACGGGCTTGATGGGCAGGGTATAGAACCAGTCCAGCACCGGCCGCAGCAGCAGCAGTATGAAGGGCACCGGCAGGTAGGACGCGATGACCGCCAGCACATAGGCGAACACCGGCGGCATGCCCGTGCCCACCATCACCGTAACGGCATAGCGCCCCTCGAACATGGGCACCATGCTCAAGAGCACCGTGATGATGATCTTTTTCGTGTGCTCCTGCCACACAAAGGGCCGTTTCGCCGCCGCCTCCATCAGCGGAGCCAGGCGAAAATACATTTCGTTCAGCATATTTCAGCCTCCATGGGAGATTTCTCTTATTTTATCATAGCATGGCATTGTAAAGATGATAACCGCGAATGGTTTTTTTACGGAGGGGGACGACTCCCTCAGTCAGCTGAACGCTTCGCTACGCCTTCGGCCACGCTGACAGCTCCCTCTGGGAGGGAGCCTTTGGGTTACCGGCGTTCTCCAAAAGCCTCCCTCTTAGAGGGAGGTGGCCCGCGAAGCGGGTCGGAGGGAGTCGTCACCCAGACAACTTCCAATTTACCGCCCTGCCTGCACAGCATCACAAAAACAGCGCTCCACCGCCCGCCGTGGTACATCGTACCGGGCGGGCGGCGAAGCGCCGCCCCGTATCGTTAATCAGCGTCCGAAGTAATCGCAGAGGCCCTCATAGATGCCCCAGGCGAGGCCCTCGCGGGTCTCATCGAGGGCGAGGAGCTTGTCGTCGCTCCGGTTGGAGAGGTAGCCCATCTCCAGCAGCACGGAGGGCGTGGTGGTCCAGTTGAGGCTCATGAACTCGTTCTCGATCTTAACGCCCAGGTTTTTGAAGGGGGTGTTATTGGCCATGCCCTTGCAGAGGCACTCGGCGATGGCGCGGCTCTCCTCCACCCAGTCGCCGGTGGTGCGGATATAGCCGCTGACACCGGTCTTGCTGGAATTGGAGGCGCTGTTGTTGTGGAGCTGGAGCGCCACGTCGACGCCCGCCTCGTTGAGCATCTGGGCGCGGTCGATGTTGGTCAGCATGACCTCGTTGCTGGTGCGGGTGATGACCACCTCCGCGCCGTGTTCCTCCAGTATGCGCTTCAGCTTCAGGCCGATGTCCAGCACCACCTCGTATTCGTTCTGATGGGTGGACTTGCCGCTGGCCCCGGTCTTGACACCCTTGGCGGTCTTGGAGGAGCCGGGGGCAATGGGGTAATGCTCCTTGATGGTCTTGTGCTGATGGCCGGGATTGATGCCGATCTTGAGCCCGGTGAGATCGCCCGACCCGGCCAGATTCCCGCCATACTGGGAGCCGGTGACGGTGACGGTGCAGGTCGCCCGGACCCGGGAATCCCCGGCGCAGACGGCGGTGATGACGGCCGTGCCCGGCCCGATGGCGTAGACGATGCCAGTATCGTCGTCCACTGCCGCAACCGAATCGTCACTGGAGGTAAGATAGATCTCATTATTGGTGACGTTCGTGGGACTCAGCGAGATGACGAGCTGATGGGTATCGCCGGACTTCATGGACACGCTCTGCTTCTTGAATTTGATGGAGGTGGGCCTGATGCCGTCATCCGGCTCAATGACGGGGTCCGGGTCGACAACAGCGCCGCCGCCGTTGACAACGACCTCCATGGTCCCCCGCACGGCATTATTGGACGCGCTGATGGCGGAGATGGTGGTCGTGCCGGCGCCCACGGCGCGGATCACGCCATTGGCGTCCACGACGGCCACGTTCCTGTTCTGGGTCGTAAAGTAGACATCCCGCTGGGCGGCGTTGGCCGGGAGAATCTCAATGGTGGCGGCGTATTCATCGCCCGAATTGAGCTTGACGCGGGTCACTGTGAAGCTGATGGACGTGGGCACCGCGCTGCCGCCGGGATTGCCGCCGGTGGACGTCCCGCTGACGGTGACCTTCATCGTGGCCTTGACGCTGCTGCTGGCGGCACTGGTGGCGGTGATGCTGGCCGTGCCCTTGTCCACGGCGTAGATCACGCCGTCATCGTCCACATAGGCCACGCCCTCGTTGCTGGAGGTGTAGTAGACCTCCAGCTCGGTGGCGCTGGTCGGGGTGAAGGCGAGCCCGGTCGGATATTCGTCGCCGGCATTCAATGAAATGGAGGACTTGGTGAACTTTATCGCCGTGGGTTTCTTCGTGGCAGTGCTGGTCCCCGTTCCCCTGACGGTGACCTTCATGGTCCCCTTGACCCCGGCGGTGGCGGCGGTGATGATGGCCGTGCCCTGATCCACGGCGTAGATCACGCCGTCATCGTCCACATAGGCCACGCCCTCATCGCTGGAGGTATAGACGATATCCCGGCCCGAGGCCTCGGAAGGGGTGATGTTCACCCTGGCCGTATAGGTCTCCCCGGCCTTCAGGGTGACGCTGCTGGCGGCAAACTTGACCGCGGTAGGCTTGACCTCCTTCACCTTGACCTTGCAGGTGGCCTTCTTGCCGTTGGAGGTGCGGGCCGTGATCTTCGCCTCGCCCTTGGACAGGCCGGTGACCACGCCCATGTCGTCCACGACGGCCACCGCGGGCTTGGAGGATTCCCATGTGACGTCGATGATGTCCACATCCGCGGGACTGATGGTATAGCCCAGCGCATAGGTGGCGTCCAGGCCCAGGGTCACGCTGGACTTGCTCAGCTTGATCTTCGAGGGCAGGACGATCTGGTTGACGATGACGGTGCAGGCAGCCACGTCGCCGTTGTACTTCGCGGTGATGACGGCCTTGCCCTTCTTGCGGCCCTTGACCACGCCCCGACTGCTGACGGTGGCGATCTTCTTGTCCGAGGTACTCCACTTGACCTTCTTGGCGGCGACGCTGGCGCCGTACATGGAGGGGTTGAGGGTGATCGACACGTCCTTGTCGATGCAGACGGCGCTCCTGTCCAGGTTCAGAAAGCCGGTGGAGGTGCAGCTTATGCTGGCGCCGGGGGCGAGGTCAAACCACTCCTCCAGCGACAGGTTCACCGCGGACGCGCCCTCGATGAGCACATCGTCCAGCAGCAGCGTGCCCTCAACGGTGGCAAGCTTGCCATTGAAGCCCTTGGCGCGCTTCAGATTGACGCGGCTCCACACCTCGTCGGAGACGTAGAGCGTCTCGTCAAACTTCTGATCCTCATAGCCCGATTTGGCAAGCTCCGCCTCCACAGGCGTCGAGTCCTCCGACGCTCCTTCGGCCATTGTCTCCTCCGGTTCCACGGCCAGCTCCAGCGGGCCGTATTCCTCCACGGCCTCCTCGATTTCGACCGTCTCCGCCCAGGCCGCTGCCGACAACAGCGCCAGCAAAACCGCGACCATGAGTGCCGCAAAGCGGCGAACGCGTCTCTTCATATCCGTTCCCTCTTCCGATTTTATAATCATTATGTTTTATTATAACATTGCGGAGAGGGCAGTGTCAAAAATGGACAGGGCTGTTTTGTGTGATTTCATATTTTTATTGGTCTGTTGTCATAATTAGGGGGGGTGAATTGGAATTTGTTGAGATGACAAACTATTCCCTGTAGGGGCGCCGTTTCGGCGCCCGCCTTGTACGAAGCGCATCGTCCTACCCGGCGGGCGGCGCAACGCCGCCCCTACAGGAGCGTGTGCATCTCCCCCTACAAATCCCTGTTTATCCCTCCCCCAACAAAAAATCCCGCCGCGCCCATAAGCCAGGCGCGGCGGGTTGATGGTGGTCTCACAGGCCCCGGGAGAGCCATTGAAGGGTTTCGGCGTCGATGGTGGCGCTGCCGCTATAGGGATCGATGATCTGCAGGCCGGCGTCGTACTGTTCATTGGCGCGGCGCTGGAATTCGGCCACGGCCTCGAGGGTCACGTCGTCCAGCACGCCCTGCTCGGGGTCGCCGGCCAACACACCCAGGGTGTAGAGCCGCATTTGCAGCTTCTGGACGGTGGCGGCGTCGCTGTCAGCGTCGATGGAGGTGACGCTTTCGTTCTCCCTGGCAGGAGTCTCCGTCTCGCCCTCGTCCTCGGGCTCGGGTTCCCCGGCTTCGGGTTCGGTTTGGTTACGCTCCTGCTCTTCGTTCTCCTCCTCGGGCGCTTCCGCGGACTCCGCGCCGGGGATGCCGAAACGGGTGGTGCCCCACTGGGCGTCGGATTCGGTGCCATAGGCGGGAATCGCGCCCACATACACGGTGTAAATGCCTGCGGGGAGGTTGCCTGCGGAGATGGTGCGGCTGGTGTCGGCGGTGGTGCCCAGGTCGTGGCGCTCGCCGTTCTGGTTTTCCACGTAGACGATATAGGCGTCCACATCGCCCTCAGCGCCCCAGCTCAGTATGATGGTGCTGTCCGTCATATACTGGAGGCCATCCTGCTGGTAGCCCGCGCCGCCCACGTTGACGGTGGGCCGGCTGACCTCCGCCACGGTGGGCACGGGGGTGGGTTCCGCCGTGGGCTCCGGGGTGGACTCCACGAAGGCGGGCTCCTGAGCGGGCAGGGTGAACCGGGCGCTGCTCCAGGCGATGTCCTCCGCGCTGCCGCTGGCGGGTACCGCGCCCACGGTGATGGTGTAGACCTCGCCGGGCCGCATCTGAGCGGACCGCACGGTCAGCTCGGACTGAGCCGTGGCGGACTGGGCGGCGATGACGTTGCCGGCGCTGTCGGTGATCTGGACGTTATAGCCCTGGGACGCGCCCTCCGCGCCCCAGCGGATGGTGAAGGTGTCGCCGTCTATCTCGACGATGCCAGAGGCATTGTCGCCGCCCTCGATGTCGATCCAGGGCGCCTGCGCCGGTTCATCGACGAAGGGCGTGGGGGTCGGCTCTTCAACGTCGGGAGCGGGCCGGACAAACCGCGCGGTCTGCCAGAGGATGTCGTCCTCGGTGCCGCCCACGGGCTTCGCGCCGATGGTGACGGTGTAGGTCTCCCCCGCCCGCATGCGGTTGGCGTCCACCCGGAAGCTGGTTTCGGCGACATCCTCGGCGGAGATCACGGCGTTGCCCATGCTGTCGGAGACGTAGACGTTATAGCCCTCCACCGCGCCGTCGGCGGACCAGCTCACGATGAAGCTGTCGTCGTTCACCTCCGTGGTGCCGCCCTCATAGATCCTGCCGGCGATGTCGATGTCCAGCCGGTTGAGGTGGGCCTCGAAGGGCGCGCCCTCGACGACGGCATTCTCAGACTCAACGGGCTCATTGAAGGGGTCGTCGGGATTCTCGGGCGCGTCGCCGTTGACGCTGATGTCGTCCAGGCTCATGCGCATACCCTGGCTGGCGCACATCTCCAGCATCTGATAGGTGCCGCTGTCCAGTCGGCCGGTGACCTCGAGCCGGGTGATGCCCTGGCGGTTGATCCAGTTCTGGAAATCCGTGACCGCCTGGGTGGTGGCCTCGTCAATTTCGCCGGTGACGCCGTCCTCGGGCAGCGCGCCGACGGCGGTCAGCAGGGTCTGGGCCTCCCTGACGGGGTCGGGCTCCGCCGTAGGCTCGGCGGTGGGCTCGGGCGTGGCCGTGGGGGTAGCCGTCGGCTCAGGCGTGGCGGTCGGCTCCGCAGTGGGCGTGGCCGTCGGCTCCGCGGTGGGAGCCTCCGTCGGTTCGGCGGTGGGGGTGGCCGTGGGCTCAGGGGTCGGGGTCTCCTCCACGTCGTTGACGTTCATGTTGTTGTCGGCATAGTATTCCAGGGTTTGCAGCGTGGCGGTATCGACCACGCCGTTGACCTCCAGCTCGCCGCCATGGGCGTTGACATACTCCTGGAAGGCGGTGACGGCCCGGGTGGTGCCGCCGCCAAAGATGCCGTCCACGCCGCGGGGAGACAGCAGGCCGGCGCTCACCAGCAGCTCCTGCACCCGGCGGACGTCCTCGCGGCTGGAACCGCGCTGGATGAGGATCTCCTCCTCCGCATCGGGGTCGGACTGTATGCCCGGCACGGCGGTGGGGGTGGGCGTGGGCTCGGAGGTGGGCTCCGCGGTGGCGTTGGGCCGGCGGTCGTTCTCGATGCAGTAGCGGATGTAGGCACGGGTCAGCGGGTCGGCCTCGCCGTTGACATCCAGCGTCTTTTCGTTGCGCAGCTCGTTGACCCATTCCTGGAACTGTGTCACGGCCTGAGTGGTGGCGGCGTCATAGCGGCCGGTGTCCGCGCCGTCGGGCAGCATCCCGATGGCGATCAGCGAGCGCTGGACCTCCCTGATCGCCGTGGCGGAGGAATCAGCGTTGACGGCGTTGGGGTCCTTTTCGGACTCATACTTCGTCGGCGCGGGAGTGGGCGTCCGGGTAGTCCTGGGAGTGGGGGTGGGCGTGGCCTCGGTCTGCATGGCGATCCACTCGTCCACATAGTAGTCCAGGAAGGCCATGCTCAGGGCGTCCATGCGCCCGCTGGTCTCCAGCACGTCATACCCCTGGAGCTCGTTGACACGGGTCTGGAAGCGCTTCACGGCGGAGCGGGTGGTGAGATCGTAGCGACCGTTGTCCGCGCCCTGGGGCAGCACGCCCAGCAGCACCAGCTCCCGCTGCATGCTGCGGATCTCCGCAGCGCTGGAGCTGGAATCGATGAGGGTATCGTCGTCGGGCTTCGCCGTCACGCGGGGCCTGGGTGTGGCCGTGGGCTGGGGCGTGGCGGTACGGCGCGGGGTGGGAGTGGGCTTCACGGCGTTGACCTGATAGAGCCACTGCTGGGTCTTGGGACCGGCGATGCCGTCCACCTCCAGCCGGGTGGCCGGGTCGTAATACTGATTGATATAGCGCTGGAAGGCGCGCACGGCGGTGCGGGTGGCGTCGTCATAGCGACCGGTGACGTCGCCGGCGTCGAGCCAGCCCAGATCCGCCAGCTTCCGCTGGAGGGTGCGGATCTCCGTCGTCTGGGAATTGCCACTGATGCTGCGGTACTCCGAGCCGCTGCCGGTGATGGTGGGCACCGCCGTGGGCCTGGGCGTGGCGGTGGGCACGCGGGTGGCCGCAGTCTTTGTGCCGCCGGCATTGCCCGCATTGCCGGTGTTGCCGGTGTTGACCTCCTCAAAGGTAAAGTCCATCCAGGACAGGTCGGGGTCCACCAGCGCGGCGAAGGTGGGGGAGGTATAGGGCGTCACGGTGGGCGACGTGGAGGCGGAGGCCGATTCCACGGGGGCCCAGAGGTTGTCGGGATCGAGGGTGGGCGTCTCGGTGACATCCTTGTTGTTGCCCAGAGGGCCGGAGAACAGGATGTAGAGCGTCACCGCGGCGGCGACCACCACGATGGCAGCCACCAGGGCGATGATGATGCCGCGACCGCCGCGCTCCGGCTCCTCCTCGTCATGATCGTCGCGGTCCTCCTCGGGCTCGGGAGCGGCGGTCTTGCGCTGGACGACGTAGCCGGTGCCGTTCTCCTCGAAGAAGAAGTGGCGCCTGCCGGGGTCCTCGTCGCCGGTGGCGCTGGCCTTGAGCTTGCGCAGGCCGGCGTCGTACTCGTCCTCTTTGCCCGCCACGGGCACCACGGCGCCGTCGTTCAGGCGCTGGGCGCAGTCCCGGGGCAGGTATTCGCGGATGCGCAGCTTGTTTTCCTTTTTGGTATCCAGGGCCGTGTAGACGATGCCCGAGGCGTCCTGCCCCATGGCGCGGCCGATGAGGAAGCGCTGGTTGTACACCCGCGTCCCCGGCAGCAGCTGGATCTGCGGCACGGCGGCGTTGGCGTCCCGCCCGCAGTGGGGGCAGGTCGTCTGGCCCTTCAGATCTTCAAAGCAGTACATGCAAAGATTTTCGTATGCCATTGAATACACCTCTTATTTCAGCCCGCATGGGGCGAAGCAAATCCTTTTTAAGCGTGGGAGGTTTTCCAATTTTCCGCTTTTTTATAGTTATTGGACGGCAAAAGCGTCCCGTGGGTTCACGTCTTTGTCTTTCTTTGGCCGCGGTTACGATAAAAAAATACAAAAATTTTCCACGGCTGTCGCAATTGGGGTCAGGTGAGCAGCCAGGCGGACATGGCCTCCACGGTGTCGAACACCACGTCGGCCCCGGCGGCGGCGAGCTCGCCGGGCTGGGCGTAGCCGTAGTTCGCGCCGACGGCGCAGAGACCCAGAGCCTTGGCGGCGGTGATGTCGAAATGGCGGTCGCCGGCCATGCAGGCCCGTTTGAAGTCCGCGCCCTCCGGCAGCGCCGCCAGCAGGAAGTCCCGCTTGTCCGCGCTGTGGCGGCCCATGCCCGTGCCGGAGTAAGCGTCGATGAAGCCGTCGATGGCGAAGTATTTGGAGAGGGTCTCCACCATCACCTGAGGCTTGGCCGAGGCCAGGCCCACGTAGGCCCCGCCCTCATGCAGCGATTTCAGCAGCGCCGCGATGCCGGGATAGAGGTGGGCTTCATAGAGGCCGATGTCCAGGTAGCGCTCCCGGTAAACCTCGATGGCGTGTTCCGCCTGTGCGTCCGTCATGCCGAACAGTTCCACATAGGTATCGTGCAGCGGCGGGCCGATGAAGCGGTTCAGCACCGCGTCGGAGGGCACCTCATAGCCCAGCCGCTCCAGGCTGTAGGCCACGCTGCGCCGTATCCCCTCGCCCGTGTCCGCGATGGTGCCGTCAAAGTCAAACAGACAGTATTCGTATCTCACCCCATACACTCCCGCGTTTCGACAATTATTGCAATTCTATGCTAAATTATATCACAACATTGTGACGGATATTTTTGGTTTCTGTGAAATTAGTTTTGCGGATGGGACGTATGGGAATTGACAATTGATAATTGAAAATTGAAAATTATTAGCGGGCATCGTGACCGACCCCTATATTCAAAGTCCGTTACAGCTCAGCGTCCCCTCCCTCAGTCACGCTTCGCGTGCCAGCTCCCTCTATGAGGGAGCCTTTTGGAACGCGAATGCGCCTTTTAGGCTCCCTCTTTGAGGGAGCTGGCTGGCCGAAGGCCAGACTGAGGGAGTCCGTTCTGGGGGACGCTGAGCTGTAACCAAAGTCCCGATAAAACAAGGGTATTTGCCTGTCGCAGTTAATAGGATAACACCGGTAACTCCATTTTCAATTTTCAATTCCAAAAACAATTCCCCGCCGCCCACAAATCAGGCGGCGGGGGAATCAGCCCGCTTCATCTCACAGCGATATTGATGAGGTTCCAGCTCGATCCGGTGTTCTGGAAGCTGTAGCGGGCGACGGTGGTGATGCCCTCGGACTGGACGGCGAGGTCGATGTTAAAGACCTCGGTGGTGACGCCGGGCACGACCTCGAAGGGGGTCATGGGGAAGGCGGCGCGGCGGGCCTGGTCGAAGGCCTCCCGCTCATCGGGGGTCATGGAATTGATGCGGGCCTGTATGTCCCTAATCAGCTTCACGGCGTCGCCGCTGAGCAGGGTGTCGTCGATGGCGGCGGCGCGGGTCACATCATCGACGAAGCCCAGGAAGTACTGGGCGGTCAGCAGCCGGTCCCGGAGGGGCAGGGCGTAGAGCCTGGAAAGCTCACGGGATTTGAACAGGCGGTCGATGTTTTCGATCTCCGCCTCGGCGGTGCCGGCGTCGATCTCGGGCTGGAGGCTGTCACCCACCCGGACGCTGGCTTTGACGATGTCCGCCGCGTCGTCGGCGCAGACGCCATAGAGGCGCTGGTCGGCGGGCAGGTCGTCGAAGTCGTCCTCGTCCATGCGGGCGGTGTCGTTCAGCGGGTCATAGCCGCACAGGGCGCAGACGCCGTGGACGAAGCTGTGGGGCATGCGATATTCGCCAAGGGTCTCCACCTCCTCAAAGAGGGTGTGGCCGCAGGCCTGGCAGATGGTCTCGGTGACGCGCTCCTCGCTGACGGAATGCTCCGCGTCGTCATAGACGGCATAGGCGGTGTGCTCTGCGGGCAGCAGGCGGACGATGTCGGCGTCGGGATGGGGGCAGGCGTAGCCGCATTTGGTGCAGACGCCGTTCTCCATGGTGTGGAACTCCATGCGGCCCCGCGTCGTTTCCACCACGTGGTTCTTGACGTACTCGCCGCAGAGGACGCAGGTGCCGGTGACGATGGTGGGGACGGTCTCATAGTGGCCCTCGGCACCGTCGTAATCGTAGAAGGGCTGGCCGGCAGTCTCCTGGCCGTTCACCTGGGTGTGGGGGCAGCGATGGCCGCAGTTGGCGGTGACACAGTAGCCCTTGTTGAAGTTGTGGGGCTCGGAGACGACGATGAACCGGGACTGGCTCCGCAGGTCCTCGTGGTAGCCGCAGAGGGCGCAGGTCCAGGAGGGGTCGTATTCCACCCGGAGCACGTGGCTGGCATCGTTGCTGGCGCCGGGGTCCACGGCGTAGCGGCAGGACTGCTTCAGCGCGGTGACGTCGGAGGGGTCCAGCGCCACGCGGTATTCCTCGGGATGGCTGCACTCCGCCTGACTGACCTGGGGGATGTAGCCGCAGTCCATACAGACGCCATTCCGGTCAAAGCGGTGGGGCAGCGTGACGGACTGGCCGTCGGAGACGGCCTGCTTCAGGCCGGAGAGGGTGAAGCCGCAGTCCGGGCAGCGCGCCTCGGTGATGTAAACGCCGCCCAGATTGCCGACCTTGTGATTCAGGCCGTCCACGGGCGCGAAGGCCGCGCCGCCAGGCTCCACGGCGTAGGTGTAGACCATGTTGGGGTGGCTGCAAACGTTGACGTAGCCGCAGTCCGCGCAGACGCCGTCCTCGAAGTGGTGGTTCTGGCGGAGGTTGACGCGGCTGACCTCCACGTTGCCCAGGGGTTCGCCGCACTGGGCGCAGCAGCGCTGGACGTAGCGCACCGCGGAGTATTCATGGGCGGCGGCGTTGACGAAGGTGTAGGTCACATCCTCGTCCCAGGCGTTTTCGAGGGTCTCCCCCTCGTGGCGGCAGGTGCGGGCGCAGCCGCAGAGGGCGCAGCGGCCGTCGGCCTGCCAGACGTGGTTCTCTCGGCTCTCGATGACCTCGCCGGGGACCGCCACGGTATCCTCATAGGTGTCGCACTGGGCGCACTTGCGGGCCTGGAGCTTCTGGAACCGGCAGATGTGGTACAGCTCCGGGGCGTCGGGATCGGGGGACGCGCCCAGCAGCGCGCCGCAGAAATCGTGGTATTCGCCGGTGAACTCGTGGATGTGGCGGCCATCGTCGCCCTTGACGTGGTCGCAATACTGGCAGATGGCGCCCGATTCATCCGAGGCGTCGTAGCTGCACTTTTCGACGTACTCGTTCTTCCGGTCCACCGCCATGCCGCAGTCGGCACAGAGCACCACCAGCACGCCGCTGCCGGTGATCCGGTGGGAGCCGTTGTGGAGATCGGTATAGTCGATGTCCCGGGCGTCGCGGTTCACCACCGCCACCGTCACAGGATGCTGACAGTCGCGGGGGTCTACGCCGTCGATGTTCTCCACCCGCTCGGGCTCGGCGGCGGGCAGGGGGTCGGCCTCCTCGACGTCGGATTCCATCGGGGATGCTTCGGGCTCCTCCGGGGACGGCTCGATCTCCTCCGGGAGCGCATCCTCCGCGCCGGGCTCGTCCTCCGGAACCTCGTCTCCGGGCAATTCCTCTGCCTCGGGCAGCTCGTCCGGTTCTTCCTCGTAAGAGGGCTCCTCCGGGACTTCCTCTTCGGGTTCGGACGGCGTCTCAGGTTCTTCCCCGTCGGATTCATACAGCTCCGCCGCCGGCGGGTCGTTGGCGACCTCAAAGCTCGGAACCTCCTGGACCTCCCGCTCGATGGCGGGGGCCTCCGGTTCGTCCTCGGCCAGGCCGGACGTCGCCGCGATCATCAGCAGCGCCGCCAGCAGAGCCGCAAGCAGCCTTTTTCTCATGGTTTCCTCCAATAGGCACAGCCTGTTCGATTCATGTCATCATTAAAGCACATTATCGTCAAATTATACCATAGTATAGCACAAGCGCGCCTGGATTGCAAGAGAATTGTTATATGGGATTGGTAGGGAGATTGGAGTATTAATTAAAATTCACATAAACAGCTCCCCGTCTACCCCTCCTGCTCCGTCTCCCCGTCCTCCCGGTATTCCAGCAGGTCGCCGGGCTGGCAGTCGAGGGCGCGGCAGAGCTTGTCAAGGGTCTCCACACGCACGGCCCGCGCCTTGCCGTTTTTGAGGATGGAGATGTTGGCCATGGTGATGCCCACGCGGTGGGAGAGCTCCGTGACGCTCATCTTGCGCCGGGCCAGCATGACGTCGATGTTGAATATGATCATAGCGGTTTATCAGTCATTTGGGGAAATTGGAGTTTGTTTGAGAGTGGAGTGTGGAGAGTGAAGAGTGGAGTTTTGGTGGAAATCCTCCGGATTTCATTGATTTATCGGGCACCCGACACTCTTAACTCCACTCTCAACTCTCCACACTCCACTCTATCATATCGTCAAATCGCTGTCCTCCTGGAGCGCGGCGGCCTTGTGGACCAGATGGGAGAGGCAGGCGGCGCCGACGGAGATGGCGAGGCCGACGAAGCACACGAAGGCGCTGACCAGCGCCAGGGTGGGGATGGAGTGCTTTGTCAGCATGAAGACGATGTTGCCCACCAGCAGCAGCGCGGCGTCCGCGCCGGCCAGCAGGGCGATGTATTTGAGCAATTTTGCGTTTTCCAGGGAAAAGCTGTTGTCACGGCCGATCTCGGTGGCCATCTTCCAGATGCAAACCAGCACCGCGTAGCAGGGCACCGCCAGCACCCACATGAAGGCCGACCAGGCCCTGTGGGGCAGGTCCGGCACCTCCTCCGCCACGTAGGCCAGGAAGCGCGGCAATATGAACCCGAACAGCGCCAGCCCGCACAGCGCGCAGCCCACGCAGATCGCCTTCAGCCATATCGCCAGCTTTTTCTGATCCATCCTCCCGGACCTCCATATTCATTTTAACCTTATAAACCACTAATATTTATACACATTTTTTCGCGTATACATAATACCCGAAAAACCCGGATCTGTCAACGGAATTATTGTAGCGAAAAGGGGGCAAAGATTATGGGGACGGCAGGGAATGACAAATTGGAATTTGTCGGGGTAAGAGGGTAAGCCACCTCATCCGCCCTCACGGGCACTTGACAAGGGCCTGCCGGCCCCATCTCACTGCCAAAGGCCAGACTGCCACGGCTCAAATCGAAGATTTGAGGCGCGGCACCGAAGCGCCGGATGAGGTGGACTACGAACGACATCCCGATAAATCCCCGTTTATCTACCGCCCTCCCCCAAAAAAGCGCCAGACCGAAGTCTGACGCGATATTCACAGCTCAATGCGGCCCTGGAAGGCGCGGAGGAGGGTGACCTCATCGGTGTATTCCAGCTCGCCGCCGACGGGGACGCCGTGGGCGATGCGAGTGACCTTCACGCCCATGGGCTTGATGAGGCGGGAGATATAGGCGGCGGTGGCCTCGCCCTCCACGTCGGGGTTGGTGGCGAGGACGACCTCTTTGATCTCGCCGGAGGCCAGGCGGGTCATGAGCTCGCGGATGCGGATGTCGTCGGGGCCGACGCCGTCCATGGGGGAGATGACCCCGTGGAGGACGTGATAGAGGCCGTTGTAATCCCGCATACGCTCCATGGCGTTGACGTCCCGGGGGTCGCGAACCACGCAGACGATATCCCGCCGCCGGTTGGGGTCGGCGCAGATGGCGCAGGGGTCCACGTCGGTGTAGTTGCCGCAGACGGGGCAGAAGTGGATCTGTTTCTTTCCATTGAATATGGCGGCGGCCAGCTCCCGCACCTGGTCCTCCGGCAGGCCGATGATGTGGTAGGCCAGGCGCTGCGCCGTCTTGCGGCCCACCCCGGGCAGTTTGGAAAGCTGGTTCACCAGCCGCGCGATCGCCTCGATCTCAGCCATGCGGAGTACCCCCTTAAAAAGGCCGCCGCGTGCATTTGGAGAACGCGGCGGCAAACATAAGTATCGTGGAATCCAAATTGAAAATTGATAATTGACAATTGACAATTGAAAATTAAGTGCCTCCGCATCGCATGGGCCGGTAGCTGAATTTTCCATTTTCAATTTTCAATTTTCCATTCTTCTCAGAACAGACCCGGCATATTCAGCCCGCCGGTGAGCTTGCCCATTTCGCGCTCCATGGTATCGGTGGCGGCGCGGAGGGCCTCGTTGACGGCGGCAATGACCATATCCTGGAGCATCTCGACGTCATCGGGATCGACGGCCTCGGGCTTGATCTCCAGGGAAACCAGCTCCTTCTTGCCGGTGACCTTCACCGTCACCATGCCGCCGCCGGCGCTGGCCTCGTATTCACGGGTCTCCAGCTCCTCCTGGACCTTGTTCATCTGCTGCTGAAGCTTCTGGGCCTGCCGGGCCAGCTGCTGCATGTTGCCGCCGCCCATCATGCCGGGAAATCCGCCTCTTGCCATGTTAACCTTCCTTTCAGGCGCGGTTTGCGCCGATGTAATCATTCATAATTAGCACGATAAATTGGAATTTGCTTTGGTTTGAATGGGGAATTGGAAATGGAAGGCGGCAATCCAAAGGATTGCCGGTTTCGCCTGAAAGGCGAAACTGATTTTGACAAATCAAAGATTTGGCAAAATCACCGAAATGGGGAATGAATGTGGAAATCCTTCGGATTTCTTTTTATTGAAATTGCCCGTAATTACAGGCGTTTTCCCCTCAATCAAACAAATCCAGGGGATTTGTTCCTTCATTCCCCATTCCCCATTTCCCATTCCCCATTGTTCAAACAAATCCCCGTTTACCGCCAACACCAGCCAATTATAACCCATCCACCAATCCGGTGAAAGCGCCTCCGGGTTAAGCCTCAGCGGTTCATCCTGTGGTAGCCGAACTCGATGAGCAGGTTGGAGACGCCGTTATAGATGATGATGACGCCGATGGCGATGACCAGCATCTCCATGGTGGAGAAGGGATTGAGGATGATGAGTCCGCCCAGCACGATGGTCAGTATGGCCAGGGCCAGCGCCCAGGTCCAGCGGTAATAGCCGTAGCGCTTCTGATCCAGCGCCTGAGCCAGATTGAGTATGCCGTTGACGACCACGACGCCGCCTACGGCGAAGGGGATGATGGAGATGATCAGCCCCGGCGCCAGCAGCACGAACAGCCCCGCCACGGCCAGCACGATGCCCTCGGCCAGGGTCAGCGGATCGTTGGCAATGGCGCGGTCCCGATTCCAGCTATAGATCAGTATCCCGCCGCCCGCCAGCAGCGCGAAGCCCAGCACCCTGATCGCCGTGGTCATCACATGCCCCGGCCACATCACCAGCACCAGTCCGATGATGATCATCAATATCGAAAGCCATATGCCCCGATTGTCGTCGTAATTATAAACTCTCCTCATGATTCACACCTCCCGCCTGCTATTATACTTTACAGGCGCGGCGGTGTCAATCGAGAAATCAGGTGGATGCAGGGGATGACAAATTGAAGTTTATCGAGGAATCAAACTATCCCTGTAGGGGCGCCGTTTCGGCGCCCGCCCTCTGGAGTGGCCACGAAACAGCGGACAAGAGGAAAGGCGGGTAAGGTTGTCAGTGTATCCCGGTCAGGGCATTTATTCCACGGTTTCCTTGACAATGGG
>CACZXF010000031.1 GCA_902785105.1 uncultured Eubacteriales bacterium | reverse complement strand
GGCCACCGTTCTTAACTCCTTGCCTTCCCCTTGAGGGGAAGGTGCCCGTGAGGGCGGATGAGGTGGGTTACGAATGACATCTCGACAAATCCCTGTTTATCTACATACCTGACACCCACGAAAGGAACAAACGAATGAAAACCAAGGACATGACCCTGACCGCCGTCATGGCGGCTTTAATTTGCGTAGCTGGGCCGCTGACGGTGGCTATCGGACCGATCCCTCTGTCGCTGGCAAGCTTCGCGGTCTATCTGGCAGGCGCGATACTGGGCTGGAAGCGGGGCACGCTGGCCGTGGCCATCTATCTGCTGATCGGGCTGGTGGGCGTGCCGGTGTTTTCCGGCTTCTCCGGCGGGTTCCAGAAGCTGGCGGGCGTCACCGGCGGCTACCTGATCGGCTATCTGCCCTGCGCGCTGATCACCGGGCTGGGCACGGGCGAGGATAAGCCCAAGTGGCTGCTGCCCCTGTGCATGGTTGCGGGCACCGCAGTGCTCTACGCCATCGGCACCGCCTGGTTTATGCTTCAGACGAAGAACACGCTGGCCGCCTCCATGGGCATGTGCGTGCTTCCCTTCCTCCCCGGCGACGCCGTCAAGATCATCGCCGCCACGCTCATCGCCATGCCGGTGCGCAAGGCGATTGCCAGCATGGGGAGCCATTGACAGAAAACAGGAACGTCATTCACGACGTTCCTGTCTGCTTATATAAAACTTACGCGATCTCCAGCGCGATCTCCATCATGCGTGTGAAGGTGGTCTGGCGATCCTCGGCGGGGAGGCTTTCGCCGGTGACGAGGCTGTCGGAGATGGTCAGCAGCGCGAGGGCATTCTTCCCGGCGGCGGCGGCGTTTAAGTAGAGGGCATAGGCTTCCATCTCGACGCACATTATGCCCAGCTTTTGCAGAATGGGCGTGGAACTATAATCCCCCTGGGCATAGAATACATCCGAGGAGTAGATCGGACCGGGCACGATGGGCACGCCCAGCTTGTCCGCCGCGGCTACAGCGTCGCTGAGCAGCTTGTAGGAGCAGGCCGGGGCCAGCGTGCCATGGAAGTTGAACTGGTGGCCGTAGTTGGAATCGGTATAGGCGCTCATGCCCGCCACCACGTCCCGCAGATGCAGCTTCGGGGACAGCGCCCCTGCGGTGCCCACGCGGATGATGTTCTCTACGCCGTAGCAGTTGAACAGCTCATAGGAATAGATGCCGATGGACGGCATACCCATGCCCGACGCCATGACCGACACCTTCTTGCCCTTATAAGTACCCGTGTAACCCTGGACGCCGCGCACGTTGTTCACAAGCTCCGCGTTCTCCAGATAGGTCTCCGCGATGAACTTCGACCGCAGCGGATCGCCAGGCATCAGCACCGTCCGGGCAAAGGCCCCCTCGGGCGCGTTGATGTGGGGAGTGGGGATATTTGCCATTATTCTTACCTCCGTTGCTGTGTAATCTTTTCGGTGATAAACAAGGATTTATCGGGATGTTTGTTTGAGGTCACCTCATCCGGCGCTTCGCGCCACCTTCCCCTCAAGGGGAAGGCTTTTGGGTTACGCGGTAGCCCAGCCCCTGCCTTCCCCTTAAAGGGGAAGGTGCCCGTGAGGGCGGATGAGGTGGCCTACCCACTCTCCCCAACACATTCCAATTTGTCTGTGAATACATTCACTCCAACAGCACCTGCGCGCCGTGATCCAGGAAGACGCGGAGCAGGTTTGCGCCGTAGGCGCCGTTTTCCTCGAGGAAATCCGAGGCGTTTGACAGCACGATCAACTCACGCTCCCGGCGCTCGCCCAGGCAGTCGTTGAGAGCGTCCAGGTTGCCGCCGTAGTAGTCCGGCAGCTTCAGCTTCTTCTTCAGCTCCGCGTGGATGGCGGCGCGGTCGGTCATGCGGCTTCCGTCCAATGTAATCATGCTCATTCCTCCGGATACATCTGCGTAAATGTGTTGTAGTGGTCGTCCGTGTAGTAATAGAGGCCATCTGAACTGTACAGCAGCCGCGTCGCGCCGCGCTTTTTGCCCTTGTAACCGGTGTCGCACTCGTACCACTTCCGACCCTTCTTCGAGGGCAACTGGCCCTCATAGTTGCCGAAATTGTCGCCGCCGATGGACTTGCCGGGGGCCACATCGCCCACGTAGTTGTAATAGGAATCCCAGCCCAGGGCCTTGGCCTCCTTCTTGGTGATGAAGTTGTCCGGCAGCTTGCCGTACTTCGCAAGGTAGTTGACGATGTCCTGGGGCTCGGTGATGGGCCCCGTGTTTTCCTGCTTGGCCGCCTGGGTCGGCTTCGGCGTGGCCGTGGCCTTCTTTTTCTTTTTGGACGACTTCTGGGTCGGCTTCGGCGTGGCCGTCGGGGACTCGTCCTCGAGACCATAGGCCTGACGGAGCTGGTCGCGCCAGTCCTCGGCAATGGCTGTGGTCGTAAACACACCGACGGACAGCAGCGCCGCCAGCAGCAGCGCCAGCAGCCGCTTCGCCATGTTCTGCAATGCAATCACCCTCTCCGGCGGGATGCGCTCCCGCCCTTTTTCATTTGTCGCGCCGCTTGGCCAGTTGGATGGCGTAGAGCTGACGGGCGTAATCGTCGCTCTCGTCCTCCTGAAAGGCGGGCACCAGGCCCGTAGCCTCCATGGCGGACGCCACGCTCTCCGCTTCCTCGCAGGGGTGCTGCTTCTCCTTCAGCATGGGTATCACCTCCCCATGCCGCATTTTTCCCACCATCGGCCAAGTCTATGCGCATTCCCCCTCTATTTTAATCGAAATCTGCGTCAGCGTCAACATATAATTTACACATGCAAAAAGACACCCTCCATCAGTGTGGAAGGTGTCTCATCCATACAGTTTACGGGTTGATATCTATGCCGGGATAGCGCATCAGCAGCTCGGTCTGCTTAAAGCCCATCTTTTCCATGGTATGGAGCACATGGGGGATGCGCGCGCGGACGCTGGCTTCGGCCACGAACAGCCGCGCCTTCTCAAACTCCTCGCAGGCCAGGCCCAGCATACAGCTCCCCACGCCCATGCGCCGCCAGCGCTTGGCGGTCTGGATGTAGCCGATGATGCCGGTGTAATTCTCCTTCCAGATGAGGATCTCCCCCGCCATGCCGGTCTGGGAGACGGTGAGTATGCGGGTGAAGCCGGGGCGATCGATGTAGGCGCGGAGCCACTCGAAGTCGTGCTCGGTGTTGTAGAGCTCGTTGTAGCGCTCCAGAAAGAACTTCTGCTCCATGGGGTCGCTGAGGTCGTCCCGCACCACCACGCAGCCCGTGGGCAGGCGATAGTCCGCCGTGCAGGGCAACTGGAGCTGGAGCTTCACCAGGCCGTCATTGTCCCTGAAGCCCATGGGGCGCAGGGCGTCCAGCAGGGCCTCGTCGTCGGGATCGCAGCGGGTGTAGAGCCGGGAGAGCTTGCCCGACTGGACGCAGAGCGCCCTGGCCCGGGCGATGGCCGCGCCCAGCAGCTCGTCCGGCGGCGTGGCGCCCTCCATCTGCATGCGCACCTGCATGGGGCGGGCCGGGAACAGCGCGGGATTGTCGTCCGTAAATATCGTGCAACTGCTGACCGGACTGCCCGTGACATCGTCGATGGCCACAAAGGTGTTTTCGATGGGCTGCCCGTCCACGGGCTCCCTCGCGTGTCGAAGCATCATGACGGTTTACCTCTTCTGTAGGGTTGGTTTTTCAGTCCTGTCGTTAAATAGGGATTTGTCAATACATCCTTACTGCCACTCGACAAAGGTATTCTCGCAGGGGGAGATGTCATAGGTGACGCGGTTGATGCCGGGGACCTCCCGGATGATGCGGGCGGCGGCGCGCTCCAGCATGTCGTAGGGGAGCTTGCCCACGGTATAGCTGGCAAGGCCCTGCTCGCCCACGGCGCGGAGGACGCAGGCGTATTCCCTCGTGGTCACGCCCAGGCGGCGTCCCACAGTGCGGGTGTCGTCCAGGATAGCAAAATAGCGGGTCAGCTTCTTGTCCTGACCGGCGAGCTGTATCTCCTCACGGAAGATGGCGTCAGCCCGGCGGAGCAGCGCGAGCTTGCTCTCGGTGACCTCTCCCATGCAGCGCACGGCCAGGCCGGGACCGGGGAAGGACTGGCGGGCGGCAAGGGCCCTGGGCAGGCCCAGCAGCTCGCCCAGGATGCGCACCTCGTCCTTGAACAACATACGAATGGGCTCGAGGCGCTTGCCGGGATCGAAGCGGCGGGCGTAGACAGCGTCGGACGAACCGCGGGCCAGCAGGTCGGAATAGATGGTGCCCTCCACGAAATATTCCGCCTCGGGATGCTCCCGCCCAACCTCCGCGAGGATCTTCATGTATTCCTCGTAGATGACCTGCCGCTTTTCTGTGGGCTCAATCACGCCGCGCAGTCGGTTCAGCATCCGATCCCCGGCGTCCACGCTGATCAGCTTCAGGCCCAGTTCGCCCTCGAAGGTGTTGCGGACCTGCTCCGCCTCGCCGGAGCGCAGCAGGCCGGTATCGACGAACACGCAGGTCACGCGCTCACCGATGGCTCTGTGCATCAACAGGGCGCAGGTGGTGGAATCCACCCCGCCGGAGACAGCCATCAGTGCGCTGCCATTGCCCACACGCTCCCGGATATAGCGGACCTCTTCCTCAAGGAAGTCCTTCGCCGTCCAGATGGGCGTGCAGCCGCAGATCTTCTCGGCGAAGTTGGAGAGTATCACCGCGCCGTCGGGGTCGTTGGACTCGGCGTAGAATTGCAGGCCATATAATCTCCGCTCGAGGTCCGCGTAGGCCGGGGAAAAGCCCTCCAGCGTGGTGGCGATGGAGACGAAGCCCTCAGGGAGCGCGAAGCCGTCCACCCGCGCAAAGTAGCGGTCGGACTCGCTGAGCTGGTCAAACAGCGGGCAGGGCTTAAAGGTGATCTGTGACGCCTGCTCCTTCAGCAATATCCCCTCGGACACCGCGCCGCAGGTCTCGATCATCCGCCGGGCCGCTCCGCCCAGGGCCAGCACCGGCACGCCTAACGCTAAAGCCGCCTTGGGGAAGGGCTCGCTGTAGCCGTCGCCGCCCACCACCAGTATGCCCCGCGGGGCCTTGCGGCGAAAGAGCTCTTCGTCCGCGCCGCGGGACATGATCTCGGTGTAATAGCGCTGGTTGCGCAGCTTCCGGGCCATTTCGACGGCCTGGGGACCGCCCAGATCCAGCACCAGTATGAAGTCGTTATCCATTCAGGGTTCCTCCGGGTGTTACCGCTTGGGATTGTAGGGCTTGGGGGGACGATGGTCCACGATGTCGATCTTGCGCAGCACCTGCTGGGTGATGTCGATGCCCAGGGTACGGGTCAGTTGCAGGCCGTACATCATCACATCCGCGAATTCCTCGGCGATGAGGGCCACCCGCTCCGGGTCCCGGCCCTCCATCAGGGCGACGACGTTTTCCTTATCCAGCCACTGGAAGTGCTCCAGCAGTTCGCTCATCTCCACCGTCATGGCCATGGCCACGTGCTGAGGGTCCTGCACCCCCTCTACGCCCCAGCCCTTGCGCAGACAGAGCTGGTGTACCTGCTCCTTCAGCGCGCTGATCGTGGTGTCGTTGTCGTTCATCATACGCTCCATCAATATTGATTGCTGTTGTATATTATATCATATATTCACAGAATATGCAAATTTCCCATAGATTTCACAATTTATGCGGGATAGTTGTTCAAATCAATTGGAATTTGTCGGGGAAAGCGGGAATCCACCTCATACGGCGCTTCGCGCCACCTTCCCCTCAAGGACCCGCCGTTCCCAGCCCCTTGCCTTCCCCTTGAGGGGAAGGTGCCCGTGAGGGCGGATGAGGTGGCCTCGAACAGGCATCCCGACAAATCCCTGTTTGTCAACCTATTCCTACAGTTTCACAGCTATTTCACACATCGCCAGAATTCCTGGCGCCTGATCCAGGCTGACAGTGGAACCGCGCAGGGCGTCGATGGCAGCGCGGAGGCCATCCAGGCGGCAGGAGGACAGGTCCACCCCGGCCATGCGCGTGGCGGTAAACTCGGCACTCTCCAGGTCGCAATCCGTCAGCAGAAGTCCCTTCTGGGCGCAGGTATGCCACACGGCACGGCGGAGGCGGCAGTCCTTAAAGAGGACATCCTGAAGCCTGCAGTCCGCGAGGGCGGCGTAATCCAGTTGGCAGGCGTCAAAGGCGACATCGCGGAGGATCATGTGGTCGAAGCGGGTCCCAGTGGCGCGGCAGTTGACGAAGGCCGCGCGGCGCAGCGCGCCTTCCTTGAAGTGAAAGGCCGAAAGGTCACAATTTTCAAAGCGGCAGTCGGTAAAGTAGACACGCTCCGCGTCGCATTCGCCAAAGCGCACGCCCCGGAAGATGCAGCCGCTGAAATCCAGCGACGCGGCAGCGATGTTCTCCAGCGTCCCGCCCTCAAACAGCCGGTCGATGACGTCCTCCCCATCATAGAGCATTTCACTTCTATTCAGTTCATCGCTCAGCCTCGGCGCTTTTACAGCCATAGAATTTCCTCCTTCTTGGGCTCATCCTCCCCGGAATTCAGCATGTATGCCGCCAGGTCCGCCAGCATACGGGTGACGCGCTTGCGGTTCTGGGGCTCGACCTTCTGGATCGCGGCCACCACGGCCATGGAGTTTTTGGTGAGTCCCTGCCAGAATTCCCGGCCGAAGGTGGCGGAGCGGGTGGCCTCCAGCACGGAGAACAGCGTGTCCACCAGGAGCTGCCGGTTGGCCTCGTCCACCGTGCTCAGCCAGCGGCGGAAGGCCAAATCGAAGCGGACGCTGTCCCGGCTCAGCTCGGGCATGTAGATGAACCGCGGGCCCTCCACCTGCCAGGAATAGGGATCGTGCTGCAATATGCTGACGTTTTCGCTCTTGACCACCGCGTATTCCTCGGGATGGGCCAACAGCAGGCCAACGATGGAGCCCTGGGGCAGGCAGGTGCGCAATACGCCCTGTATGCGGCTGTAGAGCTGCCCATCGTCCATCCTGTCAGAAAAGCCGGGACCGTCGTAGTTGTACACCGCCAGTATGCGCTTTCGCAGGGCATCGTCCACAGTGGCGGCGGCGTACATCGCCAGGTTGCCGCCCTTGGAGTGGCCGCCCAGCCGAAACTCTCCGGGGTATTTTTCCGCAATATGACACAGATATATGCGCGCCGCCTCTTGGGCGGGCACGGGGTGGGAGAAGGCCAGGTTGAAGTCCTCGCGCCAGCCGACGATGGTGTTGTCCGTGCCACGATAGGCGACGAACAGGGTGCCATCGGGCAGGTGGAAGGTCACCGCGGCGAACTGCATCCCAAGGTCCTCATCGAAGGCCGAGGCGAAGTCGCTGACGGTCAGACTGCCGAAGCGAACGCTCTCCGCGGCCAGCTTCAACAGCTTCTGGTCGCTCTCACCCGTGAAGCCCACGGACACCGGCGGCTCGTTCATCTTCGGATACAATTCCGAAACCGTAGCCGTTTCGCCCTCCCCCAGACACCGCTCCCAGCGCATCATGGCGAGCTGGGCCAGTATCAGGCCGTCCACCTCCCCCACCGGCACCGCGCCCAGCGGAACGTCGCCCCGCCAGAGGATGTAATCAAGCATGTTTGCCATGAAAAATACCCTTTCTTTGCATCAGTCGCCGCGTGCCTTGCGGAACTGTCTCGGCGATACGCCGTTGAAACGGCGGAAGGCAGCGGAGAAGTGTTCGACGGAGGAGAAGCCGGTGCGGTCGCTGATCTCGGTGACGGTAAGGGTGGTATTCAGCAGATACTGGCAGGCGGCGGCCATGCGGGCCTCGGAGAGCTTCTGGGAAAAGGTCTTGCCGAAGCTCTGCTGTAAAAGGCGCTGGGTCTGGCGAACGCTGAGGTTCAAGAGACCTGCCAGGTCGTCGAGGGTGAGGGTCTTGTAGCGATAGAAAAAAGCATCCTCTATAATCGGCATCAGGCCTGCCCGCGTCAGCTTCGGCGCAGGGGACGGGGACGGGCGGGCCGGGGTCTGCTGCCTGTACATGCGGGTCAGGGTGATGATGATCTGCCGGAGGATGGTCTCCGACATCTCCGAAGTGTCCGGCTGGGGGCGGCGGTTTTCCTCGATGAGCTGCTTCATGAGGGGATAGATGCGGCCCTCGTCCCGGCCCATCCAGAACGCCGTGTCCGCAAACAGCGCGAAGGGGTCGCAGCGGTCTATCGCGGTACGACGGCAGTTGAGATACAGGCAGTATTCCGTCAGCGGCTCGCCGGGGTCGGTGATCTGGGCGTGCACCACCCGGGGGCCTGTGATGTACAGCGTGTCCTCCGTCACCGGATGGCTCTCCCCGTCGATGGTCACGGTGCCCTGTCCCCGCTCAGTATAGTGGATCTCATAGCTGGTGTTGGAATGGGTGTGCGCAGCGATGACGGGCCGCAATGCCTCGATGCGCACGTGCACCGGCGCAATCACCAGCGTTCCCAGCTCGAATGTTCTCGAAAACTCGTAGGTCTCCATGATAGGACCTCCGTTGGTCGTATTGCTCAACAGGGAGTTTTTAAACGGTAAACCATCGTAGGGACGCCCTTTCAAACAATGTCCAGTTTACCCTCTCTCCCAATTATACCACAACTTGTCTGAACCGGACATGAATTTGCGTCAAAACGACAGAATTAACAAAATGTGGTCAGAATTATCTCTTAACATACGTAAAAAAAGCTGTTATACTGTTTACAGAGAGCGGGAAACACCGCAGATGAACAGGAGGAAAATTTACATGGATAAGAAGATTCTTGGCGCGATTCTGCCGGGCAACAGCACCGTTGAGCTGAAGGAATTTGACATGCCGAAGCCGGGTCACGGCCAGGTGGTCATCAAGACGAAGGCGTCCACCATCTGCGGTTCGGACATCCGCTGCATCTACCGCGCCCACGTGGGCAAGGGCCCCGAGGGCTACCAGCCGGGCATGATCGCCGGTCACGAGCCCTGCGGCATCATCATCGAGGAGGGCGAGGGCCTGAAGCGCTTCAAGAAGGGCGACCGGGTCATCGTGTATCATATCTCCGGCTGCGGCGTGTGCTACGACTGCCGGCGCGGCTACTATATCTCCTGCAAGTCCCCCTTCCGCGCGGCCTACGGCTGGCAGCGCAACGGCGGCATGTCCCCCTACATGCTCTGCGACGAGAAGGACCTGATCGCCCTGCCCGACGAGCTGACCTACGAGGACGGCGCGCAGGTGGCCTGCGGCTTCGGCACCTGCTATGAGGCGCTGATGAAGATCGGCATCTCCGGCAACGACCGCGTGCTGGTCACCGGCCTGGGCCCGGTGGGTCTGGCCACCCTGATGCTGGCGAAGGCCATGGGCTGCGACATGACCATCGGCTGTGATGTCAACGAGGAGCGCATGCAGCTCGCCAAGGACCTGGGCCTTGCGGACTATGTGTTCAATTCCATGAACCCCGAGGAATGCCAGGCGAAGATCATGGAGGTCACCAAGGGCTACGGCTGCGAGCGCGCCATCGACTGCTCAGCCAACAACGCTGCCCGCGCTATGGCGATCCGCTGCACCCGCGAGTGGGGCAAGATGGCCATGGTCGGCGAGGGCAACGACGTGACCTTCAACCCCTCTCCCGACATCATGCACGGCCAGAAGAGCATCTACGGCTCCTGGGTCACCTCCCTCTGGCGCATGGAGGAGCTGGTGGAGCACCTGGTCCGCTGGGGCATCCATCCCGACAAGCTCATCACCCATCGCTTCGAGCTCAAGGATGTGGCCGAGGCCTACGCGCTGATGGCTTCCGGCAAGTGCGGCAAGGTGGCCGTCATCTATCCCGATTGATAGTACACGCTTCATGGGCTCGGTTAATGACCGGGCCTGTGTTTTTATAATTGAAAATTAGAGTCACCAAGGGTTGTGTGAACCCGAAGCCAACAATTTTCAGTTTCTTCATATATATCGAAAGCTGTTGAAATTATCTGTAAAATAGTATATAATAAGGCCGAGTTTATTAAGCAAACTTCACCGAAAGGAGTAAAAAAATATGATCGATCCCAGGACTGTGCCGTCCTTTAAGTTCTATGATGGCTCCACCATCCCCTGTGTGGGCATGGGCACCTTTGGTTCGGACCGCGTGACGCCGGAGGAGGTGGCGGGCGCGGTGGCCGGGGGCCTGCGGACGGGCTACCGGCTGTTCGACTGCGCGGCCTGCTATGGCAACGAGGCGCAGATCGGCAAGGTTTTCAAAGAGGCTTTCGATGAGGGCGTGGTGAAGCGCGAGGAGCTGTTCATCATGACCAAGGTTTGGAACGACATGCACCGCCAGGTGCGGAAGTCCTGCCTCAAGAGCATCGCGGACCTGCAATGCGGTTATATCGACATGCTGTTCATCCACTGGCCCTTCCCGAACTACCATGCCCCCTTCTGCGACGTGGATTCGCGCAACCCGGATTCCAAGCCCTTCTCCGTGGCGGAGTTCGTGGACACCTATCAGCAGATCGAGGCGCTGGTGGACGAGGGGCTGGTGAAGCACATCGGCATTTCCAACCTGACCATCCCGAAGCTGAACGCGGTGCTGCCCAAGCTGCGCATCAAGCCTGCGGCCTGTGAATCGGAGCTGCACCCCTGCTTCCAGCAGCAGGAGCTGTTCGACTACTTAGTGGCCCATGAGATCCTCCCCATCGGCTACATGCCCCTGGGCTCCCCCCGCCGCCCGGAGCGCGACATACTGCCGGAGGACCTGGCGGACATGCAGATGCCCGAATTGGTCGAGATCGCGAAGGCGCACAACTGCCACCCCGCCATCATCTGCCTGAAATGGGCGCTCCAGCGGGGCCAGCTTCCCATCCCCTTCTCCGTCCACAACTACGAGGCCAACCTGGCCGCCGCCGTCACCGAAAAGCTCACAGACGCGGAGATGGCCACCATCGCCACCCTGGAGCGCAACAACCGCCTCGTCAAAGGCCAGGTGTTCCTCTGGCCCGGCGCTAACGACTGGCACGATCTGTGGGACGAGGACGGGGTGATCGTGGACTGCACGGATTGCTGATTTGTACAAACCCTGTAGAGGCGCCGTTTCGGCGCCCGCTCGGAGGGATGCGTTACGTCGTACACAGCGGGCGGCGAAACGCCGCCCCTACAAGGGCTTGGCAAGAAGCTGACGTAGGGTTCCAACTCGTCAAGATTGTTGGATGGTTACCGACCATGTAAATATGAAAAATGGAGGAAGTTCCGTGGGAGAAGTTATATTGACCATGAAGGGCATCGACAAATCGTTTCCCGGCGTGCACGCGCTGGATCACGTGGATTTGGAGGTGCGCAAGGGCGAGGTCCACGCGCTGATGGGTGAAAACGGCGCGGGCAAATCCACGCTGATGAAGGTGCTGACGGGCATCTATTCCAAGGACTCGGGCACCATCACCTACGAGGGCCGGGAGGTGGAGTTCCACAACCCCCGCGAGGCCCAGGAGGCGGGCATCGTGATCGTCCATCAGGAGCTGAACATGATGAACCACCTGACGGTGGCCCAGAACATATTCATCGGCCGCGAGTTCATGAAGGGCAAGCTCATCGACGACGCGAAGATGAACGCCGAGGCCAACAAGCTGTTCCAGCAGCTCGGCATCGACATCAACCCCGCCGAAAAGATGGGCAACCTGACTGTCGGCAAGCAGCAGATGTGCGAGATCGCCAAGGCCATCAGCCACGAGGCGAAGGTCATCATATTCGACGAGCCCTCCGCCGCGCTGACCGAGGCGGAGATCGAGGAGCTCTTCAAGATCATCCGTGACCTGCGGGCGAAGCAGCTCGGCATCGTCTACATCTCCCACCGCATGGACGAGATCAAGGTCATCACCGACCGGGTGACGGTCATGCGCGACGGCGGTTATGTGGGCACGCTCATCACCGAGCAGTGCACCAAGGACGACATCATCAACATGATGGTGGGCCGCGTCATCTACGAGGACCCCAAGACCGCCTCCACCGTGCCGCCGGGAGCGCCGGTGGTGCTGAAGGTGGAGCACCTGAACGCAGGCAAGATGGTGAAGGATGTCAGCTTCGAGCTGCACAAGGGCGAGATACTGGGCTTCTCCGGCCTGATGGGCGCGGGGCGCACGGAGACGGCGAGGGCGCTGTTCGGCGCGGACCCGAAGGAATCCGGCGACATCTACATCAACGGCACCAAGGTGGACATCAAGAGCCCCCAGGACGCGGTCAAACACGGCATCGGCTATCTCTCCGAGGACCGCAAGCGCTACGGCATCGTGGTGGGCAAGACCGTTGCGGAGAACTCCACCATGGCGCATCTGAAGGATTTCCTGTCCGGCGTCTTTATTGATAAGAAGAAGGAGAACGACGTTACCCAAAAATACGTGGACCGGCTCAAGACCAAGACGCCGAGCGTCGATCAGCTCGTGGTGAACCTCTCCGGCGGCAACCAGCAGAAGGTGGTTCTGGCGAAGTGGCTGGTGCGCAACTGCGACATACTGATCTTCGACGAGCCCACCCGCGGCATCGACGTGGGCGCGAAATCGGAAATCTACCACCTGATGAACGAGCTGGCCGCGGAGGGCAAATCTATCATCATGATCTCCTCTGAAATGACGGAGATACTGCGCATGTCCGACCGCATCGTGGTGATGTGCGAGGGACGCAAGACCGCCGAAATCGACATCGCTGAGGCGACGCAGGAGAACATCATGCACGCCGCGACGCTGCGCTGAGGGGAGGATGTAACGTGGAGAACTTCAAGAACCTGCCAATCGTGAAAAAGCTTGGCTTTAACCGAATCATACTGGTGCTGGTGCTCATCGCCATGTACTTCGTATTCTCCCTGGGCAGCGGGCGCATGCTGGGCAAGGGTGACCTGATGAACGCGCTGAATATGGTGGACTATCTGGGCTTCCTGGCCCTGGGCGTCACCTTCGTCATCGCCACCGGCGGCATCGACTTCTCCATCGGCCCGGTGATGGTCTGCGCGGGCCTCATCGCGGGCCGCCTGCTGGTGACCTTCGGCTGGCCGCTGGCGCTGGCGCTGGTCATGTGCGTCGTGGTCGGCGGGCTGTTCGGCGTGCTGAACGGCATCCTCGTGGCCTACATGGGCCTGCCCTCCTTCATCTCCTCCATGGCCTCCATGATGCTGGCGAAGGGCGTGGGCTCGGTGTTTACCCATGTGCAGAACTCCAACTGGCCCAAGACCGGCGACCCCAACAGCTGGTACAAGTATTTTGTGAACTACAACGGCTTCCCCACGGGCCTGGTTTTCCTGCTGGTGGTGGCCATCATCTGCGCCATCATCATGAACAAGACCCAGATTGGCCGCTACATCCTCTGCATCGGCTCCAACCGCGAGGCGGTGCGCCTATCCGGCGTGGACACCCGGAAGTGGGAGGCGCTGGCCTACGTCATCTGCGGCCTGCTGGCGGGCATCGCGGCCATCACATACGTGGGCGTCATCACCCAGGTGCAGCCGGGCCTCGGCGACGAATTCAACAACAACGCCATCGCCTCCTGCGTGATGGGCGGCACCTCCATGGCGGGCGGCGTCGCCTCCATCGGCGGCACGATCATCGGCGTGTTCATCATCTCGCTTCTGCGCGTCGGCATACAGGCCATGGGCTTCCGGCCGGATTATCAGTATATCATCACCGGCATCATCGTGGCCCTGGCGGTCTTTGCCGACATCCGCTCCAGCGCCCGCAAGAAGTAAGGAGGACGTATCATGCAGACAACAAGCAAAAGCGGCAATGCCTTTACCAATAACCCCATTGTCAAAGCGATCGGCCTCCAGCGCATCGTGGTCGTACTGGCCGTCATACTGGAAGCGGTGCTGTTCAGCATTTTAAGCCCCGCCTTCCGCCAGTACGCCACCGTGGTCTCGATACTGGATTATTCCTACTATATCTCCTTCATGGCCATCGGCGTCACCTTCTGCCTGATCTCCGGCGGCAACGACCTGTCCGTGGGCACCGGCATGATCTGCTACGCGCTGGCCGGCGGCTTTCTGGTGCAGCAGATGCACATGCCCGTGTGGGTGGGCCTCATCGTGACCATCGCCATGGGCCTGATCTTCGGCGTCATCAACGGCGTCATGGTGGCCATCATGAACCTGCCGCCCTTCATCGCAACCCTTTGCACCATGCTGATCACCCGGGGCTTCGGCTCCATCATCACCGGCGGCATGGCCGTCTCCTGGCCCTCCCGCTCCTCCCCCGACGGCTGGTTCCGCTCCATGTTCAAGATCATCAACAACGGCAAGATCATCCCTGTGGGCTTTCTGATCGTGCTGCTGGCGATACTCATCATGTCCATCGTGCTGAACAAGACCAAGGTGGGCCGCTACATCATCGCCATCGGCTCCAATAAGGAGGCGGCGCGCCTCTCCGGCGTGAACGTCATCAAGTACCAGATGATGGCCTACATCATCTCCGGCTTCTTCGCGGGCCTGGCGGGCATCGCCTACGCCGCCACCTTCTCCTCCTCCGTCGCCCCCGGCACCGGCGCGGGCCTGGAGCTGGACGCCATCGGCGGCGCCATCATCGGCGGCACCTCCATGACCGGCGGCTCCGGCTCCATCATCGGCACACTGCTGGGCGTGTTCGTCATGTCCCTGCTGAAGACCGGCCTGCCCTACGTCGGCCTCCAGGCCAACTGGCAGCAGATCATCACCGGCATCGTGCTGATCGTGGCCATCTATATCGACGTGCTGAAGAACAAGCACACGGCGTGAGAAATGGAAAATAGGCAATGGAAATAACTATTCAGTCCCCTCGATAAATTGGAATTTGTCGGGCTAACAAACTATCCCCTGTAGGGGCGCCGTTTCGGCGCCCGCCTCTAACGAAACGCATCGTCCTACCCGGCGGGCGGCGCAACGCCGCCCCTACAGCAGAGTGAGTGACTCCCCGAAAAATCCCTGTTTATAGGGGAGGACTTAATAGTTGCCAATGGAGAATGTAAATTGCCTTTGTTTGCGGACTGACTGTCATTCTCCATTTTCCATTATCTATTCTCCATTGATATGTAAATATCAGGTTGACTTTATTGTTCCATGATGCTATAATAATGTAGGTGAGTTTGGAAGAACCGCCCCGGATGTGATGTTTTCCGCACAAGCGGATAACATAAAGAATTAATAGGAGGTTGTCCCCATGAAGAAAGTTTTGGCCATCGTCCTGGTGATGCTGCTGGTTCTGAGCGCCAGCGCCGCGTTTGCCGCAGATTACGAGATCGTGTCCAAGGGCTTCCAGCATCAGTACTGGCAGGCCGTTCTGAAGGGTGCCCAGCAGAAGGCTGACGAGCTGGGTGTCACCATCAACTTCGTCGGTCCCGCCAACGAGTCCGCTTACGACGAGCAGCTGGGCCAGCTGAACTCCGCCATCAACGCCGCCCCCAAGGCCATCGGCCTGGCCGCCCTGTCCACCGAGACCTGCCTGGACGCCATCGCTGACGCGCAGGCCAAGGGCATCCCGATCATCGGCTTCGACTCCGGCGTGCCCGGCGCTCCCGAAGGCGCGATCCTCGCCAACGCCGCCACCAACAACTACAACGCCGGCGCTATGGCGGCCGAGAAGGTCTACGAGGCCATCAAGGACCGCATCGCTGCCGCTGACGGCGCTGTCCGCATCGGTGTTTCCGCGCAGGACGCCGTTTCCGATTCCGTTGTGAGCCGCGGCCTGGGCTTCATCGACAAGATCGGTGAGCTGGCTGCCGCTGACGGCTACGGCGTGAAGCTGGAAGGCAACGAGCGCTATATCAACGATGCCAAGGTGGAGCAGGCCGACGATGCCAAGATCATCATCGAGACCCTGGTTCCCTCCCAGGTCACCGCTGAGCTGAGCGCCATCGACTGCCAGAACCTGCTGAACAAGGCTGACATCATCGCGCTGTACGGCTCCAACCAGCACTCCGCTGAGGCCATGGTCACCGCCAACGAGAACCTGCAGAAGTTGGGCACCGGCGAAGGCCAGGTCATCGGCGCGGGCTTCGACTCCGGCGCTGTCATCAAGGACGCCGTCCGCAATGGCGTCTTCCTGGGCGCTATCACCCAGGCTCCCGTCGCCATGGGCGCCAAGACCGTCGAGCTGATGGTCGCCGCCGCCAACGGTGAACCCGTTGAGGACGCCGACACCGGCTGCCAGTGGTACACCGCTGAGAACATGGACGACCCCGAGATCGCCCAGAACCTGTACGACTAATATTACAGGGTATAACCAAACCGCCGTGCCATCAGGCACGGCGGTTTGATTTGTCATTCGCGTCTTCCCTATAAACAGGGATTTATCGGGATGGACTAAACATTCATGTCTACCTTATATTTCCGGATAATCTTCTTCTCACAATCCTGCAAAATCTGCTCCACAGGCGCGCCAATGATGTCAAGGCCTGTGGCCTTTATTAACTCCACATCTTCAATGCCGTAGTAATTCTGTGCCAGCGCCTTCACATAGCCAAAGCCATATTCTTCCGGGCAGAAATTCCCGCCGACGGTCGTGACATAATAGAGCTTGTGAGCCCGGCACAGGCCCTCCGGGATGCCCTCCGGCGTGTAGCGGAAGGTCAGGCCCACCACGTTGATCTGTTCCAGATAGGTCTTCAGAGACGCGGGAAAGGAGAGGTCCCAGAAGGGCGCGGCGATGATGATCTCGTCCGCTGCTGCAAATTGACAGGCATATTCAAACATGGGATTCTGAAAGTCACCTTCAGCTATAAGGCGGTCCCTTTCCTTCAGAAACGCTTCATCGACCGATGGAAAGGCGCATTCCGTCAGACGCAGATGCTCACAGGGCGCGTTGAGGGTGTTCAGAAGGCAGTCTGCCAGACGCCTTGTTCGGGAATCCGCCCGAACGCAGGCATCAATGTACAATACCATTTGGGGCTTC
The DNA here is from genome assembly GCA_902785105.1 of uncultured Eubacteriales bacterium. Classification (GTDB taxonomy): domain Bacteria; phylum Bacillota; class Clostridia; order Christensenellales; family Aristaeellaceae; genus UBA2862. The sequence continues at coordinate 26,644 of CACZXF010000031.1, read as the reverse complement.
TCCTCTTCACTTCGTCAGCAGCATACGGTCGTTGTCCAGCTTCTTGCCGCTGGCCTGGCGGAACTTTTCCAGCAGGTCGTCCACGGTGAGGGCAGCGCGGGCATCGCCCTCGGTGTCGAACACGATGCTGCCCTGGTCCATCATCAGCGTGCGGTTGCCGAAGTCGAGGGCGGACTGCATGTTGTGGGTGATCATCAGGCAGGTGAGGCAGTTTTCCTCCACGATCCTCGTGGTCAGGTTCAGCACCTTTTCGGCGGTGCCGGGGTCCAGGGCGGCGGTGTGCTCGTCCAGGAGCAGAAGCTTGGGCATGGAGAGGGTCGCCATCATCAGTGTCAGCGCCTGCCGCTGGCCGCCGGAGAGCAGGCCCACGGGCTGCTTCATGCGGTCCTCAAGACCCATGTCCAGCAACGCCAGCTTGTCCCGGAGGGCCTGCCGCTCCTTCCGGGAGGCGCGGCTCAGCCAGCCGCCGCTGCCCGCGGCCAGCACCAGGTTTTCCTCGATGCTCATGTTCGGCGCGCTGCCGCGCATGGGGTCCTGGAACAGGCGGCCGATGACCTTGGCCCGCTTGTGCTCGGGCTGCATGGTCACGTCCTGACCGTCCAGCACGATGCGCCCGGAGTCCACGGGAAAGCTGCCGCAGATGGCATTGAACAGCGTGGACTTGCCCGCGCCGTTGGCACCGATGATGGAGATGAAGTCGCCCTTGCGCACATGAAGCGTCAGCCCACCGATGGCGCGCTTGGCATCGGGCGTGCCGGGGTTGAAGGTCTTGGCGATGTTTTCAAGCCGCAGCATGTCAGGCACCCGCCTTTCCGAACCGCCGCTTAATCAGCGGCCACTGGCTCCTGAGATAGGGCCCGGAGATGGCGATGACCACGATGATGGAGGAGATCAGCTTCAGCATGAAGGCAGGCAGGTTGAATCGCAAGGCGATGGTGTACACCAGCCGGAACACGAACGCGCCAAGCACCGCGCCGACGGCCCGCACGGGGATGGATTTCCTCCCCAGGAACACGTTGCCGATGAGCAGCGAGGCCAGCGCCACGGTCACCATGCCGGAGCCGATGTCCACGGTGGTGGATTTCTGGCTCTGGGCCAGCAGGCAGCCGGACAGGGCGGTGAAGCTGTTGGAGATGCAGAGACCCACGGTGGTGGTGAACACCGGGTCGATGGAGGAGGAGCGCACCATGTCCGGATTGTCGCCGGTGGCGCGGATGGCGAGGCCCAGCTTCGTCCGCAGGAACGCGGACTGGAACAGTATCACCGCCGCCACGGCGATGAGCCCGATGATCAGCGCGTAGGAGCCGGCCAGGGGCGTGTCCTTCAATACGGCCTTGAGCTGGGTGAACACGGTCTCGGTCTTGTTCATGTTCAGCAGCGACGAGCCGCCCATGATCCAGATGTTGACCGAATAGAGTCCCGTGTTCACGATGATGCCCGCCAGCAGCGAATTGACGCCCATGCGGGTCTGCAGCACCGCCGTCACCAGGCCGGACAGCATCCCCGCCGCCATGGCCGCCGGGATGGACAGCCAGGGATGGCCCGCGATGGCCACCACCGCGCCTACGGCCGCGCCGAGGGCATAGCACCCGTCGGTGGACAGGTCGCAGACGTTCAGCATCGTATAGCTCAGAAAAAGGGCCAGCACCGTCAGGCTGTTGAACAGCGCCAGCTCCAGCGCCGTCTGCCCGAGGCCGAGTATTGCGGATAATGACATGGTAGCACTCCCGTTGTTAGATTATTAAGGTTCAGGGCAACGGACTCCCTCAGACACACTTCGGTGACTGAGGGAGTCGTCCTCTTATGAATCAGAACGCTTCCGCCGTGGTGATGGTCTGGACCCTCGTGCAGAAGGGGCCGTAGGCTTCGGTGAGGGCGTCCACGTCCAGGCCGAGGGCGGCGGCGGTCTCGGTGTTGATGGTGGCGGTGCCGTTGTCGAAGGTCATGACGGGGGTGGCGGCGGGGTCGTTGCCGTCCACCAGGATGCCCGCGACCATGTTGGCAGTCTCCACGCCCAGGTTGGCGTAGTCAACGCCGTAGCCCAGCAGCGCGCCGTTCAGAGCGAAGGAATCCGCGCCGGTGTAGTGGGGAATGCCCGCTTCGGCCAGCATCTCATAGATAGACAGCTCGGCGGTCATGATGGTGTTGTCGGTGGGGGTGAACACGGCGTCCACACCGTCGGCAATGAGGGCCTGGGCGGCCTGGATGACCTCGGAGACGTTGGTGCCGGTGTACTCCTTGTAGGCCACGCCCTTCTCATCGAGATAGGCCTTGGCGTCGGCAATGGGGGTGGTGGAGGCGTCCTGGCCCACGTCGTAGAGCAGGCCGATGGTCTTGGCCTCGGGATTGGCGGCGAAGATCAGGTTCAGCACGGCGGAGGTGTTCAGAAAGTCCGAAGTGCCGGTGATGTTGGCGCCGGGGGCCTCCAGGGACGCCACCAGCTCCGTGGACAGCGGGTCGGAGACCGCAGCGAACACCACGGGAATCTGGTTGTCCTCGGTCATGGACTGCATGGTCATGGCCACAGGGGTCGCCACGCCCACCATCAGGTCCACGTCGTCGGCGATGAAGTTGGAGATGATCTGCTGCATCACGCTGGCGTCGGCATTGCAGTTCTGATAGTCGATCTCAAAGGCGACGTCCTTCTCCCCGCCGATGGCGGCGAGCTGGTTCTGGATGTTCTCGACGATCTGGTTCAGCGAGGCGTCGTCCACATAGTTGCAGATGCCCACCTTGTAGGTCCCTTCGGCGGCGGCCACGGCGCACAGCGCCAGCATGGCGGCGAGAATGACGGCGACGAGCTTCTTCATGATGATGTCCTCCTTGTCAAATCTTCTGAACGTGTCGGGACTACGGCAAAAAATAAGCCTGTCCCATGCTTCTGCTGGGACAGGACGTAAATCCTGCGGTGCCACCCGGCTTGACGCGCCATCGCGCGCCCACTCAGCGCATACGTTCATATGCCGGCGTTTGTTGACGGAGCGCCCCGCTCCGGCTCCCCTACTCCACATTTCGGTTCGCTCTCAGGGGCCCATTCGGCACTCCACACCCTGCCGCGTCACAGCTACCCGCGGCTCTCTGAAAGGATGCCCGAAGCGCTTACTCGCTCCCCTTCATCGATTTATTGTATTGTAACCGCATTTTATAGTTTTGTCAAGTGGAAATTTCACAGGTCGTCATCCCATAGTTTTATAAAAATATCGCCATTACATTTACAAACCCTATGAAAATGTGTATAATATCATTGTAATATAAATTGGAGGTGTATACCCTGTGAAAAAGCTTTCCGTTAAAAAAGGTATCGACTGCATGGCGTGTCTGACCTGCGTCCGGGCCTGCTCTGAGGCGTTCTACAAGGTGTTTGACGAGGCCAAGAGCTGCATCCGCATCGTGGACAACAAGGGCGACGTGAAGGTCAAGACCTGCATCCAGTGCGGCAAGTGCGCCCGCACCTGTCCCAACAACGCCATCACCCAGAACCCCAAGACCGGCGTCTACATGATCAACAAGAAGCTCTGCACCGCCTGTGGCGAGTGCGTCAAGGTCTGTCCCATGCAGGTGATGACACTGGGCGAAACCGCCACCAAGTGCATCGCCTGCGGCATCTGCGCCAAGGCCTGCCCCATGGAGCTGCTTGAAATCATCGAGAAGTAATCCGGACATGGCAGGAAAAGGGCGTCTGCGTCAAAAGGGGACGGAGGCGCTCTTTTGGTGAGTTAAAAACATTGTGACAAGGAGCGTGGCACCATGCAGGAGGCGTTAAACGCGCTGAAGGCGAAGCTGAACGAGGAGAACTATATCGCGGACGACGCGCTGGCGGCGACGCTTTTCATCGCCATGAAGCTGAACCGGCCGCTGCTGATCGAGGGCGCGGCGGGCGTCGGCAAGACGGAGGTCGCCAAGGCAGCGGCGAGGGCCTTCGGGCGGGAGCTGGTGCGGCTCCAGTGCTACGAGGGACTGGACGAATCCAAGGCCCTCTATGAGTGGAACTATCAGAAGCAGCTATTGGCCATCCAAATGGGCCAGGGCCGGGAGGCTGGCATGTCCGACCTGTTCGGCGAGGCCTATCTGCTGGAAAGGCCGCTGCTGAAATCCATCCGGGCGGAAAAGCCGGTGGTGCTGCTGGTGGATGAGATCGACAAGGCGGACGCCGAGTTTGAAGCGTTTCTGCTGGAGCTGCTCAGCGAGATGCAGGTGACCATTCCCGAATACGGCACCGTCAAGGCGCGGAGCCTGCCCTTCATCGTGCTGACCAGCAACCACACTCGCCCGCTGTCCGAGGCGCTGCGGCGGCGGTGCGCCTATCTGTACATCGACTACCCCGACGTGCGGCGGGAGATCGAGATCCTGCGTGCAAAGCTGCCGGGGCTGGACGAGGCGCTGGCGGCGCAGGTGGCCCGGGCGGCGGCGTACCTGCGACAGTCGGAGAAGGTCACCAAGAAGCCCTCCGTGGCGGAATCGCTGGACTGGGCTGAGGCGCTGATGGCGCTGGGCGCTCAGGAGCTGGACGAGGACAGCGCCGCGCAGACCCTCGGCTTCGCTCTCAAGAACAACGACGACATCCGGGAGATACTGGCCGATGATGAGTTTATCCGGACGATACTCTAACCGTTGCCTCCACCACGGCCACAGCGGCGGGGGCTGTCATGAATGTCACCATGATTGTCACGACCGTCAGAAGCCGGAGGACGTGCTGTATGACCGCATGGTGCGCTTCATCAACGACCTGCGGGCCCAGGGGATGCCGGTGGGTTTGCGCGAGACCGGCGACATGCTGACGGCGCTGGAGTTGGTGGGCTTCGAGGACCGGGACACCGTGCGGGCTGTTATGCGGGCCATCCTCGCGGGCACGAAGCGGGAGCAGGAGGTCTTTGACCGGCTGTTCGGGCTGTATTTCGTATCCAGGGAAGAGTTTGAGAAGAACCGGCAGGCCATGGCCCAGGCCCAGGCGGAGCTGGAAGCGCGGCGGCGGGAGCTGGAGGAGACGCTCTCCGTCAACGGAAAACCCATCGAGCTTCGGGAGGACTTGAAGGACGTCTACGCGAAGATGCCCCAGTCCGAGCGGGACCGGCTCAGGGACATCGCGGACAAATTCTCCGGGAAGATGGAGCACGCGCCGAAGCTGTACGAGGGCTTTATCCGCTCGGTGTTCATGAAGAGCCTACTGGAACAGCAGATGGTTTTGGAGGACGCCGCCGAGGGGGCTATGCCGCTGGACAGCGACGCGGACCTGATGTTCCGGGACATCTCAAATTTCAAGGACTCCGAGATCCCGCGGGCCTATCAGCTCATCGACCAGGTGACACGTCGCATCAACGGGGAGATCGTCGCCCGGCGCAAGGCCGCGGGACGCTCGGCGGCGCTGGACTTTCGGCGCACCATCCGGGCGGGGCTGTCCACCGGCGGAGCGCTGTGCCGCCTGAAGCACAAAAAAAGGCACAGCCGGCGCAAGCGCGTGGTGATGCTGTGCGATGTGTCCGGGTCGATGCTGCAATTCTCGGAGTTTGCCATACGTTTTATTAAGTCACTCTCGGAAGTCTCCGACCACTCCGAAATCTTCCTGTTCTCCGAACAGGTCCAGCGGGTCAGCCCCTTCGCGCTGGAAGACATGAGCCGCTTTGGCAGCTATGCGCGCACCTCCGGAGTCTGGGGCCGGGGCACCAACGCGGGCCGGGCATTGGAAGCGGTCATGGACGTCCGCCCCGCTGTGCTGACGCCCCACACGGTGCTGATCGTGTTGAGCGACGCCAAATCCGTCGATCTGAACCGGGCTGAAACAGCACTGTCACAGGCAAAACGGCAGGCCGGCGGCGTGGTGTGGATGAATCCCATTCCCGAGGCCAAGTGGCAGTATCTGCGCGGCGTCATGAGGCTCAAGGAACACTGCGACATGGTCCCCTGCGGCACGCTGGATGAGCTGGCACGGGCCTGCGCGAAGCTAATGTAGATGGAGCTGTTCAAACCACACCGACAAATTGGAATTTGTCGGGGAATCAGACCAACCTTGTAGGGGCGCCGTTTCGGCGCCCGCCCTCAACGAAACGCATCGTCCTACCCGGCGGGCGGCGCAACGCCGCCCCTACAGAAGGGTGTACATCTTCCCAACAAATCCCTGTTTACAGTCGAGGAATGAACAATTGCGCCCATCGGATAATCACCCTCCCCCACGCATACCGTGTGAAGGGGGGGTGTTTTTATGCGTGGACGGGCGGAATGGCGGGCAGCGCTGGGGCTGCTGACGGGCATGGCGGGGGTGGGACTGGCCTCAGGGCGGGAGCTGGCGCTGTTCTTCGCCCAGCTGGGGGACGCGGGTTGGGCAGGCCTACTGCTGGCCTCCGCACTGTTCGGCCTGCTGGCAGGGTGCGCGGTATGGCGCGGGCCGTCTCCCACGATGTGTGCCGACCCATTGGAAAAGCTCTGCGCGGCGCTCCGATTGCTACTGGCCGCGGTGGTGGCGGCGTTCATGCTGTTTTCATTGGGAAAGGTGGGAGAACTGACCTTCCCCCTCCATCACGGCTTCGCCTTTGGCGCGGCCTTCGGGCTGCTGGCGGCACTGTGCCTGACCCGGCTGAAAAACGCCTGGTTGTCGGGGCTGGTCATCCTGGTGTATGTCGGCGGCTTCTACGCGGCCAACGCGCTGGACCCGCGTCCGACACAGGTTCACATCCATGGTTACGCTGAATTCATGCTGGCCGGGAGCGTTCCCGCCGCGCTGGCGCTGGCGGTGCTCTATGCCGCGCTGACAGCTTGCGCCGGGAATTGGAGCCTGTCACGGATACGGCCGGGCACGGTACGCCCTGCGGCGCTGGGGCTGCGGGCGGTGGGGTTAGTCTGCGTTCTGCTGTGTCTGGCAAATCTGGCACTTCTGCGGGGTGGGAATGCCGTCATCGCTCATCCCATGCCCTGGGTGGCGCTGTCCGCCCGGTGGGGTCTGGCGGGCTTCTGGCTCTGTGCGGGGTTGAAAGCGCTCTGTGCCGTTACAACCCTCGCATCTGCCTTGTCTGTACTCCTGCAAAGGTTTCAGCGCCATCGGAATTATCGAATTCGTGCCGATAATCCATAGCTCTAAAATTTGAATATCACGCCCACGGCGGCGGAGATGGCGATGAACAACACGGGGCTCCATTTGAGCTTGCGCTGTCCGACGAAGATCAGCACGGCGAGGATCAGGGCCTTCCAGATGAACAGATCGGAGAGACTGCCACTCTGCTGAAAAGCGGGGATGTTGACCAGCGCCACCTTCGCCACGTTGAGCCCGGCGGCGGTGATCATGGCGATAGAGGCGGGGCGCAGCCCGTAGAAAGCGCCCTCCACCAGCTTGTTGTCCCGGAATTTGTTGAGGAAGCGGGCGATGATGAGTATGATGATGACCGAGGGCAGGGCCAGGGCCAGTGTCGCCAGTATACCGCCCGGGACGCCGGCAGTCTTGAAACCGGCGTAGGTGGACATGTTGATGCCGATGGCGCCGGGGGTGGATTCGGACACGGCGATCATATCCGCGATGTCCGCATGGGTGAACCAGCCGGTAGAATCGGACATCTCATAGAGGAAGGGCAGCGTGGCCAATCCCCCGCCCACGGAGAACAGGCCTGTCTTGATGAATTCAAACATCAGCTTCAGCAGTATCATTTTTTGCCACCCGCCTTTCCCGCTTTGTGGAGGGACATGGCAATGCCCGCCGCCCCGGCCAGCAGCACCAGCACCGCCGCCGGGAGCTTCACCGGCAGCAGGCCGCCGAAGGCGTTGAGGGCGAAGATCACCAGATACAATACCAGCGTGAAGGGGTCCACCACGCTGCCCTTCCACAGCCTGAGCACCGCCTGGACGATCAGCACGCACACGCAGACGCGAATCCCCGCAAAGGCGTGCTGCACCACGGCCAGCTCGGCGAAGTTGGTCAGGAAGGCGGCGATGATGAGTATGATGACGATGGGTGCGGACAGGAAGCCCGTGGTGGCCGCGATGGCTCCGGGCAGCTTCCCCCGCTTTTCGCCGATGAATGTGGAAACATTCAGCGCGATGATGCCCGGCGTGCACTGGCCGATGGAGAAGTAATCCCGCAGGTCGTCCATGGTGGTCCAGCCCCGCTTCTCCACCAGCTCACGCTCCAATATCGGCAGCATGGCATAGCCGCCGCCGAAGGTCACACAGCCGATTTTCACAAAGGTCCAATAGAGTTCCAATAGATTGTTCAAGCCTTTTTCCTCCCGGTTAATCTGATATATCAGAAGTTGTCGTGGTGACAGACTCTCACCCCGATAAATCATTCCAGCCATTGCACAAAGGCTGTTTTATCCTTCCTGTTATACCCGGCCCGCTCGTAGAAGCGGAGGGTTTGTTCATCCTTTGAACCGGTCATGAGCATCATTTTATAGCAGTTTTCCCGCCGGGCAATTTCGCGGGCATGGTTCAAACACGCAGTGGCGAGGCCGCGTCCCCGATAAGCGGGGTCGGTGATGACATTTTCGATAACGGCATAGGGCCGCTGTCTTCTGGTGAGATTGAGTATGATGACGCAGACGCAGGATGAGACGATGCGCCCGTCCTCCTCCGCGACGATGATGTGGTGCTGTTCATCCCGCAGGATGCGCCGCCAGAGATCAAGAAGTTCTTCCGTTTTATCAGGAATGGGATTGTCGTGCAGGTGGGTATAGAGGCTGAGCAGTCCGTCCAAATCGGCTTCGATGGCTTCACGTATCACGGCGCTTTCCCCTTCCATGACATAGGCATCCGCCGAAGCCCGATGGGTTTCGGCGGATAAAGTTCAATTTACCAGGTCAGACTCACAGCGGCATGACCGCAGCTGCGTCCTTTGCCATCTGGAGGGCGGTGTTGACGGCCTCGGGGTTGGCGGACACCAGGTACTGGGCCAGCACGGAGAGCATCAGGGAGGCGATCAAGAGGATGATAGCGCCGCCCAGACGGGAGGAGATCTGCGCGAAGGGCATGAGCTCCATGCGGTCGGCGGCGGACAGCACGGCCACGTCGCCGGTGCCGCCCATGTTGGACATGCACAGGCCCGCGGTGACGCCTGCCTCGAAGGGATAGAAGCCCACGATCTTGCCCACGATGGCCGCACCGGTGAACGCGCCCACACAGGTCGCCGCGCAGAGCAGCAGGTAGGTGATGCTGAAGCTCTTGATGACGGTGCCGATCTCAAGGTAGCACACGCCGATGCCCAGCAGCAGCACGTTGGTCAGGTTCTTCATGATGAACTGGAACCACTGGAAGCAGGCGACCTCGATGTACTCGGGGACGACGTTGGCGATCTTGCAGATGGCGACAGTGATGATCATCCAAGCATAGGCATGGATGGTGATGCCGGTGCCCAGGGCGTTCCACGCGCCCTGCACGATGTAGCCCCAGCAGAAGAAGCCGCCGGAGACCAGCAGGCCGACGCCCAGGTTCGGGAGGGTGATGTGGTCGCGCTTGGCCTGCATCTCGGGGCTGATCTCCAGCTCGGCGGGGTCGATGCTGCCGGCCTGCATCAGCGCGCCATTGCCGTTGAGCTTGCCGGAGAGGACCTTCACCAGGATGCCGGCCAGCACGATGGACACAGCGTTGCCGATGGCCACGGCGGGGGTCATGACGGAGAGGGCCTCGGCCGCGGTCATGGAGCCGGAGCTCTCAAAGATCTTGGACAGGGGGGATGCGCCAGCGCCCATGCCGCCGCCCATGATGGGCAGGGCGATCAGCAGCAGGGCGTTCATCACGGGATAGCCCATCAGCGCCGCCACGCCGCAGCACAGCGCGAAGGCCAGGATCAGGCCGCCGAAGATGGCCGGGAAGTAGCGGGCCGCGGCCTTCACCAGCAGCTTGCGGTTCATGCCGAGGATGGAGCCGGTGATCAGGGCGGCAATGTACCAGTCGAGGAAGCCGCCGGTGGTCTTGAAGAATGTGCCGATGTTGCCCACCAGGTCGAGCTGTCCGAAGGGCAGGGTCATGTTGTAGACCGTCTCGCCGTCAACGGTAGACGCGGCAGGGATCAGATTGAAGTAGACCAGCAGCGCCGAGCCGAATATGACCACGATCGCGCCGCCGCCCAGGTAGCTCTTGACGATGGGGGTGTGGTCGCCGATCCAGGCCAGTATGTCGCCCACGACGATCATGAATACGAAGCATCCGGTCATGCCCTTGGGCAGCACGCCCAGGTAGGTCGCCGCCAGCACCACTACCGTGATGATGGCGAAGGCCTGCCACGGCAGGTTGAACAGCCGCAGGCCCTTCTTCTCATTGGTTGCCATTGTGATTCCTCCTCCTGTATTTTTACCCATGCCCCTCGCATGGGACGGAGACAGTTTTCATGATTTGCCGAACCTCGCCCGCATCATGGGCTTGATGCCGCCGGCCTCGAGGATCTTCATGGCCTGGTCGCCGAGGCGCTCGCAGGGGAGAACCTCGCCGGTCTCCTGAACGGTGACGGTGCCAGCGTCGAGGTCGATGGTCAGGGTCTGACCGGGGACGACCTTCTGGGAGACGCCCTTGCAGATGACGGGGACGAGGCCCAGGTTGACCGCGTTTCGGAAGAATATGCGGGCGAAGGAGTCCGCCAGTATGGCCGACGCGCCCATGTTGATTAAAGCGATGGGGGCATGCTCACGGGAGGAGCCGCAGCCGAAGTTGCGCCCCGCCACCACGATGCCGCCCTGGGGAAAATTCGCCGCGATATTCTCATCCACGCCGCAGAGGCAGTGGCTGCCGATCTCCTTCGGGTCGGTGATGGCGAGGAAGCGGCCGGGGTAGATCTGGTCGGTGTCGATGTTGTCGCCCACGACGATGATTTTGCCGGTGATCTGTGATTTCATATATGTCGCCTCCTCAGTCCAGATAGGGTCTGGGGTCGGTGATGCAGCCGTTTAACAGGCTGGCGGCCACCGTGGCGGGGCTGGCAAGGTACATCCGCGCTTCGGTGGAGCCCATGCGGCCGGGGAAGTTGCGGTTGGTGCTGGTGATGCAGACCTCGCCGGGGGCGAGTATGCCCTCGTGAGCGCCCAGGCACGCGCCGCAGCCGGGAGTGGATACAGTCGCGCCCGCCGCCATCAGGTCCTGTATGTAGCCCTTCGCCATGCATTCCTGCATCACGGCGGCGGAGGCCGGGATGACCACCAGCCGCGTCCAGGCGGGGATGTGCCTGCCCTTCAATATATGCGCGGCGATGGCGATGTCCTCCACACGGCCCCCGGTACAGGAGCCGATATAGCCTTGGTCCAGCTTCACCGGCCCGTCGGCGATGACGCTTTGAAGCGTATGGACATTTTCAACGCTGTTGGGACAGGCCAGCTCCGGCTCCAGTCTGGAGACGTCAAACACATGGCTTTCGGCATAGACGAAATCCGGGTCGGTGTGCATGACCTCGAAGGGGCGGACCGCCCGCGCGCTGACGTAGTCCAGCACATCCTGATTGGGCTGCATGTAGGCGGTCTTTGCGCCCATCTCCACGGCCATGTTGCAGATGGTCATGCGCCCGGCGACGTTCAGGTTTTCCACATAGCTGCCGGTGAAGTCGATAGCCTTGTAAACCGCGCCGTCGGCCCGGATCTTGCCCAGCACCGCCAGCACCACGTCCTTGGGATAGACGCCCTTCGGCGCTTCGCCCTCCAGACGGACCTCGATGATCTCAGGCACCCTAAACCACAGCTCGCCGGTCATCAGTATCGTCGCCATGTCCGTGGCCCCGCAGCCGGTGCCCATGGCCCCGAAGGCCCCGTGGGTGGTGGTGTGACTGTCCGTGGCCACCACGATCATGCCGGGATAGATCACGCCGGCCTCCGGCATCACCTGATGACAGACGCCGCAGTTTGTATCAAAGTGGAATTTGAGGTTGTTCTTTTGGGCAAACTCGCGCATCTCTTTGTGGTTTGAGGCGCTCTTGATATCCGGGCACGGCGCGTAGTGGTCGAACACGAAGGCGCACCGCTCGTTGTCCCAGACCTTTTCGCCGCCCATCTCATAAAAGGAATAGACCGTTTGCAGGTACAGATCGTTGATCTCGGCGAAATCCACCTTCGCGGTGACGATCTCGCCCGTCTCCACCGACGCCCTGCCGCTGTTTTTTGCCAATATCTTTTCGATTGCGTGCATGGCATATCCTCCCTTCATCGCAGTTATATTAATCATAGCAGATTTTCTTAACAAAAGCAATATTTATATGGAAGAAAATATTTGATAATTCAGGAGAACTGTAGAGTTGGCGTGACAAATTGGAATTTGTCGGGGAAAGCGGGAATCCACCTCATCCGGCGCTTCGGTGCCGCGCCTCAAATCTTCGATTTGAGCCGTGGCAGTCTGGCCTTTGGCCAGACCAACTTTGCCAAAGGNGACCCGCCGTTCCCAGCCCCTTGCCTTCCCCTTGAGGGGAAGGTGCCCGTGAGGGCGGATGAGGTGGCCTCGAACAGGCATCCCGACAAATCCCTGTTTACAGAATAGACCGGTGAATATCAATTCAATGATAGAAAACAGAGACAGCCGAGAATCCTGACATTCAGAGCGGAAACGGCTGTCTCTATTGAATGCTATGAATTTATCCCACTTCCCGCTTGAGCTGCTCCATCATCTCCGGGGTGACGGCGCAGACGGCGGAATAGTAGAGGTTTTCAGCGGGCTTCAACGCCTCGCGGGCCTTTTCGTCCTGGCCGTCCTCGTGGTACATGCGGGCGAGGGCGTACATGGTAACGATCTGGCGGGGCTTGAGGGCGTGGGCCTTGGCGAAGTATTCCTTGGCCTTCTCCCGGTCCGGGGCGGGGTCGGCGGCGAATTTGGACTTGGCCTCGTACATTCCGCCCATGTTGTCCAGTATGCCGGGGTCCTCGTCGTCGTAGTCCATAGCCTCGGCGTTGAAGGCTTCGACCTCCGCGAAATCGCCGGTCTGACCGGCTTTTTCCACCAGGTACATGCCCAGAGTGTTGTAGATGGCTCCGCAGGTCTTGATCTGCATGGCGCGCTTGGCAGTGGCGATGGCATCATCCAGATGGCCCAGCTTCCACAGGCAGACGGAATAGTTCAGCCGGATGTCGAACCAGTCGTTCTCCTTGAGATTCTTGTCCAGGCGCAGCTTCTGCATCACGTCCATGGCCTTCTCAAACTGGCCCAGCCGCATCAGGAGTATGGCGTAGCCCAGCGTGACGTTGGGCGGCTGTGGCGCGCCAGCCACGGCTTCCTCGTATTGCTTCAGTACCTGCTGATACTTCTCGGCGGCCTCCTCCGGCTTGCCGTCGTTGGCCAGCTCGTTGGCCGCGATGTGGGCCCGGTAGGCCTTCTGTCCCCCGATCTGTGCCTTCGCCGCGCTAAAAAAACCCATGCCTGTTTCCTCCAAAATGTCAATCGTCGGTAAGTTTTCCGCGCAAACGCGCCGCTCTCACGTCGAGCTCCGCCACGTCAACACCATGTCGACGCGCCAGCTCCGTGTATTCCAATGCCCGTCGGCAGTCCTTCTTCTTGTGCTCGTAGAGCTTCGCCAGCGCCACGCAGGCTTCGCCGGGCATCTGTCGGCGCTGGAGCATCTGTTCCAGTACCTGTATCGCACCGTCCACGTCGCCGGATCTGCGCAAAAGGTGATACTGCCGCCAGTTGGCCATGCCCGCCACCCGCTCGCCGGTCAGCGCGGCCAGCGTGCCCCGGGGGCGCGGAAGGGCGGCGATGTGGTAGAGCTCCCGTGCGGGCTTCCACTCCCCCTGCTTTTCGAGGGTCTTGCCCATGCTGAACAGGTCCCGCTGGTCGGTGAGCTTTTCCGGGGCGGCGCTGATTTTGTTGAGCTGGATCAGCAGCGTCACCAGCGTGGCAATGTCCTGCTGGTTGTGGTCGATGATGTCAGTAAGCAGGCCCTCGTCCCCGGTTTTGAGGTATTCAAAATATCTTTTGGGTACCTCGCTGCCCGGCAGATCGCCGTGGCGCTCCATGCCGAGGATCTCCGTCTCGATGCGTCCCAGGCGGCAGCTTCCCAGCCGCAGCTTCCAGGCCCGGCGGGCGGGATAGAGCAGATCCAGATTTTCCAGCTCCCGCCAGCGGTGCCGCATGCGGCACATGGTGAAGCGGGATTCCAGCAGCGGCATGTCGAAGCGTCGGCCATTGAAGGTGCAGACACACTCAAAGCTGTCCATGCGATTTGCAAGCCGGTCGATCAGCTCCGGTTCGTCGGCGTATTCCCGCATCAGGTATTGCTCGATGACGAAGCTGTCCCCTTCGCAGTAGCCCGCGCCCACGAGGAACGCCACCGTCCCCGCGCCGCCGGACAATCCCGTGGTCTCCGTGTCCATAAACAGGCATTTTCGCGGGTCGAAGGGGCCGCCCGTCCAGCCCATGCGCCGCAGGCCCACCGGCGACAGCGCGTCGATGGCTTTATCCAGCGGTATACGGCTGGATTTCACCAGAACCCCAGCGGAGGTTTTCACCGGCGCGGCGGGAGCGCTCGCAGATTTCATGGCGTTGAGCTTCGCCCTGAGTCCCGAGGCCATGTCAGTCCTCCTGAACAGGCTCGGCGAACACGTCCGGCGGCAGCGTCGCGATGGGCTTGAAGGCGTCCGGAGCCACGTCGATTTCATCCTTCGGGATGAAGACCGGAGCGATCTCCCGCAGCAGTTCCAGCTCCGCGTCCGTCAGCGGGCAGCAGAACACCGCCTTGCCCTTGGATATGTAGCCCGTGACCGGGATGTCCGACGCGCCCAGGCGGATCACGCCGGTGAGCCTGTCATCGTCAGCCTCCGTGCGGACCACGGCGATACTCATGCCGTCCTCGGAATAGGTGTCCACACTCACGTCGTCATAGCTCCGGGAGAACGCCCTGTCCAGATCGGTGACGTGCTTCGGGGGCTTGTAGGTCTGAACCTCCGACACGCCGGTGACGGTGTAGACGCCGGGGTTGAAGATATCCACGGTGATATGCTCAGCCACCCAGGAGAGGGGCCGCTTGGCCTTGAAGGACTTCTTCGGGCGCACCACGACCCAGGCATCGCCCTCGATGGAGCGCAGGCTCATCACCAGACCGTCCCCGGCAGGCGCGGCCAGCGTGGCGTCCAGCGCGTCGGTGAGGTTTTCGCCGAACACCGCCGTCAGCGCCGCGGAGGCCTCGGGGCCCTCGCCTTTGTTCAGCGGGATGGAAGCCAGCAGCGCCGCCGGGAAGCGGAATACCCAGGTGCCGCTCCGCTCCGCGCAGGTGATCTCAGCGTCCACAGGCTCCAGGTCCACGTCGGGCCTGGGCTGGTTGTAGGGGTCCAGCGTCACGCAGTCCGGGCAGGGCTGCTTGCCAAAGTCGATGGCCGCCCCCTCCGAAAGGGCATAGCGCTCGCCCTCGGGATTGCCGCAGTATTTGTCCGAGTGATAGCAATCGTCGGCCCGGTTGGACCAGACCGTCAGCCCGATGCCCTCCGCCGCCGCGCCGCAGACCAGCAGCGACGCCAGTATTATCAACAGAACAAGACGCTTCACGTTCATCGCCTCCCATCCCGCACAGCGCAGTTATGTTGCTTCAATTATAATGCGCCGCTCCATGCTTGTCAATCATTGATGAGGCAGACGTTGACGTAGCTGGTGAGATAGGTCTTGCCGTCGATGGTGACCTGGACCACGTCGGAATCGTTGTAATCCATCCAGGAGGACACCTTGCCCTCCACCACGCTGCCGTTCGGCAGGCTGATGACGGCGCGGTCGAAGCGGTATTTGTTGTCGATGAGCCTGCGGTTGCCGTGGGTGTTCTCCCAGTAGACCGCGAATATGCCAATGACGATCACCAGCACAATGACCACGCCGATGATAACCTTCTTTTTCATAGCGACAAATCCTCCTCTGATTCATTGATTTTTCTGCTTGCCTTTCGCTTCCGTTGCGGTTATAATAAATACATAACAATTCAACAGAAGGAAGGTCAGACCATGCAAAGCATCGCAATTGATCGGGAATATGGCAGCGGCGGCCGTGAGGTGGCCCGCATCCTCGCCGACAGACTGGGCATCGATTTCTACGACGGCGACCTGCTGGCCATTGCGGCCAGGGAGCGAGGGCTCAACCTGGGCACCATGAAGCTCTACGACGAAAAGGGCGTCGGCAGCATACTGCACGACTTCGCCCTGCTGGGCAACGCCGCTTACGGCGGAACCATCAACGAGACGCCCTTCATGGCCTATTCCGCCATGTCCCAGTTGATTCAGGACTTGGCCCGGCGGAATCCCTGCATCTTCCTGGGCCGGTGTGCGGGGCACATATTGCGCAATGAGGCCCACGTCCCCTATCTCCACGTATTCATCTATGCCAGCAACATGGCCGAGCGCATCGAGCGCGTACGCAAGGTGGACAACGTGGAGGAAAACAAAATCGAAGCCTACATCCGCAAAAAGGACAACCAGCGCCGCAACTACAACAAATTCTTCACCCAGGAGACCTGGGGCGAGCGCCAGAACTACGATCTGATGCTCAACACCTCCGCCTTCGGCTACGAGGGCACGGCGAAGCTGATTTTGGCCGCCATGGAATAAACGTCCCCCGGCAATGTGCAGGCCGCCATCCTGGTTTATCAGGGCGGCGGCCTGCGTGTTTGTCAGATCGGCGCTTCGACGGCGTAGAACGAGAAGGGGCCGATGGTCTGTATCGGCGCGTCAGAACGGCGCTCCGTGGCGTCGGCGGACTGATAGTAGAGGGCATGGACGTCCAGATTCCGGCGTCCGGCCAGCACCGAGTGGGCGGCGGCCAGACTTTCGGCATCGTACCGACGACCCAGCGGAAATTGGTGCTGCTCGTCCAGCACCTCCCCCAGGGTGTCCCCGAACCAGGGGCTCGCCACCCGGTTCATGGCCAGCGTGCCGATGGCCAGCTTGGCGTCGTAGCCGTCGTCCCGGGCCAGCGCGTAGATCGCCCGGGCCAGGCGCACGGTGTCCACATCCTCCGTATAACCTGTATTCGGACTGAGCGCGCAGGCGGCAAACACCGCCATCAGCGCGGCCAGCGCAATCCATCTTCTCATAGGCATCAAACCCTTCCGCGAAGCCTTTAATCATGGTCCATTATACATCTTTTTACAACGTCTTGCAATCATTCTGTAATAGATTTGAAACAAATATCATATTTGCCGGTTTGCGTCACATTTGCCACAGATCAAGACAAATGCCGGACACAAAAAGCAACGCGAACGCGCTTGAATGTTACAATTCAATGTGATAGCATTATTGAGAATTACACATTGGCATCAAGGAGAGATTTCTGCATGGAAAACCTGGGCGCGATCATCGAAGCGATACTGTTTGTCTCGGGCGACCCGGTTCGTATAGACGCGCTGGCCCATGCCATGAACCTGACCACCTCGGAGCTGAACGAGGCCCTCTCCGCGCTGGGCGACCATCTGACACTGGAAAACCGGGGCATACAGCTCAACCGCAGCGGAGACACCATCTTCCTGTCCATCTGCCCCAAGTACGCCGAGCAGGTGGAGGCCTTTTTGCAGCCCCTTCAGAAGCAGCCGCTCTCCCAGGCGGTGCTGGAGACACTGTCCATCATCGCCTATCGCCAGCCCGTCACCAAGGGCGACATCGAGGCGGTGCGCGGTGTGAAGTGCGATTATTCGGTGCAGTCATTGCTCAACAAGGGCTTCATCGAGGAGTGCGGCCGCCGGGAGACACTGGGACGGCCCATCCTCTATGCCACCACGGACAAGTTTCTCCAGCACTTCGGCATGGAAACCTTGGCCGATCTGCCCTCGGTGGATCTGGCAAAGGTCGAAGGGGAAATCGGCACCTGACTTCACAATATTTTCCAAATAAAATAGAAAAATTTGCCCTTCCCGTCATAATTTAATCAAATTGTCTTGACGGAAGCCGGGGCTTGAAGGTATAATATATAATAGTATCGTTCGGCTATTAAGATGAAATCCGGGAGGAACGACAGACATGAGACAGAATTCCAATGAAAGGCGAATCCGCAGACTGCGCGCACAGTATCGGAAGCGTATGATCCTCTGCGCTATCGTCATGCTGATCCTCGGCATTGTGCTGGGCGTCGTTGTGGACAAACTGCTGCTGACGCCGAAGGACCAGACCGTCAGCGGTGAGCCCGTCATCGTTTACATCACCCCTGAGCCCACGGCGACACCGGAGCCCACCGCCATTCCCGAGCCCACGGCGACACCGGCACCCGAAGCAACGGAAGAGCCTGCGCAGGAAGTGGAAGCGGAAGCGCCCGAGGCGGAGGCCCAGCCCGTTGAAGCGACGGAAGCCAGCGCCGAGGTTGAGCCCGTGACCACGGAAGCCCCGGAGACTGAAAGCGAAGCCCTCATGTGGGCGGACCCCGTCGTCGAGGTGGAGTCTGAGCCTGTGGAAGCTACAGCCGAGCCCATAGAAGCTGCGGCAGAATCTGTGGAAGCGACAGCTGAACCCGTGGAAGCTGAAACGGAGGCCGTTTCGGATGAGACCGTGCCGACGGCAACGCCCGTGCCCACCGCGACCCCCGTCCCCACCGCCACGCCCGTCCCGGAGGATTCCCCCACGCCGGAGCCGACGCCCGTGCCCACCGCCACGCCCGAGCCGCTGCCGACCACCGTGGTAGTGCCCTTTGGCGAGCCCTATGAGTTCACCACCCAGATCAAATCCGACGGCACGGCACGCATCGCTGCCCAGGAGGGCGAGGAATTTGAGACCCTCACCTTCTCGCTGACGATGAAGGACTACATGCTGCCCTCCGACTTCGCCTCCAAGTGGGGCAGCGTCTACAAGCTCCAGGGCACCGAGGCCGGCGCGGGCTTCGATCTGCTGCTGCAAAACTACACCGGCAGCGCCACCATCGTGCCCCAGAACATCATCAAGATCGTGTTCCAGTCCGAGAGCGGCAACACCGAGAACCCCGGTTTCCAGCTCATGGACGCCGAGATCGCCGGCCAGACCGACGTGGCGGTAAACTCCAACACGCCCAAGACCCTCTGGAAGCGCTACACCTTCACCAATGCCGGTGAGGAGATGAAGTATCTGGCCGTCACCACCTACAACGACGGCAACGACCAGACCCTGCTCTTCGAGCTGAAATCCAATGTTGCACCCACTCCCGACCCGAAGGACCTCTATAAGAGCTTGACCGTCGGCGACAAGGGCGACAGCGTGGCTGACCTCCAGAAGCGGCTGATCGAGCTGGGCTATCTGTCCGGCGACGCCGACGGCAAGTACGGCGAAAAGACCTCCAATGCCGTCAAGTCCGCCCAGAAGGACTACGGCATGGAGCAGACCGGCACCGCCTCCCCTGAGTTCCAGAGCAAGCTGTTCTCCCCCGAACAGCCCGAGCCCGAACCCACCCCCGAACCCACCGAGGCCTCCCCGGACTGATATAAAAGAATCCCCTGAATCCACGTCGATTCAGGGGGATTTCTTTATGCCTGGCCTGCGCTGTTCCGTGTCAGCAGGTAAAGGCAATACTGATTCATGCTGATGCCTTCGCGCCTGGATTGCTGTGCGAGCTGGCGATGCAGCGATTTGGGGATCCTCAGCTTGAACTGGCCAGAATACTCTTCATTATTCTCAGGATCTGGAATGGGATAGCCCTCCTCCATAGCCGCTGTCAGCCACGCTCTTTTGGCATCCTCGGCGTTAGCCGCCGCTGCCGCGAGTGTTTTCCCGGTGGTCAGGCAGCCGCGCAATTCCGGATAGGACGCCTCGTAGCCGCCCTCCGAGGTATCCGGGATGATTTCAAGCCGGTACGGCAGCGCCATGTATTCCTCAATGGTTCTCATGCTCTCTCCCCTCGCTTTCTACGACATCTCTGACCATCTCAATGTATACGCGCTTGACGGGTTCATGCTTTGGAATCGTAACCGGTGCACAGCCTGGTTTCCGAAAGGTATAATGGCTACTTCCCCGCCTCGGCTGCTGCATCGCATATCCATACGATACAAGAACCTTGCTCAATTCCTCAAAACGCAAATCATTGGATAATTGCCGATTCTATTCAATAGCTTTTCCCATGTTGACATCATGTCCACCTCAATCGCATTATAGCATGGTGTCATATATGGTGTCAATAATCTTCAAAGAAAAAGCACAGTCCGACTTGAACTGTGCTTTTGTTCTACAGTTTTTATTCCGCGCAGGCCGCTTTCAGGACGGCTACGGCTTTTTTGAGCTGGTCCATGGGGATGTTGAGGGCGGGCAGGAGGCGGACGCGGTCCTTGGCGGTGAGGGCCAGGACGCCGTTTTCGATGCACTTCCCGACTACCTCGCGGGCGGGCTTTACGGTCTTGATGCCGATCATCAGTCCCAGGCCGTTGACGGCCTCGACGCCCTCCGCGCCGGTAAGCTCGTTAAAAATATAGGCGCTGCGTTCGCGGACGCCTTCCAGCAGGGCGTCATCCATACGGCTCAGGATGCTGACGCCGCCGGCACAGGAGGCGGGATTGCCGCCGAAGGTGGAGCCGTGGTCGCCGGGGCCGAAGACGTCCTTGACCTTCTCCCCCATCAGGCACGCGCCGATGGGCAGGCCGCCGCCCAGGCCCTTGGCGGTGGAGACGATGTCCGGGTGAAGGTCGTAGCACATATAGGCGTAGAGCTGACCGGAACGGCCGTTGCCGGTCTGCACCTCGTCCACGGCCAGCAGCACGTCGTTCTCCTTGCAGAAGGCGGCCAGCGCGTCGGTGAAGGCCCTGTCCAGCGGCACCACGCCGCCCTCGCCCTGCACGCACTCGATGAGCACAGCGGCGATCTTGGTAGTCTTGGCCAGCTCCCTCAGAGCGTCCATGTCGCCTGGTGCGATGTGGGCGAAGCCGGGGGTCAGGGGCTGGTACAGCTCGTGGTAGTGATCCTGACCGGTGGCGGACAGCGTGGTCAGCGTGCGGCCATGAAAGCTGTTTTTCAGGGTGACGATGGTGTAGCAGTCAGAGCCGTGCTTCTCAGCGGCGTACTTGCGGGCCACCTTGATGAGGCACTCGTTGGCCTCTGCGCCGGAGTTGCCGAAGAAGACCTTCTTCATGCCCGTGCGCTGGCAGAGCATCTCGGCCAGCTTCGCGCAGGGCTCGGTGTAATAGAGGTTCGAGGCATGGGGCAGCTTGGTCAGCTGCTCGGTGACGGCCTTCAGCCACACGTCGTCGCAGATGCCGAAGCCGTTGACGGCGATGCCGCTGCCCAGGTCGATGTACTCCTTGCCATTGGCGTCCCAGGCCAGGGAGCCCTTGCCCTTCACCAGCTCCACGGGGAAGCGGGCATAGGTGCCCGCCACATAAGTTTTATCCGTATTCATCAGATTCATTCTCTGTAGCCTCCCTTGACCATCGTGCCCGCGCCCTCGTCGGTGAGTATCTCCATCAATATGGAGTGAGGGACGCGGCCGTCCATGATGATGACCTTGTGTACGCCCTTCATAATGGCGTCCACACAGCATTCCACCTTGGGAATCATGCCGCCGGAGATGATACCGTCGTCCCGGAGCCTCGCGGCCTCCAGGATGGTCATCTCCCGAATCAGCGAAGCGGGGTCATCCTTGTCCCGCAGCACGCCGGGGATGTCAGACAGCATGATTAAGCGCTCGGCGTTCAGCGCCCCGGCCACGCTGGCGGCGGCGGTGTCGCCGTTGATGTTGTAGGCGTTGCCCTGCTCGTCGCAGCCGAGGGTGGAGATTACGGGGATATAGCCCTTTTCCAGCAGATCCAGCACCGGCTGGATGTTGACCTTCGTGACCTCGCCCACGTAGCCCAGGCGTTCATCCTTCACCTTCGCCTCGATGAGCCGCCCGTCCATGCCGGACAGGCCCATGGCGTTGCCGCCCTTCATCTCCAGCAGGTTCACCAGCGTCTTGTTGATCTTGCCTGCCAGTACCATCTGGACGATGTCCACCGTCTCCTTGTCCGTCACCCGCAGGCCGTCCACAAACACGGCTTCCTTGCCCAGCTTCTGCATGGTCTCGCTGATCTCCGGGCCGCCGCCGTGGACCAGCACCACTTTCACGCCGATGAGCCACAGCAGGACGATGTCTTCCATCACCTGCTGCTTCAACTGCTCGTTGATCATGGCGTTTCCGCCGTACTTGATGACCACGATCTTGCCGTTATACTTCTTGATGTACGGCAGCGCCTGGGTCAAAACCTCGGCCCGCTCGGCGTTTGAAAAATTCTTGTCCATATACAATCCCTCCGTGGAGTCGGAGAATCACAGTTGCATTTAAGCCAAGTGTTTACGACCTGTAGTCGCCGTTGATCTTCACATAGTCATAGGTGAGGTCGCAGCCCCAGGCGGTGGCCTCCTGATCGCCCATCTTCATATCGACGCGGAAGCGGACCGCATTTTCGGAGAGGATGGCCAGGGCTTTATCCTCGTCGAAGTTCTGGACACAGCCGTCTTTATAGAAGCAGAGGTTTTCATTTTCTCCCAGAAGATAAAGCTCGATGACGGCGGGGTCGAAGTCCACCCCGGCGTAGCCCAGCGCGCAGAGGATGCGGCCACAGTTGGCGTCCTTGCCAAAGACCATGGCCTTGACCAGGCTGGAACCGATGACAGAGCGAGCCAGGGTGCGGGCGTGTTCCTTGGTGTCGGCGTTGATAACTCGCATCTCCATCAGGCGGGTCGCGCCTTCACCATCCCCCGCCATCTTGATGGCCAGAGCGCGGCAGACGGTGAACAGGGCCTCGCGGAAGGTCTGATAGGCTTCACCATCAGCGGTGATGGGCGCGTTGCCCGCCTTGCCGTTGGCGAGGACCAGCAGCGTGTCGTTGGTGCTGGTGTCGCCGTCCACAGAGATCATGTTGAAGGTGTCCTTCACGATGTCCTCCACGGCCCGCTGCATCAGGGCTTGAGCGATGGCGCAGTCTGTGGTGATGTAGCACAGCATGGTGCACATGTTGGGGTGGATCATGCCGGAGCCCTTGCTCATGCCGCCCAGGGTCACGGTCACGCTGCCGCTGCCGTCTGCGGCGGGGAGCTCAAAAGTCACGGCGCACTCCTTGTTGACGGTGTCCGTGGTCATGATCGCCTTGCTGGCCGCGGTGCCGGCCTCGAGGGTATCGGAGAGCTTTTCCGCCAGCATCCCCACACCCGCGGTGATTCTGTCCATCGGCAGGCCGGGGCCGATGACGCCGGTGGAACCCAGGAGGACGTATTCGGCGGGAATATTCAGCGTCTTGGAGGCGAAGGCCGCGGTCTCCTCGCACATCGCCATGCCCGCCGGGCCGGTGGCCGCGTTGGCAATGCCGGCGTTGACCACCACCGCCTGGGCCTGCTTCACATTTTGTACGATCTGGCGGTCCCACACCACCGGCGCGGCCTTCACCACATTGCTGGTGAACACGCCTGCCACAGCGCAGGGCGCGTCGCTGTAGACCATCGCCATGTCCACGCGGTCCTTGTATTTGATGCCCGCCGCGCAGCAGGAGGCCTGGAAGCCCTGAGCTGCCGTCACGCCGCCCGTTATACTATTGATCATCGCTATCCGCTCCTATGAACTGTGTGATATTCTTTTCGTTCAGCACGAACTCGTAATAGTTGACATCGCAGGGCTTCCAGCCGATGCGCCGCCAGAAGGCGTTACCCACGTCGTTGCTGGCGAAGGCGATGAGGGCCACTTTATTGATGCCCATCTCCCGGAGGCGCTCCATGCAGTAGCCCACCATCTTTGTGCCAATGCCCTGACGGCGGTAATTTCGGGCAACGCAGACGTGGTAGAGGGCCCCCTGCCGCCCGTCGGAGCCGCAGAGTATGGAGCCGACGATGCGCCCGTCCGCCACGGCCACCACGCTTGTGGTGGGGTTGCGGCGGATGAAGCGGGTCACATCCTCACGGGAGTCATCCAGCGCCCGTATGCCGAAGCCGCGGATGGTCATCCACAGCGCCCGGAGGTCGTCGTAGTCCGCCTCTGTCAGGGGACGAAGCTGTACCTCACGCATGGGAACCAATCACCAGACCCTCTGTCTCGCTGACGCCCATCAGTATGTTCATATTCTGAATCGCCGCGCCGGATGCGCCCTTGCCCAGGTTGTCGAACCGAGCAGTCAGCAGGGCGCGGTCGTTGGTACCGTAGACGGTGATCTCCATGTCGTCCCGCCCGCTGTAGGCCGCGGCAGAGAGGAAGCCGGCCTCGTCGGCGCCCTCCATGTATCGAATCATAGGGCCGGGATAGGCGGCGCGATAGGCATCTTTGACCGCCACAATGTCGATGTCGAAGAGCTGCACAGACACCTCCATGCCGCTGTAGAAATCCCCCACGATGGGCGAGAAGCCGGGCGCGTGGTCGAGTCCACAGACGTGAGCCATTTCCTTGAGGTGCTTGTGCTGCTGGCCCAAGCCGTACTGGCGGGGACCCTTGAGCAGCGGTGAGCGGTCCAGGGACTCATATTCCGCGATCATCTTCTTGCCGCCGCCGGAATAGCCGGTCAGAGAAAAGCAGCCCAGCCGGGCGTCCTTCGCCACAAGCCCCGCCTTCACCAGCGGCGCGACCAGGGCAATGAAGCCGCTGGCATGGCAGCCGGGATTGGCGATGCGCTTTGAGCCTGCGATGCGCTCCCGCTGGCCGCTGAGCTCGGCCATGCCGTAGGCCCAGCCCCCGGCGGTGCGGTGGGCCGTGGAGGTGTCGATCACGGCGGTGCGGGGATTGTCGATGAGGCTCACAGCCTCCACCGCCGCCGCGTCGGGCAGGCACAGAAAGGCGATGTCCGCCGCATTCAGCGCCTCGCGGCGGGCGTCAGCGTCCTTGCGTCTATCCTCGGTCAACTGGATCAGCTCGATGTCCACCCGGTCCGCCAGGCGCTCACGAATCCGCAGGCCCGTGGTGCCGGCACTGCCGTCTATAAATATTTTCATGCTGTCGCGTCCTTGTATTCAAAATATACACCTATTATATGCCTGTAAAGCCTCAGTTTCAAGTTAAAAGCGTATAAATATTCATAATATAACATTTATACATGGTTAATTACCCGTGTATTATTTACTTCAATAATAAACACCCACGCTGCTCTGCATAATCGTGTGCGCGGGTGTATAAATATTCAATCTCTCTGTATTTTTACCAGTCGATATAACTGGCGTCCACATAGCCGTATTCGCCGTCCTCATAGGCGATGGCATAGCCTTCCTTGCGGTAGTTGACATTGACATAGATCCAGTCGCCATCATAGAATTTATGGCCGGACATGGACTTGCCGCGCGGGGCCTTTTGGAAGACCAGGGAGCCGCGACCGTCGGAATCGACCTCGCGCCATTCGAAGTTGGAAAGATTTTTGGCACTTGAGGGGATGCCGCTGGAGCTGCTGGAACTGGAGCTTGAGCTCTTGCTGCTGCTCCAGTCGATGTAGCTGGCGTCCACATAGCCATATTCGCCGTCCTCGTAGGCGACGGCGTAGCCCTCCTTGCGGTAGTCCACATTCACATAGATCCAGTCGCCGTCGTAGAACCTGTGGCCGGACATGGACTTGCCGCGGGGCGCCTTCTGGAACACAAGGGAGCCGCGGCCATTGCTCCTGACTCTCCTGTACGCGAAGTCATCCAGATCCTTCACATAGGAAGGGATGGAAGCGGAGCTACTGCTTGAGGACGATGAACTGCCGCTCCCCCAGTTGATGTAACTGGCATCGACATAGCCGTAGGTGCCATCCTCATAGGCCATGGCGTAGCCCTCGGAGCGCCAGTAGAGGTTGACGTAGATCTTGTCACCGGTGTAATACTTGAAGCCAGGGATGGATTTGCCGCGAGGGGCCTTCTGGAAGACCAATGAGCCGCGGCCCTTGGTGTCCACGTAGCGATAGCCGTAATCATCCAGATCGTATTTGTCGCTGGCCAGGGCCGTGGAACAGCACAGCAGCGCGAACAACAGCAGTACGGAGATGAGCTTCTTCATGGATCTGTATCCTCCTTTTCCAACATATACAAAGAACCCCTCGATTGCTCGAGGGGTTCTTAAAAGCACCTCCATGGGGACTCGAACCCCAGTTTTCGCCGTGAGAGGGCGACGTCTTAACCGCTTGACCATGGAGGCATGTCTGGCTGCCGAACCTGGACTCGAACCAGGAACAAATGAGTCAGAGTCATCCGTGTTACCATTACACCATTCGGCATTGGTGTTTCGGGCTTTTGCTTTGCTCTTGCCCGGTCAACGAATAAGATTATACTACAGGTCCCGGCAAATGTCAATAGGTTTTTTCAACTTTCATTTATCTTTACATAATTCACCGACATAGTGAATCAGGACAAATTAAGTTTGTGCGAATGAGCAATTATGCTTGAAATATCTGGCGAAAAGTTGTATGATAATATTAGCCAAAGGATGTGGAATACATCCGCTAAAACCCAATGATAGGAGTTAATCGCAATGAAAGCTGTCAACATCAAGCTCAGTCTGGCAGAGAATGTCAAGACTTTCGTGAACATCGCCAACCGCTATCCCTACGACATCGACCTTCGCGTGGGCCGTCATGTCGTGGATGGAAAATCCATCCTGGGCATCTTCAGCCTGGACCTGTCCAAGCCGATCACCCTCGAAGTTTACGCGGATCACTGCGACGATCTCATGGAGGAGCTCAAGCCCTTCATCATCGGCTGATATATTCGGTTATCATCGCGGCCTTGCCTATGCAGGGCCGCATTTTTTATGCGAATCATTCCCCCATTCACATAGGGTAGAAGGAGGGCCATAGCCCTCGCCCCTCCCGTTGCACCGTACGTACCGGTCAGGTATACGGCGCTACATCATAACATGGATTCAAGTATGA